>CAKUHJ010000020.1 GCA_934655935.1 uncultured Oscillospiraceae bacterium | reverse complement strand
AGCGCGACGCCCTGATGCTCTCGCTGCGCGGCCCGGCCGGAGGCGGAAAGCTTCTTCTGACCGCCGCGCCCAATCACCCCCGCCTGCACCTGACCGCCGAGCACGCGGAAAATCCGGCCCAGCCGCCGATGTTCTGCATGCTGCTGCGCAAGCACCTGACCGGCGGCCGGCTCTGCGAAATTCTTCAGCCCCCCATGGAGCGGCTGGTGGAGCTCCGCTTTGACTGCACCGACGAGATGGGCACGCCCACCCAGAAGCGGCTCATCCTGGAGATCATGGGCCGCAACTCCAATCTGATTCTCGCCGAAGCGGACGGCCGGATTCTGGACTGCCTGCGCCGGGTGGATTTTGAAATGTCGGAAACCCGGCAGGTTCTGCCCGGACTTTACTACCGGCTCCCGCCGGCGCAGGGAAAGCTCGACCCCTTCTGCGTCACGGCGGATGCGCTGCGCGGGCTTCTGTGCGCCGCGCCGGAGCAGCGCGCGTTTGACGGATGGCTGCTGGAACATTTCTGCGGGCTTTCCCCGCTTCTTTGCCGCGAGCTCTGCTTCCGCCTGCTGGGCGACGCCTGCGCGCCGCTTCCGGCCCAGTCGGACGCGGATCGCGAAGCGCTGGCCGAGCAGCTGTTTGCGCTTCTGCAGGCGCTGCAGGCGCAGGCAAAAACGCCCGTTCTCCTTCTGCAGGACGGCTCGCCCAAGGACTTTACCTGCATTCCCATTCTCCAGTATGGCGCGCTTTTTGACATGCAGACCCCGGAAAGCTTTTCCGCGCTCCTGGACAGCTTCTATGCCCGGCGCGACCGGGACGAGCGCATGCGCCAGCGCACGCAGGCGCTGCGCAAAACCGTTTCCAATCTTCACGCGCGCGCCGCACGGAAGCAGGAAAACCAGAAGCGCGAGCTTGCCGCAACGCAGGACCGCGAGCGGCTGCGCCGGATGGGCGATATTGTCACGGCCAATCTGCACGCCATCCGCCGCGGACAGGCCCGGCTCGTCGCGCAGGATTTTTACGACCCTGAGATGCGGGAGATTGAAATCCCGCTCAACGCCGCCGTCAGTCCGCAGCAGAACGCCGCAAAATTCTACAAGGATTATCAGAAGGCCAAAACTGCGCAGAAAATTCTCACCGAGCAGCTTCAGAAGGGCGAGCAGGAGCTTCGCTACCTTTCCAGCATTCTCGACGAGCTCAGCCGCGCGGAGTCTGAGCGCGACGTGCAGGAAATCCGCCAGGAGCTGACGGACGGCGGCTATCTCCGCCAGACCGACCGCAAAAAGCAGATGAAGCTCCCGCCGAGCCGCCCCATGCGCTTCCGCTCCTCGGACGGCTTCCTCATTTACGTCGGCCGCAACAACCGCCAGAACGACCAGCTGACGCTCCGCCAGGCCGCAAAGACCGACCTGTGGCTGCATGTGCAGAAATTCCACGGCAGCCACGTGCTCATCGAAACCAACGGTCAGACGCCGCCGGACGAGACCGTGACGGAGGCTATGATGCTTGCCGCCTACTATTCCGAGGCCAGGGACGGACAGAACGTGTCCGTGGACTACACGCCCGCACGCTATGTCAAAAAGCCGGCCGGCGCAAAGCCCGGCATGGTCGTCTACGACCGTTATTCCACCGCCTGTGTCACGCCGGACCCCGCACTCTGCGAGCGCCTGCGGGAAGGATAGCCGGCTGCGCTCATTTCTTTAACAAAACACAAAAGCAGGGCCCGGAAAACGGATCGTCGTTTTCTTCGGGCCCTGTTTTTTGTGCGCAAGGATTCTGATAAACACGGATTGAAAAGATTTTCTCGGGCTTGTTTCTGCCTTATCAGCCTTGTATACCGATCGTAGTGTCCCGGACGTGCAGTTCCCCCGCAATCGTGGTCTGATGCGCTGGGACCTGTCCCTGAAGCACGAGCATCAGATTTGAAACCGCAACACTGCACAGCTGCGGTACATGGAGATTCACGGTAGTGAGCTCCGGCTCGCAGCATTCGGCAAGCATCAAATCGCCGTGACCGATAATCATACATTTTTCCGGCACTGCAAGACCCACTCGTTTGGCATACTTCAAAAATGCAACTGCAACCTCATCATGAGAGGCTATCACAACGTCCGGAAATTCCACGACCTGCTGCAGCAGAAAGGACGCTGCGTCCGCAATGCTCTGTGGGCACTTGATGATCTGTGCGTTTTCAATGCCCGCCTCAGCTGTGGCCGTCTGAAAGCCCCGCTGCTTTTCCAGAGAATACCGGTCAATCCTGCGAAACAGGAACATCGGTTTGCAGCATCCTGCACGGAGTGCACAGCGGGTTACCTTATAAATCGAGTCAAAGGGATCGTTTTCCACACAATAAATGTTCGGATGCTTCAAATGGCAGTTGATACAAATAATTGGCGTTGTGTCCGCCGCCTGAAGAATGTAATCTGTATCCTTCGCAGTTCTTCCCATATACGTAGAACCCAGAAGAATCAGCGCATCGACGGATTTGCTCAGCAAAAAAGCAACAGAGTCCTTTTTTCGCTCCAGCTCATGTCCGCTGCAGCAAAGAATACAGTTATAGCCTTCCTTGCGCAGGTTCTCCTCCAGATAGAAGATCACTGCAGAAAAAAACGTGTCAGACGAATCTGCACAAAGAATCCCGACTGTTTTCATTGTCTTCAGGCCCAGTCCCTGTGCAAATGCGTTCGGCGTGTAGCCAAGCGACTCAATTGCAGCCAGAACCTTGCTCTTCGTCTTCTCACTTACCTTGGAGCTGTGATTCAGGACGCGCGAAACCGTTGCGATGGATACGCCCGCAGCCTTGGACACCTCATAGATATTCGCTGCCATAGTTGTTTCCTTTTCTCAGAGTGCGTGAAACCAGAAAACCTTCACCGGTATTTCTCCCGTGCAGCGCAGCGTATGCTGGACCTGCTTTGGAACAAAGAAACTGGTTCCCGCGTGAATCTCGAAGATCTCATCTCCCACAAGCGCAGCGCCATCCCCCTCTGCGACGAAAAAGCCTTCGTGAAACGGATGCTGCTGTGCGGGTGCAAAGTCCGGCGAATCGTAGACGCTGACGCCCGCAGAACAGGAATCCGGGCATCCCTGCTCTGTCCCAAGCAGGACGCAGGAGGCATGTCCGAGAGACGCTTTGAGCTTTGCTGCATCAAAAACAGAATAACACCGCATTTTTTTACCTCATTTCATAGTGATATTGTAACGGAAAATCCAAGAAAAATCAATCGCGTTTTCCGAGCCATGCTGCCGTTGATGCCCCGGCGCTCACCCGGCCGCGCAGATCGCGTCCGGCGCGGAGCGCCCGCTCCACCTCTTCGCTGAGCAACCCGAAAATAATAATACCGCGGTCGATGGTATTGGCATATATTTTCTCCATGTCGTTGCGGGCCGGCTCGGAAAGATTTACACAGGAAAGTCCTTGGATGGATGCAACATGCTGAATATAATGATGCCCGCAGCCGCAGAAATGAACGCCTCCGCCAACCGCCGCAATAATTTTCTGGTCGCGCGGCATAACGTACTCCCGGTAAAGCTCTCCGGAAATATTCATAGCGGAATCATTCCGGATAATTGTTCCGCCCCGGTGCAGGCAGCCCCATTCCACACTGTGTTCCGTATCAAACGTCGGCGCCAGCCTATGAAAACGATCTGTAAAGTCCAGATAGAGCTCCGTAAAGAAGTCAAGCGCATCCTCCAGCAGATGCGATTCCATCGCATCCTCATCATAAAAATCCTCATAGAAGGAGGAACCCCAAAGCACCTCGCACAAAGCAAGCGGCCCCTGCAGGTCCGGATTATAGTAGTGAACGAACCGGCGCACCTTTGGAAACGCCTCTGCAAGCGTCAAGAACTGCTCCGCCATTTCGAAGGTCTTCCCTGCAAAGCCTTTGGAATAGTCCCAATTCCTTCCCGCGTTCAAAATCCGCCGGATTCCCTGGCTTCCGTCCGGAAACGGCTTGCTCCCGGGAAGCGTATCCGTATTGCGCGGCATGATGTGAATCGGCGCATCAAAAATGGACGGAATAATCCCGGTTCCATAATTCGAGCGCAGATTGAGCATCGTTCCCTCTCCGTTCTCCAGAACCTGATTGACGGACCAGAGCTGCTGGTAAATCATGTCCGTCACATCGTCCAGCGCGTCGTTTACCAGCATCTTTGGCCAATCCAGCTTTGAACCTCTTTTCTTGCGTGAGGTTCGGAAGGCTCCGCTTGTCAGCCTCAGATCAGCAAAATTCAGCCACTCCCGCTCAACGCGCAGCTCCTCGCTTTCGTCCAGACGCTCCTCCAGATCTGCAAAAAATTGATTTAGCATATGCCTGTCCATATTGTTACCTCTTCAATTATTTTTGTAAGCGCTTTCATTTATAGCCCATTATAGGGCAGCTTCTTTTGTTTGTCAACTATTTGTGCTGCCGTCGTTCTCGCTAAAAAAACGCAGAAGTTTTTGAATAACTTGTAGAAAAATCAAGATCGAGTAGAAAAATCATTGACTTCGTTCTCCGCATGTGCATTAATAGTCTTGGCAGAATTGTAAGTGTTTACATTTCTATGGGGGGATATGACTTACATCCGCTGCCCGCACAAAAAACTTTTGAAGAAAACACGGAGGAAACACACATGAGTATGAAAACGAGAAAGCTATCCGCACTTGTCCTGGCGTTGATCATGATCGTTTCTCTGGCCGCCTGCGCCGGAAATCCCGCTTCTGCCCCCTCTCAGAATTCCGGGCAGGGCGAAGGCGGCAGTCCAGAGCAGGCCACAGCTTCTGAGGTCTTTACTATCGGCATGTACAACGTCATGTCCGGTGCAAACGCTATTTACGGAGAGGAAGCGCAGAACGCTCTGAAAATGGTCATCGACAGGATGAACGCCGACGGCGGTCTGAACGGCGCCAGCGTCAATTACGTTGTATATGACGATCAGGGCTCGCCCGAGGAAGCCGTCAAGGTCGTCACCAAGCTGATTGAAGTCGATAAAATCGACGCCTGCATTACCACCTGCATCTCCAGCGGCATTCTCGCCACTGGCGAGGCGCTGAATAAGGCGCAGATTGTCAGCTTCGGCACAGGCCTGTCTCCCACCTATATGGAGCAGGGCTGGGAATATCTTTTCCGTGCCTGCGTAAACAGCAGCTTTACCGCTCCGAAAACTGTTGAGCTCGCCGACGAACTTGGTGTAAAATCCGTTGCCATTTTCCGCGGTCAGGACGAATCGGCAATTGCCACCGCAGACGCCTTTGCGGAAAGCTGCAGCGCAAAGGGCATCGAGATTCTGACAGAGGAAGCCTATAACGATGGCGACAGCGATTTTTCCGGCCAGATCACACACATCATTTCCACTGAGCCTGATGCGGTTTTCATGTCCACCGTCGGCGCCACCTACGGAATTTTCATCAAGCAGCTCCGTCAATACGGTTACGAAGGCCTGATTCTGAACAAAGAAGCGCTTCCGGTCGACGCCATCGATGTTGCCGGAATTGATAATGCAGATCTTGTCGCCTTTGCCGCCCCTTACCTTACCTATTCCTCTCTCGACGATTGCACCGATGCAAACATGAAGGCATTCCTTACAGAGTATCAAGCGCTTTATGGCGCTCTTCCTGCAACTGACAGCGCTTACCGTGTATATGACAGTATGCTGGTTCTCTGGGAAGCCGTCAAGAAGGCAGGAAGCAACAATCACGCCGCCATCAAAGACGCTGTCAATCAGATTTCCGGTCTCCAGGGTCTCGGCGGCACGCTCGACTATACCGACGGAAGCCGTGAGGGCCTGTCAAACTTCAATAAGTTTATCCGCTCTGAGGGCAAAAATGAGCTTGTTTCCGACTGGCTCGCAGCAGGTAACCACCTCCGCTGATCTGCACAGTTTTGTCCGCAGGTGGCGCCGGCCGGCGCCACCTGCGCCTCAGCTCTCAGAAACAAACAACCTTGTTCTTTCCTATCAGGAGGATCTATATGTTTTGGCAATTACTCATTTCCAGCCTGGTAATCGGCAGTGTATACGGTCTGATTGCGCTGGGCTACAGCCTGATTTACAAAGCCTCCGGCCTGCTGACCTTCGCGCAGGGCGACCTTCTTACATTGGGCGCATTCCTCGGCGTTACCTTTTTTGCTGTACTGAAGCTTCCATTCTTCCTTTCTCTGATCTTGACCGTGGGCTGTGGATTTCTTGTCGGCATGGCGATTGAGAAATTCATCATCCGCCGCCTTCTTGACCGGAAGGTCATGATCATCTATGTTGTTCTGTCCACCATTGCCCTTTCCTATATCATCCAAAACGGAAGTATGCTTGTCTTTGGTACAAAGACAAAGTATTTCCCGACCATTTTCAGCATCCCTTGTATCAAGCTCGGCGATATTTCCATCCAGATGGAGTCTCTGGTCTGTATTCTGGTTTCACTCTGCTGCATGCTGATCCTTCATTTGTTCATGTCAAAAACAAAACTCGGTACGGCCATGCGTGCTGCATCGATGGATCGTATCGCAGCAGAGGCACGCGGGATCAACGTTTCGCTTACAACCGGTCTGACTTGGGGGCTTGCCGCCGGCTTTGCCGCATTGGGCGGCATGCTGATCGGCCCAGTTTTCGGTGTTTACAGCACGCTCGGCGCTACAATCGGGAAGAAGGCCTCTGCTTCCGCTGTTGCAGGCGGCTATGGAAATATGTATGGCGCAATCGTCGGAGGTCTTCTGCTTGGCATTGTTGAAACGCTTGCAGCCGGATACATCAGCAGCGAATATAAGGATATGATCTCTTACATTATTCTTCTTCTGTTTCTGCTTCTTCGCCCCACTGGCATTTTCAATGAGCGCGCACTTCAGGATTAAGGAGGAGTATCATGAAACTTTCCACGATAACGCTCAAGCGCCTGCCTCTGCTGATCTGTGCAGCGCTGCTTCTTTTGATTCCAGCAATCTTTTCCGGTTTTCCCTACGCCATCCTGATCTGCTGTTTCATTTTGCTCTATGTCATCGCCGTTTCTGGTCTTGACATTGTTTTCGGCTACTGCGGACAGATTTCCATGGGACATGCCGCTTTTTTTGCCATTGGCGCCTATGGCTCCTGTCTGATGCATGATTACTTCCAGCTTCCGGTTGCAGCAACGATGCTGCTGGCCGCCATTGTCGCGGCAGCCGTCGGCGCAGCTATCGCCTATCCCGCTTCAAAACTTGTCTTTCATTTTCTTTCGCTTGCTACGCTTTCCTTCGGCGAAATTGTCTATCAGTTTATTTCCCATTCGCCTGGCGGAATCACAAACAATTTTATCGGCTATTATACAGAGTCTGTCCGTTTTTTTGGTCTTACGCTGGACTCTTATCCGAAATTTTATTATTTTGCGTTGATTTGTACCGTCATTTTTCTCATCGCAAAGCAGCGAATCGTAAAATCCAAGGTCGGCCGTGCATTCATCGCAATCCGTGAAAACCACCATGCAGCAGACGGAATGGGCGTCGATGTACGCAAGTACAAGGTTCTGGCTTTTTCTGTGAGCGCATTTTATACTGCCTTTGCCGGCTCCATGTATGCGCACCTCGTCCGCTATATCAGCCCTGACACCTTCATGCAGAAGCAGAGCGTAATGTTTCTGACCATGCTGCTTTTTGGCGGAACAGCCTCTCTCGCAGGCCCGATTTGCGGCGTGACCGTAGTCATGCTTCTCAACGAGCTGCTTCGCAGTGCAGAACGCTATCAGATGTTCATTTATGGCATACTTCTTCTGGTTGTCATTGTCCTGATTCCCGGAGGCATATACGGAACGCTTGAAAAGCCAATCAAAAAGCTTCTTCGTCGTAAAAAGGAGGTCTCGCACGATGCTGCAGGTTAAAGACATTACGTTGAGCTTTGGCGGACTAACCGCAGTCAACCACGTCAGTATGGAAGTCCGAGACGGCAGTATTACCGGCCTCATCGGGCCGAACGGCGCCGGAAAGACCACTTTTTTCAATCTCGTCAGCGGTGTTTATACGCCGGACTCCGGAAAAATCCTTTTTGACGGACAAGACGTCACCGGAAAGCGGTGTTATCAGATTAATGAGGCCGGCATCTCCAGAACCTATCAGGTTATCAATCTCTTTAAGAAAATGACCGTTCTGGAAAACGTCCTGGTCGGCATGCACAGCCGGATGAAGGCCGGCTTTTTCGCCTCGCTGCTCTTCCTTCCGTCCCAACAGGCGGAAGAGGCCGCTTGCCGGGAAAAGGCAATGGAGCTTCTGCGCTTTGTCGGTCTTGAAAAGCAGGCAAACGCCGAGGCCGGAAGTCTTTCCTATGGTCAGCAGCGTCTGCTTGAGATTGTGCGCGGCATGGCAAGCGACCCCCGTGTCCTTCTGCTGGACGAGCCGGCCGCGGGCATGAATTCACACGAAAATGAGGAGCTTATGGCACTTTTGAAGCAGATCTCGGCGAGAGGCGTCAGCATTCTGATCATTGAACACGATATGAATCTGATGATGAACCTCTGCAATTACATCTATGTTCTAAATTACGGCAAGCTGCTTGCAGAGGGCAAACCAAACGAAATTCAGCAGAATCCAGATGTAATCGCAGCATACCTTGGAGGCGAATAAGATGGCGTTACTCGAACTGAACGACTTTCACTACAGCTATGGCAATATTCACGTCGTCAAAGGGATCAATCTTTGCGTGGAAGAAGGCGAAATCGTCACGCTGATCGGCGCGAACGGCGCAGGTAAAACAACCACACTGCAGACAATTTCCGGTCTTACCGATCCGAAGGGTATTCAAGGAGAAATCCTTTTTGGCGGCAAAAATATCACAGGTCTCCGCGGAAACCGGATCGCAACGCTCGGCCTTTCTCAGGTTCTTGAGGGGCGGCACGTCTTTTCAAAGCTTACAGTTGAGGAAAATCTTCTCGTCGGAGCCTTTACGCGCTTCGATTCCCGCCAGATTCGTGAGGATCTGAAAAAAATCTATCGTCGATTTCCCCGTCTGGAAGAACGGCGGCAGCAAAGCGGCGGCACGCTCTCCGGCGGCGAGCAGCAAATGCTCGCAATCGGGCAGGCGCTGCTCGCAAATCCGAAGATGGTGCTTCTTGACGAACCCTCTCTCGGACTTGCACCGCTGATTGTTTCAGAAATCTTCGAGGCCATCCGGGAAATCAACCGGGAGGGAACCACCATTCTTTTTGTTGAACAGAACTCCAGAATTGCACTGAATACAGCCTCCCGCGGTTATGTCATGCAGAACGGTGAAATTATCCTCCATGACACAAGCGCCAATCTTCTCAGTAACGAAGCCGTCAAGCGCGCCTACCTTGGCGGCAACGAGTAATGGAGGTTTTTTATGTTTCAAGCACGCAATAAGGTTTCAGTGCTCGTAAGAGATACGCCAATTCCAAAAATGTTCTGGGCCAGGCAGCTTTTTGACAGCGCCTGTATCCCCGCTGAACAGATTGAGCAGGTTGTCCTGGAAGGTCTGGAACAAAATCAGACAGGCGGTAAAATTCTCCCCGGCCAGAAAATCGCCATCGCTGTCGGTTCCCGAGGCATCTGCAATCAAGTCGCCATTGTTCGAACAATCGTCCGCTTTATCCAAAGCAAGAATGCGTCTGCTTTCATTGTACCCGGAATGGGCTGTCATGGCGGCGCAACCGCAGAGGGGCAGCGTGAGGTTCTGGCTGCACTCGGCTTTACAGAGCAGAGTATGGGCTGTCCAATCCGCTGTACAATGGAAACTGTCATGGCCGGCCTAAATCCGGAAGGGAAGCCGGTCTATCTCGACAAATATGCCGCGGAAGCAGACGGAATCATTCTTTCCTGCCGGGTTAAGCCGCACACCGCTTTTCGAGGCACCTACGAAAGCGGAATTCTGAAAATGATGGCAATTGGTCTTGCAAAGCAAAAAGGCGCCGAACGTACGCATGACGAGGGCGTTGGAAATCTCGCGAAAAACGTTTATCAAAACGGCATAACAATCCTGAGAAATTATCCTGTTCTGTTTGCAGTCGCCGTGGTTGAAAACGCGTACGACCAGACCTATCTGTTGAAGGTGGTCCCGTCCGAGGAAATTGAGTCGACCGAACCGGCTATGCTGAAGCTTGCCTTTGCCATGATGCCGCGTCTGCTTCCTACGCAATGTGACGTTCTGGTTGTCGATCGCGTCGGAAAGAACATCAGCGGCGAGGGCATGGACCCAAATGTCACAGGACGTTTCATTCTCCCCCAGTACGCCTCCGGCGGCATTACGGCGCAAAAAGTCGCCATTCTTGGCCTTACGCCCGAAACGCACGGGAACTGCCACGGTATCTGCAATGCCGATGTTGTCAGCCAGCAAGTCGTAAATGAAGCGGATTTTGAGGCGTTTTATATCAATGCCATCACAAGCACCGTGCTCACGCTCGGACGTACACCGCTGGTCATGGCCAATCACCGGGAATGTCTGCAGGTCTGTATCCGCAGCCTCGTTGAAACCGACAAGACGCATCCACGTGTCATCCGCGTGCAAGACACCCTTCACATGGAGCATCTCCTGCTCTCTGAAGCCTTTCTTGATGAGGTTCGTTCCAGAAGCGACATGCAGATTGAATCCGAGCCTTTTGCGCTCACCTTTGACGTTCAGGGCAATCTCTTCTGAAAAAGCGTCGTGAATAAAACCAAATCACCCCGCAGAGGCTATCTGCGAGGTGATTTTTTATGTGCAAGGACATTCCGGGCGGCAAGCCCCAGGAGGTCAGGGACCCCATACCACCCAAAATTCACAGCAAAAGCGGCAGAATCTGACACGCCTCCGCCGCCGCAGACATAGAATGCTTTGACAGCCGGGACCGGCGTCCCGCGCGTCAAAACTTCATATCATATGGAGGTATGTACCATGTGTAATTCCTGCGGTGTATACGGCGGACTCATTTTCCCGAGCTTTGTAGCAAACCGCTGCTGCAATCCCTGCTGCCGGACGAACGGCAGCTCCAATTCCAGCGCCGCAACGCCCTGCAGCTGCACCTGCCGCTGCGGCAATTCCGGCGGAACCGTCTCCGGCAGCACGTCGAACAGCGGTTCCGGCACAACGAGCAACGGCTGCGGATGCGGCTGCTGCCGTCGGTGCTGCGGCTGCCAGAGCAGCTGCCCGTGCTCCCAGACCACTGCCGGCACCTGCAGCTGCTGCAGCCGCTGCAGCAGCACCTGACCCCCCGGGCGCCCCTGGCGCCCGATACATGACCGCAGGAACAAACTCCGGGCCGGGCAAGTGCAGCCGCACTTGCCCGGCCCGCTTATTCAGCGATATTCTGCCGCTGTTTCGTAGATTGCAAGGATTCGCTCCGGCGCGGCATCCGCCTGGAAATTATGCGTCGGTGCAAACAGGAAGCCTCCTCCGGGCGCAAGCGTTTCGATCATCCGGCGTACATGGTCCTTCAGTTCCGGGATGCTGGCCCGGGTCATAACATTCTGCATATCGCAGCCGCCGCCCCAGAAGGTCAGCTTTTTCCCGAATTCCTGCTTGAGCTCTGCCGCATTCATATCCTTTGCCGCAAGCTGAATGGGGTTGAGAATCTCAACGCCCATTTCAATCAGCTCCGGAATAAAGGGGCGGATTGCACCGCAGCTGTGCAGCGCAACATACTGCTTGGGATATTTGGTGTGTAGAAAATCATACATCTTCTGCATATACGGCTTGATCATCCGCCGGAAAGTTTCCGGCGACATCATCAGAGAGTTTTGCGTTCCAAGATCATCCACAAAGCGAATAAAGTCGATATACTCGTTGCAGCTGGAAAGGACGCGGTCCAAGTCCCGGATGTACTGATCGGTCAGACGTTCAAGATATCTGTGGACGAGCTCCTCATCGCTCATCAGGTGAATCAGCCAGTTCTGCATACCGAAGTCCAGCATTCCTGCTTCAAATGTCCGGGCATAGATCGGAAACATAACCGCCTTGTCTGTCTGCTCATGCAGGCGCTTGCTTTCCCGCTTCAGATACTCGACTTCGTCATCAGACATACGAGGAATCGGAATTTCGTCCAGTTCCTCCGGCTCCTCAACATCCGCCAGCGGGAAATAGGTCCGGTCAAAGTAGAAGCCCTTCTCCGGAAGCCTTGCAATCACATGTCCCTGCGCGTCGTGGAGCTCGTAGGCTCCACGCGCATTGCGCGTGGGCTCGAAGGAGCCCGGAACCAGGCACTGCGTCCCATCGTGGAAGGTCCAGGGCTTCCAATCCTTAAGCGGAATATCGAAGTACGGTGCATAGCGCTTGAGCTGAACCACATCGCTGCCCATTGCGTCAAGCATCTCGGGTGTGGAATCGGCCATCATCATAAAAATATCAAACAGCTTCGGAAGCTCGCCAGAATTGATCCCCAGATACTTCTGCAATCTCGCATAGGCAAAAATGCTGATGCCAGTCGAGGTTGAGCTTCCAAAATCAACCGCAAGCTTTTCCGGCTGCTCATGACGGAAGGTTTTCAGCACGCGTTCGCGAGAGGTCTCTGCCATGGTATTCAACCGCCTTTCTTTACATAACGGCGTGCAAAGGAAACCGCCTTTTCGATTCCCTCCAGCCCCTGTCCGCTGGCCTCCTCGATACAGACCCAGCCGTCATAATGGTGCCGGTCCAGCACCCCGAAGATTTCATCAAAGTTCACAAGGCCCGTCCCAAGAAGCGCCGGAGACCATTTTCCGACTGTAGCCGTCTCATTGAGGTGCACAGTCCAGACCTTGTCCGCCACAGTCTCCAGAAGCTTCGCTGCATCCGCGCCGCAGGCCACGGCATTTGCCGTGTCAAAGTTGACGCCGATGTTCAGCTCCCGGATCCGTTCAAAGACCGCAAGGAAGGCCTCCGGACGGAAGGAAAAGTCAATCAGCGGCCATGCACCCGGCTTGGAATGATTTTCAAACACCAGGCGGATTCCGTATTTCTCCGCTGTCGGCAGGACACGCGCAAAGCATTCCGCAGCATAATCTGCTCCCTGCTCCAGCGTTAGCCCTGGATGATTCTGGCCGGCTGTAATGCGCAGGAACTGAAAGCCGAATTTCGAGCTCAAAGCTATGTCACGGTTAAAATAATCAATCTGCCGCTCCCGCTCGAGCGTGTCTGGATTGGTGAAGTCCGGATAGCTGCAGACCATAGTCGGCTGGATATGAATCTGCTTTTCCTGCATTTCATCCAAGACCTGACGAATGTAGGTCGCAGTATGGTTCTGGAAGAACATGGTGCTGACGTCAAAGCCGTCAACCCCAAGCCTCTGCGCCTCCTGCGCCCATCCTGCAATCGACATCTGCCCGCCTGTAATCGTCTGGAACAGAGAAACCGGCAGAACACTGAGCTTCATAAGATATCCTCCTCGCACTTGTATGCAGCTTTTTTTACATCATGGACGGAATCCAGAGGCTGAGCTCCGGAACAAACGCAATCAGAATCAGCACAATCAGCAAAACGATATAGAACGGCAGGAAGCCCTTCATCACCTTTGAAATCGTCGTGCCCGCAATGCTGCAGCCCAGGAACAGACAGACGCCGACCGGCGGCGTAATCAGGCCGATTGCCAGGTTTACCACCATCATTACGCCAAAGTGAATCGGATTCAAGCCGATGGCCGTGGCAATGGGCAGCAAAATCGGGGTAAACAACGTAACCGCAGGCGCCAAATCAAAGAACATACCAACAACAATCAGGATCAGATTGATCAGCAGAATAATCACGACCCGGTTATCTGTGATGGACAGCAGCGCCTCCGTCAGTGCCTTCGGAATCCCCTGACTGGTCAGGAACCAGGACAGTGCCGCGGCCGCAGAGATCATCAGAGCAGAAATGCCCATCGTCTTCGCCGCCTCCAGAATCAGGCGCGGAACATCCTTCCAATGCAGCTCTTTATAATAGAAAACGCCGAGGAGCAGGCTGTAAATGCAGGCAATTGCAGAGGCCTCTGTTGCGGTAAAAAAGCCGGTTGCGGTTCCGCCGATGATAATCACAATTGTCATCAGAGAAGGAATCGCCTTCAGGCAGATGCGTAGGCTCTCCTTGAGCGGATGGCCCTTTTCGCGCGGATAATTGCGGCGTCTGGAAACAAAGAAAACAATTACCATCTGTGCCAGGCCAAAAAGAATGCCCGGAAGCAAACCGCCTGCAAATAGGGATCCGATGGAGACGCCGCCAGCAATTCCGAAGAGTACCATAGGAATGCTCGGTGGAATCAGGATACCGATCGTAGAGGACGCCGCCGTCACAGCAACGGTAAAGTCCTCATCATAGCCCTTTTTCACCATCGCCGGGATTACGATACTTCCCTCAGACGCGGTATCCGCCTGTGCCGTGCCGGTAATGCCTGCAAAAATCATGCTTTGCAGGACGTTCACATATGCAAGGCCGCCGCGGAAGCGCCCCACGAAGACGTCCGAAAATGCAAGAAGATCGTTCGTCACACCGCCCATCGCCATGATATTGCCGGTCAGGATGAACAGCGGCACCGCAATGAGCGTAAAGGAATCGAGACTATTGTACATTCTCTGCACCACAATTGTAACTGGAAGCTTTGCCGTCAGAAAAACGCCGACAATTGTTGCAATGCAAAGGGAGAATGAAATGGGTACCCGCATCAGCATCAGCAGGAACAAAACAATGACAACAGCAAGCAAAAGCTGCATCGCGCTGAAAAGCATAATCAGACTTCCCCCTTCCTCTCGTCGAGCGCTTTTCTGGCCTCACGGTCCTTTTTTCCAAAGAAATCAATTGTGGAAAACAGCGCATGGAACGCCACAAACAGAAAACCGACCGGAACCGCCGCATAGAACCAGGCCATGGAAATGGTCAGGATCGGCGCCTTCTGAATTCTTACAATCTGCAGCAGTTCCATGCCCTTCCAGGTGATCAGAACCGCAGTTGCCAGTACAAGAATGTGCGATATACCGTCCAGCATGTGCTGCATCCCCGGCTTCAGCCTGGAATACAGAATATCCAGAAACAAATGCTTATCCTCTATGTAGGACACCGCAATGGACAGCATCGCATACCAGACAAACAGGAACCGTGACAATTCATCCGTCCACGCGACGGTTACCGGCAGATAGCGCACTGCAATCTGGATTGCCACCGTAATCAGCAGCGCCACGCCGAGAATCTGCACAATCACAGACAGGATGGTCTTGACTGCATACTCAAGCCTTTCTTTCAAGCGCTTCTCTCCTCTCTTTTATTTCTGTGCGGAGGGCTCCCGGTTTTCGGCCAGGATTCCTCCGCACAAAGGCTTTTATCAATTGCCCTGGAACAGCGCAATCAGATCCGCGCCCAGAGTCTGCTCGTAATCCTTGTACAGCGGCGCAAGCGCCTCACGGAAACGGGCAATCTCAGCCTCAGAAACCTCGTTAACGGTCATGCCGCCCTCGGAGACCAGCTTGGATTCAAAATCCGCCTCAGAATTCGATTCAATGTCCGTTGCAAGGCGGCCCGCCTCCTCGCCGATTTCCAGGACCATCTGCTGATACTCCGGACTGAGTGACTGGAACCAGGCTTCCGAAACATACATCACATTCGGCGCGCACATATGTCCAGTCTTGGACAGATATTTGGTTACCTCATATTCCGCGCAGTTGTAGATTTCCGCAACATTGTTTTCCGCTGCATCCACAACACCGGTCTGCAGAGCCATATAGCGTTCTGCAGTTGAAATGGCCTGCGGCTCCGCGCCCAGAAGCTCCATTGCCTTGGTCATCGCTGTGGACTGCATGGTCCGGATCTTCAGTCCCTTCCAGTCCTCGAGCTTTTCAACCGGATGGGTTGCGCTGTAAACGTGTCGGGGTGTACGGCACATCCATGCGATGACACGAAGACCCGCGTTGTCAATGAGGTCCTGATTCAGAATTTCGCCTGCTTCGCCGGACAGGAGCTCGTAGACCGCATTGGCGCTGCCGGGCGCCATATAGGGAATATCAAAGATTGCGAACTTCGGCGCAACCGTGGACAGCACGGATGCCGTCGCTTCAGCAAGCTGCATAGAGCCCATCTGCACAGCGGAAATCATATCGCTGTGGCCGCCGAGACCAGAGGACGGCGACACGCTGCCGGTAACTGCGCCGTTTGTCCGACGTCCGAATTCCTCAACGAAGTAGTCCATTGCCGTATCCAGGCTGTCGCCATCCTGCGCAGCGTTGCCTGCGGTGATATCCATTTTTTCATAGGAGACAGCTTCCTGCGCTGGCGTCTGCGCATCTGCGGAGCTCTGCTGCGTCTGTTCTGTTTTCTGCGCCTCCTGCGCCGTGGGCGTCTGCTTTGCGGCACAGCCTGCAAGCAGGCTGACAGAGAGGATCATGGAAAGGGTAGCTGCAAGAATCCGTTTCATTTTCTTTCTCCTTAATTTTTTTATTTTGTTTCCGGCATGGCGAACCTTATTTCCGGACTTCCACACCGGTCAGCTTCTCATAGTATTTCAGAATTGCGCTGTGATCGTTCTGGCCACAACCGTTGTTATGCAGCCACTGAAGCATCTCCTGTACCTGGGCTGTCAGAACCATTGGCGTACCAAGGCCATGGCCGGTATCGAGTGCGTTGTTGAGATCCTTGATATGAAGGTCGATCTTAAAGCCAGGCTTGAAGTTCCCGTTCATCATCATCGGCACCTTTGCATCCATAACCGTGCTTCCGGCCAGGCCGCCGCGGATAGCCGCGAAAACCTTTTCCGGGTTCACGCCCGCCATGGTTGAAAGCGAATACGCCTCGGCACAGGCCGCAATGTTGCAGGCAACGATGATCTGATTGGCAAGCTTCACCGTGTTTCCTGCGCCATTGACCTCGCCGCAGTGAACCACAGCCGCACCCATGATTTTCAGCAGATCATAATACTTGTCGAACATTGCCTGCGGACCGCCGCACATGATCGACAGCGTGCCGTCGATGGCCTTAGGCTCGCCGCCGGAGACCGGCGCGTCCATCATGTGGATGCCAAGTTTTTCGCACTCGGCTGCAATAGCCTTTGATTCCAGCGGTGCAATCGAGCTCATGTCGATCACGTCCAGTCCCTTATGCGCGCCTTCGGTGACGCCGCCCTTTCCCAGAACAGCCGCGCGGACATGCGGGGAATTTGGAACCATCGTGATGACCACATCGCTTTTCGCAGCAACATCCGCGTTGCTCTCTCCGCGCGATGCGCCGCAGGAGACGACGTCATCCAGTGCCTCCTTTGCAAACGGGTCAAACGCAGTGACCGGGCATCCCGCCTTAAGCAGGTTCTTGCACATAGGCCTGCCCATGATGCCAAGTCCGATAAATCCTATCTTGATCATAATTTTGCTTCCTTTCTGTGGTTTCGTAAATCTATTTTCTGTTATTCCTCATTCATCGCCGTAAGAATTGCCTGCTCAACATGCTCCTTGGTCAACCCGTAATGCTCCAGCAGTTCCAGATAACCATGCGCGCTGCAGCCAAATACATCGTTGATGCCGACCCGTTCGACCGGAATGCGGTCCTTGCTGAAAATCTCGCTGATGGTTCCGCCCAGACCACCGAGCACGCTGTGCTCCTCTACGGTGACAATCGCCTTCGCACCTGCTGCAAGCTCGTGTAAGAGCTTCGGATTGACCGGCTTCAGCGTGCTCATATTCACGACCTTCACACTGATGCGCCCTGAAAGCGCCTGTGCCGCTTCCAGTGCCAGATTGTTCATATAGCCAATGGCAAACACGACAATGTCCGTGCCCTCTCGCAATACCGTCGGACGCCCGATCTCAAAGGGAGCCTTCTCAGCCGTCACATTTTCGTAATCGTTCCGGTTCACACGGATATAGCACGGGCCCTCAAAGGCTGCTGCAGCACGGACCGCCTTGCTCATTTCGTTCGCATCCGCCGGACAGAGCACTGTCATATTGGGAATCGCACGCATAATGGCCAGGTCCTCCACCGACTGGTGCGTCGCACCGTCTCCGAAATCGGAAAGGCCGGCAGATGAGCCACAGATTTTTACATTCAGCCTGCCAATTGAGATCGTCTGCCGGATCTGGTCAAACGCACGCCCGGCGACAAACACGGCAAAGGAATTCGCAAACGGGATTTTCCCTGTCTGTGCCAGACCCGCCGAAACAGAAAGCATATTTGCCTCCGCGATGCTTAGTTCAATATGCCGCTCCGGAAATTCTGCCTCAAACATCTTGCCCATCGTGGAGCCGCCCAGGTCTGCATCCAGCACCACAATGTTCCGGTTCTCACGCCCCAGCTCCACCAGCGTTTTGCCGTAAGCCTTTCTCTGATTTGTCTCGCCCATTGTGCTTTCCTCCTTAAGCCAGTTCCTTCATGAGCGCGTCGTAGCGTTCCTGCGTCAGCGCGCCATTATGGAACGACGGCACATTCTCGGCAAAGCTCGCGCCCTTGCCCTTGACCGTGTGTGCAAGAATCACTGTTGGTCGATCCGTTGTCTCGTCTGCCGCATCCAGAGCGTCCACAATCTGCTGCATATCGTGGCCGTCAATCTCCAGGACATTCCATCCAAAGGCGCGCCATTTTGCCGCCAGATCGCCGGAGTCCATTCGCTCCTTGATCAGTCCGGTTGCCTGCAGGCGGTTGTTGTCGACAATGCCTACCAGCCGGTTGGTCTTATATGCCGCTGCGGCCATTGCCGCCTCCCATATCTGCCCCTCGGCAAGCTCTCCGTCACCCATGAGTACATAGACATGTGAATCAATGCCGTCCATCCGCAGGCCCAGCGCCATACCCAGGCCGATGGAGAGCCCCTGTCCAAGCGAGCCTGTACCGGCCTCAATGCCCGGTGTTTTCAGAAAATCCGGATGTCCCTGCAGCATCGCACCAATCTCTTTTGTATGCCGAAGCTCCGTGCGCGGAAAAAAGCCCGCCTCCGCCAGCGCCGCATACTGCCCGATGGCCACATGTCCCTTGCTCAGCAGGAATCGGTCCCGATCCGCCAGCTTCGGATCTTTCGGATCGTATTTCATCTTGTAGAAATACAGCGCCGCCATCAGGTCTGCAGAAGAAAAAGAACCTCCCAGATGCCCTGCAACGCCGACGCCCATACATTCTACAACGCCCTTTCGTATAATCCGTGCCTTTTCCCGCAGCTCGGTAAGCCTCAATTCATCCCTCATACGGAATGCCTCCTCCAGTCATTATTCGGCGAAACAACAAGGATCGTTTCTGCATCGGTCTGCAACGCAGAATTCCTCACATGTTTTCTGTCGTATGTTGTATGTTGTAATACAACATACGGTATGAACTATCGTGCCATCATCATACTCACATAAGGACGCACTTGTCAAGACACCGTCGGCATTTTCTACTATTTATACATTTTTTTCATGGAAAATTTGTTCAGAACAGCAACTATACTTCCAGTGTTCCCCGGATTGTATCGTCAATATGCTCACGCATAATTTTTCTAGCGCCGGAAGCATCCCGTTTGGATATTGCATCGATAATTTCACGGTGGTATTTCATGGCGCCGTCTGTGCCCATTTTTTGCACAATCTCGCGCATATTCATCTCAAACACCTTCATAAACACGGTGTACACCTGAATGATCAGTGGGTTCTTTGTCGCCTGTGCCAATGTAAAATGGAACTCTGCGTCAAGCTCCGCACTCTCCTCCAGATCATGCGACATCTGGCTGTGATTCCGGTAATTTTCCTGCAGGGCCTCAATCACCTGCTCATCCGCCTTTTGGGCGGCCAGAGCCGCAATTTCGCAGTCCAGAATCTTACGGAACTCCATCAGATGCTCCATCTGCGCGGTGCCTGTCAGTGTAATTGGCACAAGGGAGTTTGCATACTGCGCGCCCGTAAACTCGCAGACAAAGGTTCCCTCACCCTGTCGGCTTTCAATCAGCCCCAGTGCGGACAATCGCTGCAGTGCAGTCCGGATCGACATCCGGCTGACATGAAGCGTATTGGCCAGCTCATTTTCCGAGGGAATCCGCTCCCCTGCCTTCCACTCTCCGGTACGGAGTGCGTCCATGAATTGCTCGTAAACCAAATCACTGACACTTTTCCGATCGATGTTTTTCAGCGGCAAGCTTTTCACATCCTTCCTCAATCTATGCGTTTCATTATAGTGCGAGGCCCTGCAAAACGCAAGCCTGTGCCTCAGTAATCCCAGAAAAAAGCCGGCCCACGGATGTGGGCCGGCCTCTTGCTGTGCGAAATTATTTCGGATCAGTCCTCGTTGATGGCGATGACAACGCCGGAACCAACGGTACGGCCGCCTTCACGGATAGCGAAGCGGAGGCCCTTCTCGATGGCGATCGGGGTGATCAGCTCGACGTTCATGTCGATGTTATCGCCAGGCATGCACATCTCAACGCCCTCGGGCAGGTTGATGATGCCGGTAACGTCAGTGGTTCTGAAATAGAACTGCGGACGATAGTTGTTGAAGAACGGAGTGTGACGGCCGCCCTCTTCCTTGGACAGGACGTAGACCTGGCCGGTGAACTTGGTGTGCGGATGGATCGAACCGGGCTTGGACAGAACCTGGCCTCTTTCGATGGACTTCTTGTCGATGCCGCGGAGCAGAGCGCCGATGTTGTCGCCAGCCTCGGCGTAGTCCATCAGCTTGTGGAACATCTCAATGTCGGTAACGACAGTGGACTTCTTCTCCTCAGCCAGACCAACGATCTCGACGGGCTCGTTCTTCTTGATGACGCCGCGCTCGACACGACCGGTGGCAACGGTGCCGCGGCCGGAGATGGTGAAGACGTCCTCAACGGGCATCAGGAAGGGCTGGTCAGCCTTACGGTCGGGAGTCGGGATCCAGGTATCGACAGCCTGCATCAGTTCTTCGATGCACTTGTACTCCGGAGCGGTCGGGTCGGTGGACTCGGAAGCCAGAGCGTTCAGCGCGGAGCCGCGGATGATGGGGGTGTCGTCGCCGGGGAAGCCGTAGAAG
>CAKUHJ010000019.1 GCA_934655935.1 uncultured Oscillospiraceae bacterium | reverse complement strand
ATAGTAGTTCGTGTAGGTGAGCTTTTCGCCGTCCGGGCCCTCGAAGATCCTGCCGGCCTGCAGCTCGGAGAGCAGGTACGCCTTGCCCGCCTGCACGGTGTCCTTCTTCTCGGCGGAAACGCCCTCGATGAGGTGCGGAACCTTGACCGCCCCGGTCAGAACCTTGCCGCAGACATCGCACGCGCCGTTCTGATCGGCGTCGGCGTGCTTGCCGTCGGCGTTCTTCGGGCACTCGGTGAAGGTGAGGGCGAACTCGTCGCCGTCGAGGCAGACAAACTGACTGAGCGATTCCTTTCTCTCACCGTTGACAGTTGCGACCCAGGCAGACTGCGGGCCGTAGCGCTCATCGCCGTTTGCAAGCGTCACGCCTTTGAGGTCGGTGATGCTGGTAATTTCAGTGGCTGTGGCGGTATAGCGGTAGCCCTTGGCATCCAGAACGCCCTTGAGTACATCAAGCCCGGTCTTCTTCTGGGTCTCCCTGCAGGTGTACATTTCACGCTCCAGATCGGCAAAGCTGCTGTCTGCGGAGCTGCCGATGATGCTGCCAGCGAGCGTGATCTTATTGCCCTCCGGCTCAACGGGTGCCTTGCTGTCCACGGTGACCTTCGCGGTCGCGGGCGCCTTGCGCGCGCTCGTCGTACCCGCATTGGGGTCAATGCCGAGCAGGTAGTAGGTGCCAGCGGTCGGGAAGGTGTAGGTATAGCTGCTGCCGCCGGCCGTCAGAGGCTCTACCTCGGCGACCTTCTTCCAGTTTTCGTCATAGACCGAGACGCTCAAGCCGGCGATAGGCTCCATCGTCTCGGTGCCGCCGTCCGCCACGCTCTTGGTGTCATACTTCATCGTGGAGAAGGTGACGCTCCTGCCGGGCTGCACGGAATATTCATCCAGATCGAAGCAGGCGAACGCGCCGCCGTCGTTCCAGAAGCTCCAGTCCGTGAACAGGGCGACGTCGATCGTGTCGTCGTCCGACAGCAGCATATAGTCCGACGTTGCACCCCAGTTCGGCCCCATGAGCGGATACACATGGTTGCGGTAGTACATGAGGTTTTCGTCATGGCCCCAGAAGTTCGCCATGTACAAAGAAGTCGGGCTGCTGGTCGAGCCGAGCATCAGCGCAGAAAGGCTGTCCTCATAGGCATCGGCACCAAACAGATTTTGAACGCCAATGTTGCCGGCTGCGCCAAGCACCTTTCTCGCGCCGGTGGTAACCTCCTCCGGCGTGTAGCCGAGGTAGTAGACGCCGATCATGTAGAGGTAAAGATGCAGCGCTGTCGGCCGCTGGACGATATTGTCGTCCATATAGCTGCCGGAGCCGTTCTCGGTGTGATAGCGGTAGAAATCGGAAAGGTCCTGGTTCCCCAGGTCAAAATAGGGCACGTTCACCTCGAGGTGAGAAAGGACCGTGCCGTCTTTGCCGCGGATGGGAACGCCGTCATTGGAGATGGTGACATAAACCCTCACGCTGTCCTGCGGGGTTTCGTCGTAGCCGTACTGGCGCTCATCGCCCTTTTCGCCCTCCTTGACGGTAATCGTCAGAGTGGCCGTCGCGGTGACGCCTGCATCTTGGGCACAGGCGGCCGTGATGCTTGCGGTATAGACGCCGGTTTTCTGCTGCGTGAAAAACAGCTTCCAGCTGGAGTCCGTCGGGTTCGACGTATCATGATTGGAAACACTCGTGTGCTCGCCGAGGTCCGTGCTGTTCAGCGTGTAGGTCATCTCATGACCCTCGCTGTCGGCAAAGACCTCCGACATGGGAATTTTGAGCATCGCGCCCTGCGTCGTCTCATATGCAGTCTTGGGCGAGGCCGTAATCGCGTGCTCATTTGCCGCCAACGCCATGGCCGGCAGCATGCCAAGCAGCATGGCCAGCGTCAGCAGCAGACAAACAACTCTTTTTTTCATGCGGTTCTCCTTCTTCTTTTTTCGCAGGCGCAGTGCCTGCGCCCACATGCTCCGGAAGCTCTGCCGCTTCCTTTCATACATAAAGGAAATCTCCGTTCCGCTTTGGAGCGTGCCGCGCCTGCGGAAATAAAAAACAGCTGCGGCGAAACAAATCGCCGCAGCCGTCTGATTCCTGCAAAGCACACAAGCGCCGCCTCCCCCTGCGGAGAAGCGGAGCCGACACGCGCATACCACCAAGTCTTCTGGCTTACACACCCGCGCAGCAGGACAGACCTGCGCAGCCACGCTTCGCCTTCTCACGCATAAACATGCGCAATGACCGGCTTTCGCCATGAACGCGGCACAGTGTGCTTACAGCTAACGGAAAATAGCTCCGGATTTGCACCGGATTCCTTTTAACCGGCGCCCGTCGGCGGACGCGGATCAGAGGTATGCTTATTCACCTTTACGAGCGTAAGTTTATCACATTTGGCCGCGCTTGTAATCCCGGTATTTTGTACAAAAATTGCGCAAAAAAATCTACAGCTTCAGACATCCTGCGGCATATTCCGCAGGAACGCCGCAAGCTCCGGAAGGGGTCTTGCCCCGCGCCGCAGAAGCGCCTGCGCGCCCGCCGAGCCGTCGTCGCTGACAAACAGAGGGCTGAGCCCGTGCGCCAGATTATAAACCGAGCCGGACCAGGTTCCGCCGCGCCCCGGCTGCGGCTCAATGGCCGCCGCGGCAAGCCCGAAGGCGTGAATCAGGCGGTTGCGGTGCAGCGCGCGCCCTGCCGAGAAGCCCGCGCCGAAGCCGTCCTCCACGGCGTAGAGCACACGCCCGTCCGCCGGGAGGTCCAGAAGCCGCGTCGCCGGAAACGACACAACCGTCCCGCCTGCGCGCAGGCAGGCCTCCTGCGCCGCCAGGTCTGCGCCGTTCGCGCCGCCGGAGCAAAGCGCAAGCCCGTGCTCCGCCGCGAAGGCCCCCAGGCGCTGCGCCGTGCGGCGGCCCTCCGCGCTCACATGCCGCGCGCCGACCACGCTCAGAGCCGGCCGGGAAAGCAGCGCCGGATCGCCCTTACAGTAAAGGACCGGCGGCGCGTCGTCCCCCAGTCCTGCCCGCAGCCGCGCCGGATAGCCCGGAGAAATCCGGGTCACAAGGCTCATGCCCTGCCGCTGCGCCGCGGCAAGATAGGCCGAAAGCCGCTCCCCGCGGGACAAAAGCGCCAGCACCCGCCCGGCCTCCTGTTCGCTCAGGCCCGCGCGCAGCAGCATCCCCTGCGTCAGCTCCTGCAGCGGGTCCTCCTGCGGAAGCTGCCCGGCCAGCTTTTCCCGCAGCGCCTGGAATTCCGCGCCGCTGAGCGGCTGCGCGCCGGGCTCGGAAAGCGTGCTGCAAAGAAGCAGCATCCCCTCCTCCGCCGGTCTCATCGCCATCTGCGCTTCGGCTGCGGCTTTTTGACCTCCGCCTCCACAAGCGTCCCGTCCTCCAGAAATTTCACGGGCTGAATGGCGTAGTGCGAGTATTTTGCAATCTCCTCCAGCTTTGCCTGCTCCGGGAACGTGCCCAGAATGGAGACGGCCAGGCCCTTCTTCTTCGCGCGGCCCGTGCGGCCGATGCGGTGGACATAGTATTCGTTCTCCTCCGGGACGTCGTAGTTGAGCACGCAGTCCACATCGTCCACGTCGATGCCGCGGGAGGCGACGTCCGTCGCAATCAGGATGGGGAGCTTCCCCTCCTTGAAGGTGCGCATGGTCTTCTCGCGCCTGGCCTGGACGATATCGCCGTGGATGCAGTCCGCGTTCAGACCCGCGCGCCGCAGATCGTCGCACAGGCGCTGGCACATGTGCTTCGTGTTGCAGAAGATAATCGTCCGCTCCAGCCCCAGCGTGCGGATGAGGCGGCAGGTTGTGTCAATCTTCTCCAGCGGCGGGCAGACGATGGAATACTGCGTGATGTCCGGGCGGTTTTCCGCGTCGGGCTTGACGGTGATTTCCACCTCGTCGCGCTGGTACATCCACGAAACGGTCATGACCTCCTGCGAGATCGTCGCGGAGAACAGGCCAAGATTCCGGCGGTTTTTCACCTTTTCGATGATCTTCGTCACATCGTCAAAGAAGCCCATGTCGAGCATCCGGTCCGCCTCGTCCAGGACGACCGTCTGCACCTGGTCCAGCCGCAGCGTATGGCGGTTATAGTGGTCCATCAGCCGGCCCGGCGTTGCAACCACAATCTGTGGGTGGTTCTTCAGCTGCTTGATCTGTCCGTCGATCTTCGCTCCGCCGTATACCACGGCCACGCGGATATTTTTATAGTAGGTCAGAAGCCCCCGCAGTTCGTCGCCGATCTGGATGGCAAGCTCGCGCGTGGGCGCGAGAATCAGCCCCTGCAGGGCCTCGCTTTCCGCGTCGATATGCTCGATCATCGGGATGCCGAAGGCAAAGGTCTTGCCTGTGCCGGTCGGCGCCTTGGCAATGACGTCCTTCCAGGCCAGAAACGGCCCGATGGCCTCCGCCTGGATGCGCGTGGGGTAGCCGTAGCCCTTTTTCTCCAGCGCCTGCAGAATCTCCGGCGAGAGGCCGAGATCTGCAAAGGTCAAATTCTGTTCCATTTTCTCAACTTCCTTACCCTGTTTCGCGAAAATCGCAATTTTTTTCATCATATCATATTTTCTCCCGCTTTCCAAGCCCTTTTTCTGCATGCGAACGCTTGTTTGAGGAGAAAATATGCTACAATGCAGACGCGAAAAGGAGGCGATTCATTTGGCCGCAAGAACCGCAAATGTCATGGCCTGTGTGGAGCCGGAAGTAAAAGAACAGGCACAGCGCCAGCTTTAAGAATAGGTAAAGAAATGCGTCCCAGGTCGGGGCGCATTTCTTTATGCTTCCGGCGCCAGCGCGCGGAAGACCGGCAGGCTCCGGAGGATCATCTCCGGGCTGACGCAGATGCTCAGCCGGAAATATTCCGGGCACCCGAACGCGTCCCCCGGCACGACCAGAAGCTCCCGCTCCTTCGCCCGCGCGGAAAAATCCGCCGCGCTGCCGCCCGGCGCGCGGACCAGCATGTAAAACGCCCCGTCCGGCCGAACGCATGCATAGCCGTATTCCCGCAGCGCAGTATACAGCAGGTCCCGGTTTCTCTCATAGGCCCTTACGTCCGGGAGCAGCCCCGCGCATTTCGAAATCAGGTGCTGCGCAAGCGACGGCGCGCACACATGCCCGCTGACGCGCGCGGCCCCCGCCACCGCGGCCATCAGGGCGGCGCTGTCCGCGGCCCGGTCCGGAATGAGCACATAGCCGATGCGCTCGCCTGGCAGGCTGAGCGACTTGGACCAGGAATAGCAAACGATGGTATCCGGATAGATTTCCGGCAGAAACGGAACCTCCACGCCGTCGAAGGCAAGCTCCCGGTAGGGCTCATCCGCCAGAATGTAGATCGGACGCCCGTATTCCTCCGCCCGCCCGGAAAGCGCCGCGGCCAGGGCCGCAAGCTCTTCGCGCGTGTACACCACGCCGGAGGGATTGTTCGGCGAGTTTATAATCACGGCCTGCGTATGCCGCGTCACCGCCCGCATAACCGCCTGCGCGTCAAGCCGGAAGTCCTTTGCCGGCGGCACAATGACCGGCCTTGCCCCACTCGCCGTGACGAAGGGCACATATTCCGGAAAATACGGCGCAAGCAGCACAAACTCCGCCGCTTCCACTGCGAGCGCACGTACTGCCGCGACCAGGGCCGGGGCTGCGCCGCAGGTAAAAAACAGATTCTCCGGGCGAAGGTCCGCGGCGTAGCGCGCGTTCAGCGCGCGGCTGACCGCCGCGCGCACATCGGGGCTTCCGGCGGCGGAGGTGTAGCTGTGAAGCGGCAGCGTATCGCGCCTTCCGGACAGCGCGCGCAGCGCGTCGTCCACCGCGCCCGGCGCGGGCACCGACGGGTTGCCAAGCGAATAGTCGTAGACATTTTCCGCCCCGATCTGCCGCGCGCGCAGCAGACCGTATTCAAAAAGCTCCCGGATGCACGAGCGCCTTGCGCCCAGCTGGTACATGGACTCAACAAACATGGCCCGCTCCTCCCTGCGTATGCGCCTCCGCCCTGGCCAGGCACGCGCCGAGCGCGATGGCGGAAAGCTTTGTCTGCGCGCTGTCGCTGCGCGAAACCAGCACGACCGGCACACGCGCGCCGGTGACGACGCCCGCGTTTTTTGCGCCTGCAAACACGCTCATGGCCTTTCCGATGCCGTTGCCGGTCTCATAATCCGGCACCAGCAGAATGTCCGCCTCGCCGCCGCCCGGAACGTCGTAGCGCTTGCAGCGGCAGGCCTCCCGGCTGACGGCCAGATCCAGGCCGACCGGTCCGTAGACATGAAGTCCCAGCGGCGCCCAGCGCGCATGCATCTGCGTCAGGGCCTGCGCGTCGACAGTCGAAGCGATTTTCGGGTTTACCGTTTCCGCGCCGCACACGCACGCCGCCTGCATCGTCTCATAGCCGAGCGCGCGCAGCACAAGCGCCGCGTTTTCAAGAATCTCCGCCTTCTGCGCAAGCTGCGGGAAGGGGTTCACGCCGCCGTCGGTCAGCGCAAGCAGGCGGTGGCCCGGCGCTTCATAGAGCATCACATGGCTCAGAAGCCGCCCCGTCCTCAGCCCCGCCTCCGGCCGGAGCACGGCGCGCAGCAGCGAAGCGGTTGCAAGCCCGCCCTTCATCAGAAGCTCCGCGCGGCCCTGGCTCACGCAGCGCACCGCCTCCTGCGCGCAGGCCTCGCCGCCCTGCGCATTCAGAATCTCGTATGCAGCCGGGTCCTCGCCAAGCGCGCGCAGCAGGCGCTCAATTTCCGCAGCGTCTCCCACCAGAATGGGCTCTGCCAGCGCCTGCCTCCGCGCGTCTGCGACCGCGCGGAGCACCGCCTCGTCGTGCGCAGCGGCCACGGCCAGGCGGCGCGCGCCGCCCTGCGCGGCGGCCGCGCGGATTTTTTCCATACTGTCCAGCTTCATGCTCCCGCTCCTTCCGGATAATGGCCGCAGGGCCCGCCCCGAAGCACGCGCAGCGCGCCTTCGGCCAGCGCCCGCAGCTCCTCCTCGCCCGGCAGGCGAAGAATCCTCGCCACCGGGGCCAGATATTCATCCAACACCTGACACAGACGCTCACTGTAGGCCATGCCCCCGGTGTAGACAATGGCGTCGACCCGGAAGCGCAGCGCCGCCGCCATCGCGCCCGCGTCCTTCGCGAGCTGATAGCAAAGCGCGTCAAAAATCAGCCTTGCCTCCGGGTCCGCGCCGGAAAAGGCCCGCCGCTCCACCTCGCGGAAGTCCTTGGTGCCGAGATAGGAATAAACGCCCGCCTCGGAGCCGAGAAGCCTTTGAACCTCCTTCTGCGTCTTGCCGGAAAAGCACAGCCGCACCACCGCGTTCACCGGCAGCGCGCCGCCGCGGTCGAGGCCCATGCTGCCGTCATCCTTTACATTGAAATTGTCGATCACGCGTCCGTTCCGATGCGCCGCCGCCGATACGCCGCCGCCCAGATGCAGCACGATCAGGTTCAGCGCCTCATAGGGCCTTCCCAGCAGCGCCGCGGCCTTGCGCGCGACGGATTTCTGGTTGAGGGCGTGAAAAAAGCTCTCGCGCTCCATGCCCTTGAGCCCCGATACGCGCGCAACCTCCGTCAGCTCGTCGACGCAGACGGGGTCGACAAAGAAGGCCGGGATTCCGAGCGGCTCTGCAAGCTCCCTTGCAAGATACGCGCCGAGATTGGACGCGTGTTCGCCGTAGACCGGGTGCAGAATGTCGTGGATCACCGCGTCCGTCACCCGGTAGGTTCCGGACGGAATATGGCGCAGCAGCCCGCCCCGGCCGCACACGGCGTCCAGCTCCGAAAGCGCGACGCCGCCCCTTTCAAGCTCCTTTAAAATCAGCGCCTTGCGGTAGGGCATCTGGTCCGTCACGCGGGCAAACGGCGCAAGCTCGCGCGCGCTGTGGCTGAGCGACGCGCGGAAGCGCTCCGTTTCATCCTCAAAGAGGGCGAGCTTTGTGCTCGTCGCGCCGGGATTCAGAACAAGAATTTTCATATGGCCTCCTGTACGGCGGCACGCCCGGCCCGGTAGGCCTGCAGATTGAGCGCACGGAAGCTTTCCGGTGCCGTTTCGCAGATCACGGCCTCCCAGTCCACCTCGGGCAGGCACAGCGCCTGCACCGCCGCGCCGAACAGCACCAGGTTTGCGCAGCGAACGCTGCCAAGCCGCTCCGCGATGGCGCCGGCGTTCAGGCTGCGGCAGGCAAAATGCGCCTGCATGGCGGAAAGGCAGCCCTCCGGATAGCGGCAGAGACCCGCCGCGACGGTGCTTGAGGGCAGCTCGTAATCGTTGATGACCGCAACGCCCCCTGGCTTTAAATACTCCGCATAGCGGACCGCCTCCATTTTTTCAAAGGCAAGCATTCCGTCCGCCGCGCCGGGGCCCATAACGGGAGAATACACCCGCTTTCCCCAATGCACCTGCGTGGAGACGCTGCCGCCGCGCTGGCTCATGCCGTGCACCTCCGACGTCTTCACGTCGAAGCCCGCACGCAGAAGCCCGTTTACCAGAACCTTCGCCGTTAAAATTGCGCCCTGTCCGCCGACGCCGGCGAGAAGAATGCGTGTTGTTCCCTGCATGCTCAGCGCTCCTTTTCTTCGATTGCGCCCTTCGGGCAGATCTGCGCGCAGACGGTGCAGCCGGCGCACTGCGCGCCGTCGATTGCGGCCCGCTTTCCCTCCATGTGAATCGCGGGGCAGCCGGCTCTCAGGCATTTTCTGCAGCCGACGCAGCGCGCCTGGTTTACCGCGCAGACCGTGCGCGGCTTCGGAAGCCCCCGGATGAGCAGGCACGGGCTTCTTGTGATGATGGCGGCGGGCCTTTCGCTTTTCAGCGCCTCCTGCACGGCCCCTTCCATGGCGCTCAGGTCCAGCGGGTCGACAATCAGGACGTTTTCATAGCCGCAGGCCCTGAGAATATTTTCAATGCTGAGCTTTTCTGCCATCTCGCCCTGCAGGCTGCGGCCGGTGCCGGGATTGTCCTGATGCCCGGTCATGCCGGTGGTGGAATTGTCCAGCACCACGGGAATCACGTCCGCGCCGTTATAACGGATTTCCGCCGCGCCGGTCATACCGGAGTGGAAGAACGTGGAATCGCCCAGCACGCCGAAGACTCTTTTATCCTTCTGCCCGGTCTGCTCGAAGGCCTTTGCCATTCCGGCCGCGACCGTAAAGCCGCCGCCCATACACACCACGCTGTCCAGCGCGCTCAATGGCGGCGCAAAGCCCAGCGTATAGCAGCCGATGTCCCCCGCGATTACAAAATCCCGGTGCTGCGCCATGGTGTAGAAAAAGCCCCTGTGCGGGCAGCCGGGGCACAGCGCCGGCGGCCGGGAAACGGGCTGCGCCGCAAGCTCCGGCATTTCATGCCGCAGGCCAAAGATACGCGCCTTCAGAAGCTCGGGGTTGAGCTCATACAGCTTCCCCGTCAGCTCCTTTCCGATACAGGCTATGCCTGCAGCGCGGATCTGCTCCTCCATGAAGCCGTCCAGCTCCTCTATGACGTAGAGCGTTTCCACCCGCGCGGCAAAGTCCCGGATCAGCTCAAGCGGCAGCGGGTTTGTAAGCCCGAGCTTCAGAAACGAGGCGTCCTCCGGAAAGGCCTCCTTCGCGTACTGGTAGGCGACGGAGGCCGTCACGACGCCGGTCTTCGCGCCCTTCAGCTCCATCCGGTTGAGCTCCGACCGGCAGGCGTACGCCTCCAGCGCCTGCAGGTTTTTTTCTACCTTCGCGTGGTTGCGCCGGGCGTTGGCGGGGCTTGAAACATACTTTTCCGCATTTTTTTCATAGGCCTTCACCGGCCGCTCGCAGCGCGCGCCAAGCTGGACCAGGCTTTTCGAGTGCGCCACGCGCGTTGTGATGCGCAGCAGCACTGGAAGGTCAAACTGCTCGGAGATTTCGTATGCCGCGCGCGTAAAGTCCAGGCATTCCTGCGAGTCGGACGGCTCCAGCATCGCCAGGCGCGCCGCGCGCGCATAGTGGCGGTTATCCTGCTCGTTCTGCGAGGAGTGCATGCCGGGATCGTCCGCAGAAACAATGACATACCCGCCGCCGACGCCGTTGTAGGCGGCCGTAAACACGGGGTCCGCCGCCACGTTCAGCCCGACGTGCTTCATTGCGCAAAGGCTCCGGATGCCTGCGATGGACGCGCCGTAGGCGACCTCCGCCGCAACCTTTTCATTCGGCGCCCATTCGCAGTAGAGCGCAGAGCCGTATTGCGGCAGACTTTCGAAAATTTCCGTACTGGGTGTGCCGGGATAGGCCGAGCAGACGCGCGCGCCCGCCTCATACGCGCCGCGCGCAATCGCCTCGTTGCCGGACAGAAGCACTCGCTCCATCTGAAAACCGCCCTTCATCTTTGTTGATTCTGCTGATAAATACAGTCTATCAAAGGACTTGAAATGTGTAAAATACTATAATATGATAGGGCTATAGGTTCAACTTATGAGGTGGAGGAATGCGCCATGACCATGCAGCAGGTCCTGTATGTCCTGACGGTTGCGCGCTGCCGCAACGTTTCGCGCGCAGCGCAGGAGCTCATTTTGTCGCAGCCGGCGCTTTCGCAGCAGCTGAGGCGGCTGGAGGCGGAGCTCGGCTACGAGCTGTTTTTCCGGACAACCTCCGGCATGGAGCTGACGCCGGCGGGCGAGCGCTTCTGCGAGCAGGCCGCCGCGCTCGAGCGCGCCTGGCAGGAGTTCGGCGCCCATGTCCAGAAGGACGCCGTGCAGGTCCGCAGGCGGCTTCGCATCGGCATGGGCTCGCGCGTGTATTCAAACGGCCTGTTTTCCGATATCGTCCGCTTCTTTGACGCTCAGCCGGAGCTTTCGGTTACGTTTGTAACCGAAGCGGGACTTGATTTTCTCACGCAGCTGCGGAGGGGCACGCTCGACCTGGCGCTTGACCGCATGCCCTCGGACGAGGCGCCGGAGGCGGGCCTTTGCCTCACGCCGCTTGTACGCGAGCCGCAGTGCGTGCTCTTTTCCCCGGAGGACCCCCGCGCGCGCCTTCACGCGGTGACGCTCGCGGAGCTTGCCGGCTGCGACTTCGTCACCGGCCTTGAAAACTCCGCCGAGGACTGGACGCTCCGGGACGCCTTCCGCCGCAGCGGCGTCTCCCCCGGCCGCGTCTACCGCTCGGACGGAATCGAAACCAATATGGACCTGGTCCGCCGGGGCCGCGGCGTCACGCTGGGGCCGCGCTCCTTTGCGGATTATTTTGGCGTCCGGGCGGTGGAGCTTCTGCCGCGCACAGAGGTGTCGCTGTGCTTTATCTGTCCCGAAAGCAAGCTCGCCCTGCCGGAAATCCGGCGCTTCCGGGCCGAGCTGATCTCGCTGTGCCAGAAAATAACATAGACGAAAAAATACAATCCAGGATTGCAAACCGCTCCGTTTCGGTTTATGATATATCCTGACAAAATTATAGGCGGGGAACTGGCTATGAAGCGAATCGGTTTTGACAACGAAAAGTATCTCAAGCTCCAGTCGGAGCATATTCTCGAGCGCGTCGAGCGCTTCGGCGGCAAGCTCTATCTGGAGTTCGGCGGCAAGCTCTTTGACGATTACCACGCCTCGCGCGTGCTGCCGGGCTTTGAGCCGGACAGCAAGATGAAGATGCTCCTGCAGCTGCGCGAGCAGGCGGAGATCGTCATCGCCATCTGCGCGGGTCACATTGAAATGAACAAGCGCCGGGGTGATCTCGGCATCACCTACGATCTGGACGTCATGCGTCTGATCGACGCCTTCCGCGCCATCGGCCTGTATGTGGGAAGCGTGGTCATCACGCAGTACGCCGGCCAGCCCGCGGCAGACGCCTTCGAGCGCAAGCTCCGCTCGCTCGGCGTGCCGGTCTACAAGCACTATCCGATTGCAGACTATCCGTCAAACGTCTCTCTGATCGTCTCCGAGGCGGGCTACGGCAAAAACGACTATATTGAAACCACCCGCCCCATCGTGGTTGTGACGGCGCCGGGCCCCGGCTCGGGCAAAATGGCGACCTGCATGAGCCAGCTCTATCATGAGCACCTGCGCGGCGTGCAGGCGGGCTACGCGAAGTATGAAACCTTCCCCATCTGGAATCTGCCGCTCAAGCACCCGGTCAACCTCGCCTACGAGGCCGCGACGGCAGACCTTGCGGACGTGAATATGATCGACCCCTTCCATCTGGAGGCCTACGGCGTGACCACGGTCAATTACAACCGGGATATTGAAATCTTCCCGGTCGTGGAGGCCATGTTCCGGACCATCTACGGCGAATGCCCCTACAAGAGCCCGACCGATATGGGCGTAAACATGGCGGGCTTTGCCATCTGCGACGACGAGGCCTGCCGCGAAGCCTCCTGCCAGGAGATTCTGCGGCGCTACTTTGCCTCGGCCAGCGGCGTAAGAAAGGGCGTTGCATCCGCGGCGGAGCTTCACAAGCAGGAGCTGCTTCTGAACTTCCTGCACCTGACGCCGGAAATGCGCCCCTGCGTTCTGCCCGCCCGCAAAAAGGCGGAGGAAACCGGCGCGCCCGCCGTCGCCATCGAGCTTTCGGACGGCCGGATTGTAACCGGAAAGACCTCCGGCCTGATGGGCGCGTGCTGCGCGGCGCTGCTCAACAGCCTGAAGACGCTCGCGGGCATCAAGGACAGCGTCAAGCTGATCTCCCCGATGGTTCTCGCGCCCATCCAGCATCTGAAGGTGGAGCATCTCGGAAACAGCAACCCGCGCCTGCACACGGACGAAGTGCTCATCGCGCTTTCCATGTCCGCCGTCACCAACCCCACCGCGGAGCTTGCGATGGAGGCTCTGTCCGGCCTGCGCGGCTCGCAGGCGCACTCGACGGTCATTCTTTCCGCCGTGGATGAGAACGTCTTCAAAAAGCTCGGCGTGGACGTCACCTATGAACCGGCCTATCAGTCCCGGACGCTGTATCACAAGTGAGGTTACTTATGAAATCTGGTCACAACAAGCTTTTGTGCGCGCTGGCGCTGCTTCTGAGCGCGGTGCTGCTGAGCGCAGCCGGATGGCTGCTGTACAAGTCGCTCCCGCAGAAGGAAGAAAAGGAGGTCACATCTCTGGAGACAGACCGCGTATTCGAGTCCGACCCCTCCGTCACGCAGCCGGAGCGCGAGCCCGAATTTGAAGGCGAGCTTCCGCAGGACGTCACCCCGGCGGACGATCCGGCCGCCGCGGAGCCCGAACCCGAGCCGGAGCCTGAACCCGAGCCTGAACCGGAGCCCGAGCCTGAGGACCCCGCCGCCCGCGCAGCGCTCGACGGCATGACGCTGGAGGAAAAGGTCTGGCAGCTGTTCTATGTCACGCCGGAGGCCATTACCGGCGTCGGCACGGCCACCATCGCCGGTCAGGCCACAAAAACTGCGATTGAGCAGACGCCGGTGGGCGGCGTCGTCTATTTCCAGAAAAACCTGGTCGACCGCGCGCAGACCGTCGCGCTGCTGGAAAATACGCAGTCCTATGCAAAAATTCCCCTGCTGCTCGGCGTGGATGAAGAGGGCGGCAGCGTCATGCGCGTCGGCGGGCGCGCGGAAATGCAGACCGAGGCCGTGGACGCCATGCGCACGCTGGGCGACAGCGCCGATCCCGCCGCCGTCTACGAGGCCGGGCAGACCATATCCGGCCAGCTTCACGCCCTGGGCTTCAACATGGACTTTGCGCCCGTGGCGGACGTTGCCGCCGGCGCGCAGAGCGTCATCGGCAGCCGCTCGTTCAGCACCGACCCTGAGCTTGTGGCCTCGCTGGCAGGCGTGATGGCCTCCAGCCTCTACCAGGGAGAAATTCTCCCCTGCCTCAAGCACTTCCCCGGCTACGGCGCGGCGACCGTGGACGATCATACCGCCGCCTCCGTCGTCAACAAGACGCTTGAGGAGCTGGAGGCCTGCGACCTTGTGCCCTTCTCCGCGATCATCAATTCCGATACCTACGTTCCCTTCGTCATGGTCAGCCACCTGAGCTTCCCGGAGGTCACCGGCGACAATACGCCCGCAGACCTTTCCAGCCAGATTGTCACGGAGCTTCTGCGGAACAAACTGGGCTTCCGCAACGTCATAATCACAGACGCGCAGGATATGGCCTCCATCACGGATCATTACTCCGCCGCCGAGGCCGCCGTGGGCGCGCTGCAGGCAGGCTGCGATATGATTCTGATGCCGGCGGATCTGCAGGCCGCCTATGACGGAATCATGGCCGCGATAGAGGACGGCACGCTGAGCGAAAGCCGCATTGACGAGAGTGTTCTGCGGATTCTCACCGTGAAGTCCGCCGCCGGCCTGCTCGCATAAAATCTGTTATCTGCGCTTAGCTTGGAAAGGAAGCTGTGATTATGGAAAAAAAACTTTACCGTGCAACCTATGACCGCAAAATTCTGGGCGTCTGCGGCGGCCTTGCCCAGTATCTGAACGTGGACCCCACCATCGTTCGCCTGATTACGGCGGTTCTGGTGCTGGCCGGCGGCCTGAGCCTGTGGGTATACATCATCGCTGCGCTCATCATCCCGGAAACGGACGCATTCTGAGCCTGCTGCACACCGCTGCAAAAAAGCAAAACGCGAAGGGGTTCTGCCCCTTCGCGTCTGTTTTTTCAGGATGTTATTCGCCTGCCCACTGATACGCAATTCTCGGCGTCCCGTCCTTCACATGGATGACGCCGCAGCGGGTAAAGCCGTTCTTCTGGATCAGCCCCTGCATGATAAGATTATCCGCATGCGTGTCCACCCGGACATTTGAGCAGATGCGCTTGCAGTAGTCTGCCGCGCAGGCAAACAGGCCGTGTGCCTGTCCGTCCCCGGCAATTCTGTGAATGGTAAGATACGGCGCATCGTTCAGCCAGCTTCCGTCTTCGATCTGTGCATACGTCGGCTCCTCGCCTGCAAACAGTGCGAATACCCCATGTATCGTATCCCCGTCCGTTATGACCTTGCAGACGTTCTGCCGGACGTCCGACCGGATCAGGTCCGCATCCGGGTAGCGGCGCGCCCACTGCGTCGGATTTCCGGAGCGGATCATAAACTCCTGTGCGTATCGGTAGATTTCCATAATCCGCTCAAAATCCGCCGCCGCTGCATCTCTTACCCTCAGCATCGCAATCCCTCCACAGCCTTAATATCTCAAGCGCATTATAACAATTTGACTTTCAAAACACAAGTGCGCGCTGAACCGGGATCTGAAGCGCTTCTTCGACGAGCACGGCGCCCAATACCCGGTATGGCAGGCGCTCGAGCAGGAGGCCGGCGCCTATCTCACGGTCTGATTTCGCCCTCCTGCCCGTCGTCAAAGCGGAAGCGCAGGCGGTAAACTGCGCTCTGCCCCGGCGCGAGCGTGCGCAGCTGCCCGCGCGCAAGCGCGTCGCCGCGGCCGTCGATGGTGCAGTTTGCCGGCTCCAGGCCCATGACATATTCGCCCTTTACAAAGTTTTTCCACTGCAGGAACTGCGGCAGCGCCGCCGTGTCAAACGAAAGCGTCATTCCAAGGCCCTCCCGCCGGTTTTCCAGCCGGACCCGGGTCCAGCCGTCCGGCTCCGGCTGCAGCTGGTAATAATAGCACATTTCCTCCAGCTCGTCCTGCGGCGGCAGAATGACGTCCAGCTCCGGCAGCCGCGCCTCAGCAAACGGCGTGCGCGCCCGGACGCCCCGGCTCGGAATCCGGAGGACCGAGTCCGGCTGCACAAGCGGATAGCCCAGATTGCAGTGGTACAGGAGCATATGCGGCACGCTCCGATACCCCTCATTGCAGACCGTGTCGGTCACCTCGATCTCGTCGCGCAGATAGCAGATCCGGATGCGCCGCGTCAGGCTCAGGTTGACGCCGCCCAGCATCCCCTCCCGCATCACGCCGCAAAGCTCCGCAGCCGGCCCCTCCGGCTCCTCACACACGCGGATGGAAAACTGCTCCGCGGGGGCGTTGGCGATGCAACCGTGCTCCTTCCGGCTCTGCCAGTCCAGCTCCTCCCGCACGCCGGCATGGCTCAGGCCACAGGTATACAGCAGTCCCCCTGCAAACGCCTCGCTCCAGCCCTCGCCGAAGCAGCTGTAATACGAGGGATGCACAATCCCGTTCGGCGTAATATAGTTCAGAACCCGGCCGCGATAGCGGACCTCCGGAATGTCCATGCAGCGGTCTACCGCAACGCAGACCTCGAGATTTGCGCCGTTGTGCACATCCGCCACGCGCACGCCGTCGGCCTTTCCGCCGAGCAGCCGGGCCTCCCGGACGGAAAAGAGCTGGCGCAGGCTGCCGGTATACAGCTTTTCTTCCTGATAATGCATGATGCTTTTCCTCTCTTCTTATATAGTTATATGTATATGTTAGGCCTATTATGGCAGCTGATTTCCGCTTTGTCAATGAAATGATCCATCTGTTTTCGCTTCAACATATACAAATATATAGATAAGATATTGACTTCCGCTCCGCTGCCCCTTAGAATGAAGCACAAAGGGCGCCGTCTGCGGCGCCGCAGGGACAGGAGCGTGCAGCATGAACCATTATCTGACCTTTGACTATGGTACGACCTCTATCAAGGCATGTCTGATCGACGCAGAGCTGCGGATGCTTGCGCAGTGCATCGAGGAATATGACCTTCTGACGGACGACGCAAAAATCGAAATGAACAGCGAGGAATACTGGAACGCAATGCGCCGCGCAGTTACGCAGCTGCGGCGCCGGGCGTCCTTGGAGCAGGTCGCAGCCATCTGCATCACCACGCAGGGCGAGACCATGCTCCCGGTGGACGAACGCGGAAACGCGCTCTGCAATGCCGTCGTATGGCTGGACAGCCGCGCGGACGCACAGGCCGAAGAAATTGCTTCCCTTGTTTCCGCGCAGACATTTTATCAGGAGACGGGCCTCACCGAGACAGGCGGCGCACTTCCTTTGAGTAAGCTCCTCTGGTTCCGGGAGGCGCAGCCGGAGATTTACCGCAGAGCCTTCCGCTTTTTGCTGCTGGAGGACTTTCTGGTCATGCGCCTGACGGGGCGGTTTGTCACCGAGGCGTCTCTTCAGACCTCTACCGGCTGGTACAGCCTGCGCCGGGGCGGATACTGGACGGAGCTTCTGCAATCGCTCGGGCTGGACGTGAAGAAGCTCCCGGAGCTGCTTTCGTGCGGCGCGGACGCCGGGACGCTCCGTCCGCAGGCCGCGCAGGCGCTCGGGCTCAGCCCCGGGGTGCGCGTCGTGATGGGCGCGATGGACCAGATCGCCGCAGCCATCGGAGGCGGAGGGCTGCGGCCGGGGATTCTGACCGCGACGGTCGGCACCGCCCTGGTCATGACCGCCCTGTATCCGTCGCAGGCGCTTCCGCAGCCGCCGATGATCGTCTATCAGGGCTGCACGCCGGCGCAGCGCGTGCTGCTGCCGTTCTGCCCGGCCGCAGGCGTCGTCTTCAAGTGGCTGAAGGATACCGTCTTTCCCGCTGAAGCGCGCGCGTGCGCGCAGCGCGGAGAAAACATCTACGACACGCTGTGCGCCCTTGCGCAGAAGGCGCCGCCCGGCGCCGGCGGCGTAACGCTGCTTCCCTGCTTTTCCGGGAGCCTGCAGCCAAGGCTTCTGCCGGAGGCCTCCGGCGTGCTGTTCGGCCTCACGCTGAATACCGGCCGGGCGGAGCTTGTGCGCGCAGTGCTGGAGAGCGTGGGCTTTCTGCTCCGGGAAAATCTTGAGCTGCTGCGCGCTCTTGGCATGCCCGCAAGGCAGGTTCACTTCTTTGGCGGCGGCTCTAAAAACGCGTTCTGGAACCAGCTGATCGCCGATGTCACCGGCACGGAGCTGGTTCTTCTGGAGCAGAGCGAATGCGGCAGCATGGGCGCGGCGATGCTGGCCAGCGTACGGCTGGGCGATCAGCCCGATCTCGCCGCGGCGCAGCGCTGCAGCAAAATCGCACAGATCGTCCGCCCGAACGCAGAGGCCCATGCAGCGTATGAACCGTTCTATCGGCGCTATCAACAGGTATTCCAGTGCAATGAAATTCTATTTCAGAAAGGAACGAAATCAATATGAGAGAACGCAGATTGCCCAGGCTTGGTCTGCTCGGCCTGATGACGGACGGATATGAGCCGATTTTCCCCGGCATCACAGCCCGGCAGGAGGCCTACGCACGCCAGATCGTTCAGGACCTTGCGGACGTCGCGGAAATCTATTTCCCCGGCGCGGCCATGAACCGCGCCGATATCGAGGCCAAGGTCCGCGACATGAACCAGCGCGGCCTTGATGGAATGCTGATCATTCTTCTGACCTATTCGCAGGGCTCGTGGCTGGTCCGCGCCCTGCAGGAAAACCGCCTGCCGCTCGGCTTCGCCGTGGTGCAGCCGGACCAGACCGTCGGCGACGACTGGGACGAGCTGATGCTGACAGTCAACCAGGGCGTGCACGGCGCGCAGGATAACGCCTGCGCCATCACGCGCATGGGCCTGAAGTGCCAGTTCTTCGCCGGAAACCGGCTTGAGCCGGAGTTCAAGGCGTTTGTACAGGACTTCGCCAAGGCAGCGCAGACTTGGACGTTCCTGCGGCGGATGAAGGTCGGCGTCATCGGCAAAATGCCCGGCATGAACGACATTCTGGCCGACGACATGTCGATCCTCAAAAAGCTCGGTCCTGAATACCGCTATGACTGCATCGGAAGCGTCGTGCAGTATATGAACGAGACGACGAAGGAAGAGATCGACGCACGGATTGCCTGGGACCGCGCACATTTTGTGATCGACCCGAAGCTTTCCTATGAAAGCCACTATGAGGCCGTCAAAATGTATTTCGGCTTCAAAAAATATCTGGATGAGCGCGGCCTTGACGCGTTTACCGCACAGTTTGACATTTTCGCTGAGGACGGCCGCTTCAAGCAGCTGCCGCTTCTTGCCGCCTCGCACCTGATGGCCGACGGTTACGGCTATGCCGCCGAGGGCGACAGCCTCTGCGCAGCCATGGTCGCCGCGGCCCACTACATCGGCAGTGACGACGGCAATTTTACCGAGATGTATTCCATGGACTTTGGCCGCAGCGCCATCATTTTCTGCCACGCGGGCGAGGGAAACTGGGCCACGCACCGCGCCGACGTCCCCCCGCAGATCATCGACCGCTATCTCGGCGAGGGCGGGCTTGCCAATCCGCCGACGCCGCGCTTTACCCCGCGCGTCGGACGCGCGACGCTCACAAGCCTCGCGCCGGTCTGCGGCGACCGCTTCCGGCTTCTGGTGTGCACCGGCGATATGCTGCCGGACAACCAGATGAAAAACAACGAAATGCCCTACTTCTTCTGGCGGCCGGACTGCGGCCCGGCAAAATGCGTGGAAAGCTGGATTCGCAACGGCGGCACACACCATGAGGTCATCAACCTCGGCGATATTTCCCGGCGCTGGCGCATGCTGGCGGATATGCTGGATATCGAATGCGTCCAGCTTTAAAATGCCTTTACAAAGCGCGGTGAAATCTGGTATGATAACGGCAAGACTTCCATAAAGGAAACGGAGCGCTACCATGATCGATCGCAAGAGCTATGAGCCCATGTACCAGCAGATCAAGCGGGATATTGAGCAGCAGATTCTCTCCGGGCAGATTCAGATCGGCGACAAGCTGATGTCCGAAACGCAGATGCTGGAGCATTACCATGTGGCCAGGATGACCGTCCGCGCCGCGCTGGCAGAGCTTGTAAGCAGCGGCTGCCTTGCGAAGGAGCAGGGGCGCGGCACCTTCTGCGTGGCCCTGCCGCGGCAGGCCAAAAGCAGCGTCGACGTGCTTCTGGACGCCGGGGACAGCTATTTTGCGCCCTATTTTCTCAGCGGCGTCAGCCGCGTGCTGGAACGCGAGGGCTATCCGCTCGTGCTGAACGACACCCGCGACAGCCTTGCGCTGTCTGAGCGTCTTCTGCAGCAGATTCTCAGCCGCGGCACTTCCGGCATCATCCTCCAGCCCTACCGCGGCGTTGAGGAAGTACCAGACGGGCTCCTGCGGGAGCTTACACGCTGCCAGGCCGCCGGCATTCCGCTTGTTACCATCGACGGGACATTCCGCAGCCTGGATTTCCCCGGCTGCATGACGGACGACGTCGCCGGAGGACGGCTCGCAACCGAGCATCTGCTCGCCATGGGTCACCGGAAAATTCTCGGCCTGTTCCGCAGCCGCTACCGCGATTCGGTCTTCCGCACGCGCGGCTACTGTCAGGCGATGCAGGCGCATTGCCTGACGCCGCAGATTCTTGACGCGGACGGCGATTATCAGCCCGCGCTGCAGGCGCTGCTGCAAAGCGGGCAGATTACCGCCATTGTCTGCTACAACGATCTGCTCGCCGTTGACTGCTTCCATCTTTTCGCGCAGAGCGGCGTCCGCGTGCCGGAGGATATTTCCGTGGTCGGCTACGACGATACGGCGCTCGCCGCCGCCTCGCTGCCGCAGCTCACCTCCGTCACGCATCCGAAGGACCTCATGGGCGAGGACGCGGCAAACTGCCTCCTGCAGATGATCCGGGGCGGCCAGGCGCTCCCGCGCCAGCGTATGTATCAGCCGGAGCTGCGCCCGCGGCAGTCCGTCCGGCAGCTCTGAGCCCCCTGCTCTGCCGCAGAGCTGCGCACCATCGTTTTTTGACAGCAAATCCCAGACGTCGGACAACGTCTGGGGTTTTTGTGTCATGTGAACACTGAGGCTCAGCAGCGAAATTGTACGGGAGTACTCCGGCGGCTGCGCCGCCTTCGTGCCACCCGGAAATTATTTTTGCATGCGGCCAAAACCGGCGGCATGATATGCCGCCGCTGTGCTGACGCACAGAATTTCCGGGCGGTCGAACCCGATGGGTTCGGTCCGACACACAAATCACCAAAAAAGAAACCATCCGAATGGATGGTTTCTTTTTTGTGTTTTCACTACACTATAGATGAACACATCACAGCGTTTGATTTCTGTAATTTACTCTTTCGGTTTGTTTTTGTCCGGAATCTCGCTAGTCGCTTCAATCAGATTGCTCACGACCTGATTGAGCTGCGCGGCGCTTTTTGATGTAATGACCGGCACGCCGGTCTGCCGCTCGATAGCCTTCCGGGCATCGCCTGCGACCTTGCCGCCGGAGCGCGCAACTTCTACATTTTCGCGCAAACCCTCCGGCGCTTTCTGCTTGGAGATCTCCGTGGTCGTAGCCTCGGCCAGCATATTGAGAACCAGCTCCAGTGTCGTCATATTGTCCCGTAGATTCTCTTTCTTCAAGCCTTTGAGATTCTTATACTGCCGCGTGTTCATGCCGGACCACGCTTTTGTGATCTCGTCGGTCAGAATCGCGTATTCCACACCTTTTTGAACGCCGCGCGCGTCCCATTCGTCGGTCAGCTCCTTGCGCACCTGAATCGCTTGCAGGCGCTGGTTGATCCATTCGCGGCT
>CAKUHJ010000018.1 GCA_934655935.1 uncultured Oscillospiraceae bacterium | reverse complement strand
GGTCGGAACTGCGTATCTTCTGCCCGAGCTTCAGTCCGGCAAGGTATTTGAGGGACCGGACGGCGAAAAGATAACCTACACCCAGATATACTACCAGCGTTCTACCGACGGCGGCGAGACCTGGGGCGAGAGAATGGGCTTCTCCGAATCCCTGTTCGGCGGCACTACCATTCAGATAACGGAGCTTGAAGCGGGCACCTACATCTACCGCTTCACCGCCTCCACGGACGGCGAGCACTTCTCCACCGACACATGGACGCTGACCCTGAACGTCGTGAAGGACGCACCGCTGAACTTCACCGTCAATGTCGGCCAGGACTACAACTACAAAACCAACGGCAATGTTTACCCGATAATCAAGGTCTATCCCTCCCTCGGCTGGAACGACAAGGGTGAGGCGATACCCGACCGCGACAACCCGGTAACGCTGCTTTACAGCGACTTTACCTCCACCCTGCCCGAGGGCACGACGGAGTATGACCCTGCGAAGGGCACGCTGGTCAGCAATTACAACACCTTCTACCTCTCCGCCCCCGCAGGCGACTACTACTTTGAGAGCTGGGGCTGGGATGCGGAGGCGCAGGACTACACCGTGAGCCTCGGCGGCATGCCGCTCACGCTCCCGACCGACACGAACGTGGACGGCGGCGCAGGCGGCGGCAATACGCTCTACCTCCAGTGCAACTCCTTCTATGTAAACAGCAGGAAGGCTGACAATACCTCCTATTTCACGGCTGACGAGTACTACGTCAAGCTCGTCTGCCCGATCATGGGCGGACCGGCCACGATGGGTACACCGTATATCAGCGGGAAGTATACCTATTACCCCGTCATGCTGTACGCGGCCGGCAACGCCTGCCTGTACAACGTGTACGCATACCCCACGATCGAGGGCTATATCTTCACGCAGACAATCAATCAGACCTACCAGGCAGGCTATTCTGCGAACACCAAGAGCCTCTCGATCAACGTGGAACTGACGCTTGCCGTTACGGTTCCGTCCGAAGCGAGGTTCGATCTCTACTTCCAGTGGAACAACTTCAATACCACCGCGGTAGAGCCCTTCGGCAGCTGGAAGGACAACGGCGACGGCACCAAGACCATCGAATACCCCGTTTCCAAGGGCAACGGCAACTACACCTGGCGTCTGAGCGACAGCAGCCACGTTACGCAGGCCGGCTGGCTTGCCAGCCAGAGCGCCAACGCGGCGGTAAAGTTCTCCTTCGCGGCGGACGCGCCGACGGACCGCCATTCCCACGATTTCAGTAAGCTTGGCAGCCAGACCATCAAGCGCGACGAGGCGGACCTGCAGGTCAACCTCGACCCGTCCGGCTATGAGGCCATCGGCGATACCACGCGCGTGCGCGCCTACCGCCACTGGGAAATCATCAACTCCGACGCCGGCAACATCATGATCGAGCCCGACTTCCACTGGTTCGTTTACCGCGGCGACGCGAAGCTGCAGACCGTGGACGGCGGCAACACCACCGCCAACTGGGCGGACGTCACCCCCGGCACGCAGGATTCCATCCTCACCGTCTACTATGACAGCGTGGATGTGAACCCCGGCAGCTACGGCACGCACGGCGGCCTCTATCCCGCCACGCAGCCCAACCGCCTGGGCGTCATCGTCGTCGGCGGCACCGGCGTAGTCCACGGCACTGCGGACGCGGACGTCGACTTCAACATGGATTCCGGCACCGCCACCACCCGCTCCATGGACTGGGACTACAACTATGACACCTGGTTCTACGGCGCGAACGAGACCGCACCCACGCTGGACTTCGCCGTGAAGGCAACCGGCAGCGTGACGGTGGAATACGCCTTCGTCACCGCAACCGACAATCTGGATACCGTCATGCAGGATTACAAGGCTGTAAGCGCAGGCTCTGACGGGCGCTATGCCGTGCCTCTGGCCGGCTTCAGAGACCTCGGTGCAGGCAAGGGCGGCACGGTCATACTCAAAATGACGGACAGCACCGGCACCTCCTACCGCCTCGTGCGCGTGGCGGAGGTCACGATCACGGCGGAGAACGTCTCCAACCCGGAGGAAGCCATTATGCCGGGCGACGAGGTCCGGCTCACCTTCCGCGGCATGTACCGTGCGGTGAACAAGATCTCCGGCGTCTTCAACCCCCTCATCTTCGAGCCAACCTATTATTACGGCGGCACGAAGTATACGGGCAAGCTGGGCCAGTACCAGAGGATGGACAGCGCCGCCGTCACCGTCACCGTCCCGAAGGACATCGAGTTTGCAGAGGGCAGCGACACGGCGGAGCTCCGCCTGACGGACGGCTACACCTTCGGCAGCATGTATTCTGCCGCAAACCCCTTCGCTTTCCTGTACAACATGACTGACACGGGCGCCGGCACCAAATTCAACGCCCCTAACGTCACCTACTACATGAACCACTACTCGTACGCGATTATCACCGTCAGCCGCAAGGTGCTCTATGATACCGCGCTGCGCATCACGGACGAAGAAGGCAAGACGCTGACGGACGTCTCCGTCACCCTCACCGGCCCGGACGGCGCGGTCACGGCGGACGAAAACGGCCGCTATCAGCTTGGCTACGGCAGCTACAGCTATACGCTGGTCAAGAGCGGCTATGTCTGCACGCGCGGCAGCTTCAGCCTCGGCTCTGCGGACGCGGAGAAGGTTCAGAACGGCGTTCTGACCCGCACGCTTGCGGAAATGGTCCCCGCGGGCGAAAATCCGTGGGACGGCGCAGCGAAGACCGAGCCGCAGAAGGACGGGTCCGGCGCTTACCTCATCGGCACGGCCGCAGAGCTTGCGTGGTACGCCGCTAGCGACGGCAAGACCGCCGCAAAGCTCACCGCGGACATTGAGCTTGCGGGCTTCGACTGGACGCCGATGAAAAACCTCTACGGCAAGTTCGACGGCCAGGGCCATGTCGTCCGCAACCTCTATATCAACAGCAGCTCCTACCCGGTCGGCCTGTTCGGCTATGTGAAGACCGGCGCGTCGGTCACAAGGCTCGGCGTCACCGGCAGCGTGACCTGCACGGCCAAGAGCTATGCCAGGGCCGGCGGCATCGCGGGCAGCCTGGAGGACAACGCGCCGATCACGGAGTGCTTCAGCACGGTCGACGTAAGCTCGAGGAAGCACGGCGGCGGCATTGCGGGCTATTCCGACAGCTCGTCCGTCATCTCGGACTGCTACGCAGCCGGCAGCATCACAACGACCTCCCCGAACGAGTGCTATCTGGGCGGTATCTGCGGCAGCTTCTACAACCAGCATGCCGGCGCGACGCTCACCAACTGCTACTTTGCGGGCACCGTGACCGGCTCGGGCGGAAACGCGTCCTACGTCGGCGGCGTCTCCTGCACGGCGAAGGAAGAATATTACACCAACTGCTTCTACCTGGCGGGCACGGTCTCCGGCGAAAGCCCGAAGTACGGCGTCACCGGCAAGGGCACGGCGAAGACCGCGGACGAGCTCAGGGCGCTGGCCGGAACGCTCGGCGACAAGTTCGCAGCCGGTCAGAACGGCGTCAACGGCGGCTTCCCGGTCCTGGCCTGGCAGAACGGCGGCAGCGAGCCTGTAATTCTGCTCGGCGATGTGAACGGGGACGGCAAGGTTGACAATGCCGATGCAGCGCTGGTCTATGCTTTCTACAATGGCAAGGTAACGCTGAATGACGACCAGAAGAAGGCAGCGAACGTAAATGGAGACGAGCTTGTTGATAATAGCGATGCTGCCCTGATCTATGCCAGATACAACGGCAAGATTACGAAATTCCCGGCAGAGCAGTAAGTCATTTCAAGGCGGGGGAGTCCGCTCCCCCGCCATGAGATAAAAATGAAGGAGGATTATCACCTTGAAAAAAGTAATCACAATGCTTCTGGCCGTGTGCCTCGTGCTCGGCCTGAGTGTGGGCGTATTTGCTGCGACCATGACGCCCAGAGTTGACACGGATGTTGTCAAAGCCGGAGAGCAGGTTAAGGTAACCATTTCTCTTGACCAGCAGCTTGAGAATGTTGTTACGCTTGCCTATAAGCTTTACTTTGATGCAGACCTTTTCGATTACACTTCTAAAAAAAATTCTACGACACTCACCAACGCGAATATCAACGTTTCCGTTTCCAAAGTAAAGACGGACGCAAAGGGCAGCTATGTGAATTTTAGCTGCCTTGATCAGGAGAGCGAGGGCTATACACTGCCCGCGGGCGATATTGTGGAGCTCACCTTCACAGCAAAGGCTGACGTGGCAGAGAAAAAAGCTTCTTTTGAAGCAGAGTTTGAAAACTTTATGGACAGCATCACCTTCAAACCCGTGACAACTGGCCATGGCGCAGGTCCGGCGGCGACGGTTACGGTCAAGCCCGCTGCCTCCTCGACGAGCGCCTACGCGGCTGCGGTCTCCGGCACGACCACGATTGCGGTGAATGATACCGCGGTTGTGAATGTGACCGTTTCGAGCGCTTCTGAGACCAGCTTCAACGCCTATGCGCTTACCCTGACCTATGACGCAAACGTGCTGACCTACAAGAGTGTAAGCCCGGCAGCACAGAAGGTCACGGACAACAACGGTACGCTGACCATCCTTGACTACGGCGCAGACAAGAACGTCGGCGGCAAGATTGCCATCACCTTCGAAGGCAAGGCCGGCGGCAAGTCCGAGGTCAAGCTGACCGAGGCCCGTGTGGACAAGAGTGAAAATGCTGCTGTGCAGGACGCGCCCAAGGCTGACGTCACCACGGCTTCCGCAACGATCACTGTCAGCGCAAGCTACAGCGTCTCCCTTCCTGGCGACTTTACCGGTGCGGAGACGGCTGAGTCCGGCAAGGACTACACCTTCACCGCAAAGAACACGAACTACACCTACACCTTTCACGCCACCATGGGCGGCAGTGAAGTTACCGTTGTGAACAACGGCGACGGCACCTACACCGTCAAAAATGTCACCGGCAATCTGAGCATTGCGGTTAACAAGAAGACCGGCAAGGAGTTTAAGGTTACGATTTCCGGCACAGCAAGCACTAATTACGGTGTTGCTGATAAAGCAACCTACGGGGAAAATTTTGAATTCAGCGCAAGCGGTCTGGAACCGGAGAAATACGACTATCTGGTTACGGCAACCGTTAATGGGAGAAAGGTTACTGTGAACGCAGATGATTCTATTCTGGAATTTGCGCAAATGATGACCTATACAATCCCGGCTTCGGAGGTCACCGGCGATATCGCGATTGTCGCGAATCAGGTTGAGAAAACGCCTGCAACCACGACGGTCACGGTTTCCGGCACTGGCATAGACGACGTCACCGCAGCGCCGACTGCGGAAAACGGCAAGGACTACACATTCAAGGTCGCAAAGAAATCAGGCTTCACCTACACCGTGAAGGCCATGCAGGACGGCAAGGAGATTCCCGTAACGGAGAAGAACGGCAACTATACCATCGCCGCACAGTATATGAACGGCAAGGCCATCACCATTACGGTGACCAAGAGCGCCGATATTACCGTCGCGGTTTCCGAGTATCTGCAGCTCAGCGGCAAGAACGTGTACCTCGTCACCGTGACCGGCACTGCCGGCGAGGGCAAGGCCTTTGCCTATGACGGAGCCGTCATGTTCACGAGCGAGAAGTATGGCGCAGCCGCGTACCTCGTCATCGCAGAGAATGCTCCGACTGTCGACGCGGTCAAGGCCAAGGTGACGGTCGTCACTGCGGCGGCAGAGGCGATTGCCTACACCGGCGACGTCAACGGCTCGGGTAAGGTAGACGTCAACGACGCGCAGCTGGTCTACGATCTCTACAACGCAAAGTATGACAGCTTCACCAGCGTTTCGATGCTGAAGTTCCTGCGCGCGGACGTGAACGGCGATAAGACCGTCAACACGAACGACGCCGCAGCCGTCATCAATCTGGCCCAGTAATCAACAGCCGAACAGCAGAAAACAGGGTGCAGGGGGCCCGGGCGGCTCCCTGCACCAACGGACTATTTTTAGGACAGAGGTTTCTATGAAAAAAAGACTCATCAGCTTTCTTCTGGCCCTGTGCCTGATGCTGTCCCTCGGCGTCAGCGCGCTGGCCGCGGATACCTCGCGCAGCTACGAGTTCGGCCTTACCGCAAACGGCAAGACGGAGCTTGACGTCAAGAAGGGCGACGTGATTACCGTCGTGCTCGAGCTGACGCGCACGTCCGGCAGCGGCCCGATGTACGCCATGCAGGACGAGATCAACTATGACGACGGGCTGCTGCGCGTCGTCTCCCAGGGCGAGCTCCTTTACACCGGCTGCAAGAGCGCGGATATGGCGCTGGCCGCAGGCGGCAGCGCCCACTACATCAACTTCCTCTCCACCTCCGGCGGCGCAGACTGGGCGGATACCGTCACCGTCGGCACCTTCAAGATGGAGGTCATCAGCGACCGCGCCGCGACTACCGTTCTGAAGAACGTCAACGCCAAGGTTTCCACGAAGGACGGCAGCGACAGCTACTCCGTCCGCGTGCAGAATGTCACCCTCCGTCTCAACGGCAGCACCGAGAACAAGGACGCCGGCGACAAGCGCGCGCTTCTGAACAAGGAGGACCATATCGCCTACGTCTCCGGCTACCCGGACGGCACCGTCCGCCCGACCGCGAACATCACCCGCGCCGAAACGGCCCAGATGTTCTACCGCCTGCTGACCGACGAGGCAAGACGAGAATACTCCACGAAGAAGAACAGCTTCTCCGACGTTTCCTCCTCCGCCTGGTACTGCCAGAGCGTTTCCACGCTGTCCGACATGGGCGTGATCACCGGCTATCCGAACGGCACCTTCCGCCCCGAGGCGAACATCACCCGCGCGGAGTTTGCGACGCTTCTGAGCCGCTTCACCGAGGCGAAGACCGTCGCCACCACGAGCTTCAGCGACACCGCGAGCCACTGGGCGCGCTCGACCATTGAAACGGCCAGCGCCAACGGCTGGGTCACCGGCTATCCCGACGGCACCTTCCGCCCGAACAACAGCATCACCCGCGCCGAGGCCATGGCCATGCTCAACCGCATGCTGGGCCGCCTGCCGGAGTCGAACCGCGACCTGCTTTCCGGCATGACCACCTTTACCGACAACAGCGATTCCGCGCAGTGGTACTACCTGCACGTGCAGGAGGCCACCAACACCCACAGCTACAGCCTCAAGTCCGACGGCGTCCACGAAAGGTGGACGAAGCTCGGCTGAGCATGAGAGCCTGCACAGCCTTCCCCTGCCTGCGGCAGGGGAAGGCGCGTGCGCCTAGAACGCATACCCCGGAGCCCACCGGACAATGAAACAGGAATTTCGCGGCAGCACGCCATTTCCGCGCGCTGCTGATTTCGATACATATCTACATCACAGGAGCGTTTATGAGAAAGCTTTTTGAGAACAGGCGATTTTTCGGGATTTGCTGCGCGCTTTTGTGCGCGGCATTTCTTGCTTCCCTGCTGCTGCCGGCCGCAGGCCGCGGCCAGCGGCAGCCGGACGCGCCGCAGCTGACCGCAGATCAGGACCTGACGCTTCTGGGCGGCGGCAGCGCCGAGGCGCACGCCTCCGCCGGCGCGTCCGCAGACGCGGAGGTCAAGAATCTCTCCTCCGGCACTGCGGGCGGCAGCGAGGGCCTTGAAGGCGGAAACACCGCCGAGGACGAGGCCCAGACCCCCGAGACCCCGCAGGCGCCCGAGGAGCGCGAGCAGAATACGCCCGCCGGCGAGCCCGACGGCGCGCAGCAGACACAGCAGCCGCAGAAGGACCCGGCTTCCACTGACGACTCCGACGCCGAAATCGGCGCTGCGGACGACGGCGCGCAGGACCCGGACGACCAGACCCAGCAGGACGATACCGGCAGCGACGGCGAGGAACAGACCCAGCTGGACCTGGCCGCGGTGCTGACCTGGTATCAGTACGGGAATACGCCGTCCACCGTCGTCTGTGCGGCGGACGAGCGCGTGGGAAAGCGGATTGTCTATTCCCAGCTCGACAACGGCAGCTTTTCCTACGATTTTGAGCTGGTCGGCGCGGACCGCCTGAACGCCGAAATCTACGACGTGACGGTGCGCGAGGGCGCGGGCCAGGCGAGAGAAAGCGGGCTGTCGGGCGCGCTTACGATGGCCCTTCCCGCCGACGGCGGCGCGCAGCGCTATACCTTTACCGTCTATGCCTCCGTTACGCGCCGCGACGCGGACGGAAACGAGACGCAAACGGACCACAGCTTCACCTTCGTCGTCAGCTGCGAGGACGGGCTGGACCTGAGCCTCTACATGGGCTGGCTCCGCTCCGGCGCGGAAACCGGGCTGAGCGTTTCCGCGGGCTCCAGCGCGTCGCGCACGGTGCGCAGCTCGGAACTGGACGGCGGAAGACTGGAATATTCCTTTGAACTCAGGGGCCTGAGCGCGGCGAACGCGCAGATTGTATCCGCCGTATATACCTCGGACGCCGGCGAGTCCGGCACGCTGGACCTCAGCGGCGGCATGCTGGAGCTGAAAACCGCGCCCGGCAAGGACACGGGGCGCTACTCCATCACAGTCGTCGCGGAGGTCGACGAGGGCGGCGCGCGCAGCGTGGAATTCCAAATTGAGCTGAGCTATGAGGACGGCGACGATCTGGCCCTCGAGCTGACATGGTATAAAAAGAGCACCGTCGCCGAAACCGTCCGCTGCGAGAAGAACGCGCGTGCGGCGGTAAAAATCAAGCAGAATCAGCTCGTCAGCGGCGAATTTCTGTATTCGCTCGCCCTGACCGGCACGAGCGCGGGCGACGCGCAGATTACCTCCGTTTCCTTCAGCGGGCCCGAGGGCACGCAGAAGCTGGAGCAGAAGGGGAGCGTCCGGCTCTCGGTTCCGGCGGGCGAGAGCGCGGCGGCGTATGTGCTGCAGGTGGAGGCAGAGTCCGCCGGACGGCAGGTGAGCTTCACGATAAACCTCAGCTATGCCAGCGACGTCAGCGTGCTCATGCGCTACACCACGACGGTGGACGGCGCGCAGACCACGCGCGAGGTCAGCTGCGAGAACGGCAGAAGCGTCTCTGCGGACATTATTTATTCCGACCAGCTTACCGACGGCGCGCTTCCGTTTGAAATCCTCATCTCCGGCTCCGACGGCGAGAGCGTCCGGCTTGACAGCGTGGCGCTCTACCAGTCCGGCACCGGCCGGAGCACGACGCTCGCCCGCGCCATCGGCGCAGGCGCCTATTCCGGCAGCGCCGTGCTGCAGACCAACGGCGGCAGGGCCGGCGAAAATCAGTTTACCATCACCGCCGCGGATACGGACGGCGGCACGTATACCTTTACCGTAAACATCCCCTATCTTCCGCGCGGCGACAAGGAGGTCGTGATCCGGACCAACCTTCAGGACGGGCAGAAGATCGAAAACGAAACCGACCTGGACCTCACCGTGGAGGCCTGGAGCCAGGAGGCCGACGGAACGCCCATCAGCCATATCCGCGCCATCGGCTCCGAGACGCAGCTGCGCGTGCTGCTCGACGGCGTGGAGCTGGCCTACACCGGCGCGTCCGGCTATGTGCAGCAGTACAAGCTCTATGCAAAAAATCCGGAGATCGGCGACGAAAACACGCACGAGCTGACCATCTACGCCCGCGATGAATACGGAAACGAGGGAGAGCTGACGCTGCAGCTGCTCGGCGAGCGCTCCACCAGCGGCAAGATCATCGGTACGGCGAGCATTTCCATCGATATGACCGTCCTGGGCCTCGGCGTCTACGGGCCGATCAGCTATGACGTGATGGCCGACGAGCCGGTTTCCTACACCGTGGCGAAGGCGGTATGGGGCTACGACGCCGGAGAGCCCTTCGGCACGGCCTCCAGCGGCTTCGGCTGGGACGAGGCCTACTGCAGCTACAGCGGCTCTCTTGACGTGGGCTTCTACCTGCGCTCGATGGACGACGGCTCGGGCCTCGGCTCCCGCGCGCGCGTGCTGAACGCTTCGAGCTTTGACAGCCTGGGCGCAAACGAGGAGGAGATTCTTGCTGCAATCGACAGCTATTTCGGCGCCGGCAGCGACTATGCCGCGCTCTGGCGCTGCATCTACCGCAACGGCATCCCCCTGACCGGACACAGCGCCATGGGCGTGGGCGACCAGGACTTTACAAGGGGCTCCGGCTGGCTTTACTGCATCAACGGCTCGTTCTATCCGGGCTCCGGCATGTCGGAGTATTCCCTGCAGGACGGAGACAGCCTGACGCTTCGGTATACGCTGGCCTACGGCTGGGACGTCGGCAGCGGACAGGGCGGCTACGGCGACGCGGTGGGCTACTGCGTCACGGCCCGCGACGGCTCCATCTATGTCAATCACGAATTCCAGGAGGCTGCTCAGGCGGACGGTACAATCAAATATGTCTGCCGCTGCTGCGGCCTGGTTGAGGGCTGCCCGCACGCGCATACCGAGCCGCGTGACGACGGCGAGGGAAAATGCGGAACCTGGTGCCTGGACTGCCAGTCCTTCACGGGTCCCCTGAAGGAGCACGAGTGGGAATACAGCTTTGAAGAAGACAGCGAGGAGCATAAAAAAACCTGCAGGAACTGCGGCCTGGAGGAGACCGAGGCGCATGAATGGCGCAAGGGCGTGGATACGGCGACGTGTACAGAGCCCGGCGTCATCGAGAAGATCTGCGAACTCTGCAACGCCAGACAGGAGGAGCAGACGCCGGCCAAGGGTCACAGCGCCTCCGGCCAGTGGACGATTGAGACGGATATTGAGAGGAACGGCCCTGTTCACTATCAGCTCTGCACGGCCTGCGGCGAGGAGATTGCGGAAACGCGCGGTCAGCATACCTACGTATACGACGCCGTCGGCGACTGCTGGGTCTGCACGGTCTGCCAGTCCATGCACGACTGGGACTGCGGAGGAGAGCTGCAGCTGGTCAGCGGCGACTGCACATACCAGCGCTTTGTCTGCAGCCGCTGCGGGCTGAGCCTTGAGCGGACCGGCCGCTTTGAGGAGGGGCACCATTTCGAAAACGGCGTGTGCACCCTCTGCGGCACGCCAGACCCCAATTATGTCCCGATGGAGCCCGGCGGAAATCCCGGCGGCACAGGCGGAGACTCCGGCGGCACAGGCGGAGACCCGGACGGAGACTCCGGCGGCTCCGGAGAGAGTCCCGGAGAGAGCGGCGCAACAGAGCCCGAAGCGGGCGAATAAAATAACAAAAACACGCTTGGAGGCGCAATATGGACGCAAAAAACCAGACGCAGGCCGTGCTTGCGGAAATTGAAAAGGTTGTTATCGGCAAAAACGAGGTAATTGAGAAGATTTTTATGGCGATTCTGGCCTCCGGCCACGTCCTGATGGAGGATGTGCCGGGCGTCGGCAAGACCACGACGGCGATGGCCTTCGCCCGCGCGCTCGGCCTGGAGACCAAGCGCGTGCAGTTCACGTCCGATACCGTGCCGTCCGATATCATCGGCTTCTCGGTCTACGATAAGTCCAGCGGAAAATTTGTCTACAAGCCCGGCGCGGTCATGACGAACCTGCTGCTTGCGGACGAAATCAACCGGACCTCCAGCAAGACGCAGTCCGCGCTGCTGGAGGCAATGGAGGAGCGGCACGTCTCCGTCGACGGCGAGACCTACGCGCTGCCGGAGCCGTTTGTGGTGCTCGCAACGCAGAACCCGGCGGGCTCCGCGGGCACGCAGATGCTGCCCAACTCCCAGCTGGACCGCTTCCTGATCAAAATCAGCATGGGCTACCCCGACTTTGCAAGCCAGGTCGCCATTCTGCAGGACCGCCATACGGAAAACCCGCTGACGCGCGTGAAGCCCGTGCTCAAAAAAACGGAGCTGGAGGCGCTGATTAAGAGCGCGGCGGCCGTGGAGGTTTCGGAAGCAATCTACGAATATATCACGCGCCTTGCCCAGGCTACGCGGGAGCATGCCGCCGTGCAGCTCGGCCTCAGCCCGCGCGGCGCGCTGGCCGTATGCCGCATGACGAAGGCCTATGCCTTCCTGCACGGGCGCGACTACGCCGTGCCGGAGGACGTTGCCGCGATTTTCCCGGACGTTGCGGCGCACCGACTCATGCTCGGCGTCAAGGCGCGCATGATGGAGGTCGACGCGCGCGGGGTTGTGGACGAAATTCTCGCCGCGACGCAGATGCCCGCCGTGAAGGCCGGCGTAAGGTGAGCGCAGGATGATCATTCTGGCCAAAATTACCTGGCTGGCGCTGGCGGCGCTGGCGCTGGCGGCGACGCTGCTTTCAGGGAGCTTGCTGAGCCTGGCGCTGCTGGCGGCGCTGGCCGGGGTGCCGCTGCTTGCGGCGGCCGTCCATCTCATACTCCGCAGCCGCGTGAAGCTGTGCCTTTCCGCCCCCGTGAACGCGGCGAAGGGCGCGCAGCTGACCGTTCAGATTACCGCGGAGAACCCCACGGCGCTGCCCCTGCCGGCCATCGGCGTGCGGGTGGAAATTGAAAATCTTCTGACCGGAGAGAAGCAGACGGTCTTCCGCCGCACGGGCGCCTGTCCGCACAGAAGCGGCAGCGCGGAGATTGCGCTTTCGAGCCGCTTCTGCGGCCGCGTGCGCGCGCGGGCGGTCAGCGTGCGGCTGTACGACTGCTTCTGGCTGCTGCCGGTACTGTGCAAAGCGGCCGCGTCCGCCGCCGTTACGGTGCAGCCGGACGTATTCCCCATGGAGGTCTCCATTCTCGCGGACACGAACTGTCCGGATGAGAGCGAGGTTTACTCTCAGGAAAAGCCGGGCGCGGATATGACCGAAACCTTCCAGATCCGCGATTACCGCGAGGGCGACAGCATCCGCCAGATTCACTGGAAGCTTTCGTCCAAATTTGACCGGCTCATTTCGCGCGACCCGTCGCTGCCGGTTACGCGCTCGGTCCTGCTGCTGTGGGAAAGAAAATGCGAAAAAACGTCGCCCGCGGAGCAGGACGCGCAGGCCCAGAGCCTGGTTTCGCTCTGCAGGGCGCTGCTGGACCAGGGCGCGCAGTTCAACATCTCCTGGAGCGAGGACGGCGCGGGCTGCGTCATTCAGGAAATCCGGGATATGGGCGATCTGATCGGGCTGCTGCCGCGGCTTCTGTCCGCCGCGCCGTACGCCGGAGGCCTTTCGTGCGCCGAGGCGCTTTGCCGCGCGGCCGGCGAGGGCGTATTGTCCCACATTGTTTACATTGCCGGCACTGTGCCGCCGGAGGCGGCGCAGCTGCGAAGCCTTGGCCGGGTGACGGCGCTTGTCTCCGGCGCGCAGAACGCTCTGCCGGAGGATATCCCGGTTTACGCCTTTGACGAGAACAACTGTGCCTCGCAGCTCATGCAATTGGATATTTAGGGGGATCTGCGGTTGAAAGCAAAATCAGATTCCGGATTCCGGATTTATAAGGGCGCCCCTGGGCCGTGTACGACGGCGGAGGCGCTGCTGCAGGCGCTGGCGTCGCTGCTCGGCTTTTTTGCGTGCGCGCTGCCGCTGCTGTATGCCTTCTGGCCGGGGGAGCTGGCAAGCCCGGCTCCGGCCATGTGCGTGGGCGCGGCGGTATGCCTGGCAATGGCCGCCGCCCGCCGCTTCGGCGGAACGCGCTTTGCCATGACGGGCGCGCTTGCGCTGCTGGCGGCGTTCACGCTGGTATTTCTCTCAAAAATCACGGACGGCGCGTGCCTGTGCTGGAACGCCTGGTGCAGCGCGCGTACCGCCGCGACGGGAGAGCTGCTGCTTGGCAGGACGGTTCTTGCCGCGGCGCAGGAGCAGGGAACGTGCGCCGTCCTGTTTTCGGTTGTGTGCGCAGCGGCGCTGGCGCTTCTGAGCGACGGCCTGGCCGCATCCTGCCGCGCGGCGGCGCCGCTGCTGGGGGCGGGGCTGACGCTTCTTGCGCTGCTGGCCCTGCGCCCGGAGCGGCTGCCTGCGGAGGCCCTGATCGGTGCCTTCTGCGCGGCGCTGCTGCTGGCGCTTCCGCTGCGCGGGCAGAGCGGGCGCTCGGCAGGCTTGGCGGCCTTGTCCTTTGCGGGCGCGGCGGCTGCGCTGGCTGCTGCAGCTGCAATCTGCGCGATGCTGCCGGGGCTGCGCGATGGGAGCGCGTTTCTCGCGCTTCGCAGCCGCACGCTGGAGCAGCTTCACGCCTGGCGCTACGAAAGCGGCGCGGACGGCCTGCCGGAGGGGGACTTTTCCTCGCTCGGCGGGAAAACGGGCAGCGGGCGGACCATGCTTAGCGTATCCATGGACCGGGCGGAGCCGATGTATCTGCACGGCTTTGTCGGGCAGAGCTTTACCGGCAGCGGCTGGGCGGCCATATCCAATGAGACGCTTGCAGAGTCCGGCGACCTTCTTTACGTCCTGCATGCCGGAGGCTTCTATCCGCAGACGCAGACGGGCGCGGCGGCCCTGAGCCTTGGTGAAACGCCCGAGACGAACGGCGTGCGCGTCATAAACCAGGCCGCCTGCCGGCGGTATGTCTACGCGCCCTACAGCGCCGTTTCCGGCAGCTTTGCCGCGCAGACGCCTGCCCGGCGGCTGACGGACGGCAGCATTCTGACCAACGGCGGGAAAGACAGCTCCGCCTCGTTTTCTGTGATTTATCAGGCCTCGGGAAAAACCGCGGACTGGGTGCAGGTCCTGAGCGAAGCGGACAGCGCTGCGGCGCAGCGCTATCTGGAGCTTGAAAGCGGCTACCGCGCCTTTGTCGAGGCGCATTTTCTGGATATTCCGGAGCAGACCCGCGCGCTTCTGGCGCCTGCGCTGGACGAAATTGCCGCCGCGCGCGCCGGCGGGCAGGAGATGGACGCCTACCTTGCCGTGCAGTGCGCGCAGGATTTTCTGGACCAGAGCCTGAGCTATTCGGAGGATACCTCGCCTCTGCCGGCGGGAGAGAATTTTGTAAAATATACGCTTGAGGCCGGCAAGGGCTACGATTTCCAGTATGCAACGCTCGGCGTGCTGGCCCTGCGCTATTACGGCGTGCCTGCGCGCTATGCCGAGGGCTACATTGTAACAGAGCAGCTTTCCGAGGAGGCGGCGCAGGGCGGCGCGCAGCTCACAGACAACTGCGCCCATGCCTGGGTGGAGGTCTATCAGGAGGGAGTCGGCTGGCTCCCGCTGGAGATGACGCCGAACTATACGGAGCTTCTGGGCGCCGCGCCCCAGGCAGGAAGGCTTGGCGCCGCCATTTCTGAGCGCCAGGACGCCGCATCCAGCGTCGGAACCGAGGCAGGAGAGGGAAAGGGCGCGTTCATCAAAAACGGCGCGGAATATGACCCGGAGCCGGAGCAGAACGCGAAGGACGACGAGCAGGACGGCGATTCGCCGCAGAACGCGAACACGCCGCGTACGCAGCTGCGCCGCGCGGTGCTGCTGGCGCTGGGCCTGCTGCTGACGCTGCTTGCGGCGCTGGTGCTGCTGCTGGTGCTTCGCCGCAGACGCGTCCTCCGGCAGCGCACAGCGCAGTTTGAGGATGAGAATGTGTCGGACGCCATCTGCTGGCGCTTTGCGCACTGCGAGCGGCTTCTGAAAAAGCTGGGGCTGGACCGCGGCTGCGGGAGCATTCTGAAGTTGGGCCCGCAGGCGTCGCAGCAGCTTGGCCAGGACTACGGCGAGGAATTTATGCGCATGGCGCTTTTAAACCGCGAGGCGCTGTTTTCAAGCCATGAAATGACAGGCCGGCAGCAAGACGAAATGGCGCAGTTCTGCGAGCAGACGACGCAGCTTCTCAAGCAGCGGACGAAGCCAATGAAGCGGCTGCGTCTGAAATGGATTGAATGCCTTTATTAAACCGATGACAGAAAGGGCGGAATGTAAGTGAAAAAAATCGTAGGAAGCCGCTTTTTTGCGTGCGTACTGAGCCTTGCGCTGCTGCTCGCGCTCATCCCGGCGGCGCTGGCCGCAGAGAATCCGGACGGCTGGTTCTATTTCAGCGCCAGCACGGACCAGAAGACGGTGGTTGCCCCGGAAAAAATCAGCTATGCGCCCGGCGCGACGATCCTCGAGGCCCTTACGGCCAGCGGGCACAGCTTTACCGGGATTGAGGATGACATGGTTTCGGCGATCGACGGCGTGGTCGGCAACTATGTCCGCAGTGATGAAAACGGCGGGCATGATATGGACAGGCTGGCGGCTGAAATCCGCTTCTTCAGCTTCTCGGAGCAGGAGAGCTTTCTCAGCGCGGCGCGGCAGCTGCTGATTTCCGAAATGGCAGATTACGCGGAGGAGGCGGAGGACGTCCGCGCGGCTGCGAAGAGCGCGTACGACGATGCGCTTTCCGGCTTTGCCCGCGCGGACGATGCGCGCGCAGAAAAACTCGCGCAGGCGCTTTCGGATGCAATCGAGCGCTACAAGCGCGCGCAGGAGGGGGATTCCTTCGAAATCCTCTTTACGGACGGGACGGACGCCTATACGGCGGCGCGCTATCCGGATATTGAAATTACGGCGGTCAACGACTACGGCAGGCGCTATACGGACGAGGACGGCGACGGCATGCTGCGCCTGGTCGCGGGCGACTACAGCTTCAGCGTGGTGCAGGGCTTCAACCGGATTGACGGCGAGATTCATGTCAGCGGGGCGCAGACCGTCAGCGCCCAGCTGCCAAGCGGAGAGTGGATGAAAGAGGGTGCGCGGATTTCCCTGAATCAGGGAGCGAGCTTCGAGGAGTCCGAGCTTGCGGTTGAATTTGGTGCGCACACCATGCGGGTTCTGGTGCCGGACGATTATGCAACGGGCGCCTATTATCTGCTTGCTTCCTACAACAAGGAGCTTTTCCCGGAGGAAGCGCAGGCGCCGAAGCTGTATGCCCTTTATACCCGCACGGACGGCACGGTTGTCAATCCCGAAACAAACCCCAACAGCTCCAAAAGAGCCTGGGAGTCCAGGTATTCCAGCGTTTCCGGCGTTCTGAGCACCGGGGCGGAGGGGAGCGAGGTTCTGTACCGTGTTTCCCGGACGGATGAAAACGGCTATGTGTGCTCGCAGGAGTACACGCTTTATCTGGACCGCGCGCTTACGCTCTCCGGCCTGCGCGTGTTTGACCAGGACGGCGTCGGGCAGGGCTCGACGGAGGTATTTGCGCCGCATAAGCGCGCGTATACATACCGGATTCTCTCGACGGTCAAAACGCTCAGGCTTGCGCCGGAGGCCTTCGGGAAGGATTATGCCGTCACGGTGAACGGAACGCCTCTGGCAGACCTGGAGCCGATTGCGGTTCAGGACGGAACGGAGCTTACGATCGGGCTTTCCAAAAACGGCTATACCGGCTCCTATACCCTGACATTCCGGCAGGCGGCAGGAAAGAGCATCACCTTCAACACGACGGGAAAGGACGTGGACGTCAGCGTCTACAACCTCAACGGCGAGGAGATGCTTTCGGTCAAGGAGCGCCAGACGAGCGGCTTCTATGCCTACCGCTTCACGCTGGTGCCCGGCGAAACGTATACCTATGTGGCGACTCAGAATGAATTTTATCATGTGACAAATACCTTTACGCTGGAGGAAAGCGCAAACGGCACCGTCACAGTCAGCGTGAAAACGCAGGACTGGCTCAAGACTCTGGCCTTCGGCGAGACCCTGCAGCTGGACCCGGCCCTTGCCCTCGACCAGGCTTTTTCACCGGAGAATCACCGCTACACGCTGCACATGCAGGACCGGAAGTCCTCTCTGGCTGCCGGCGCGACGGCAAGCGTCTCCGACGTCAGCCTCAGCGCATTTTATCACAAAATCACAAGCTACGCCTCCTCAAACGGCACGGAGGCGAAGGTAACGCTTGGCTCCGGCGCAAAGAAGCTGGCGGACGCGGTGCAGTCGAACGCGCTGGGAAATGAGATTACGATCCGCGCCTCGCTGGTCGAGGACGGCGTGACCTACTACCAGGACTATATCGTGCAGATTGAGCGCACGCTGACCCTGGAGAGCCTTGAGGCAAGGTATTCCGGCGCGTCGCTTCTTCTGGAGCCGGCCTACACCCCGGACACCGCGCAGTACGCGGTGACGGTTCCGATGGGCGCGGCGTCCATGGAGCTTGCGGCAAAGCTCAGAAGCAGCGTGCCGACGCCCTTCGGCGCTGCGGACGCGGGCTATTACCTGCTGGTCAACGGCGAGCCGTGCGAGAATGGCAGCGCAAGCGTTCCGCTGAACGGGACGGAGGAAACGGAGACTGTGACCGTGGGCGTGCGCAGCACGCAGGCTCCGGAAGCGCAGACGGACATTGTCCTGACGGTGCGCAAGGTTCCGCCCGTTACACTCCGGACGGAAATTCCGACGCAGGATGCGCTTCTGGTACTGTGGGACGCGGCAACCGGCGAGCGGCTCTGGCCGGATGAGAATGACAGCTGGAGCCTTTCAAAGGGCTTTGACTATGGATACATTCTCACGGCGCCCGGCTTTGTCGGGCTGAAGGGAAGCCTCTGCATCGACGACGACAAGGACGGCCAGACGGTTCTGACACGCTCGGACGGCGTTACCGCAGAGGTTTCCGCAGACGATACAGGAGCACTGTCCGCGCTTCTGAAGCTCTCCCTGGACCCTGCGCAGGAAAACACGGCCATCGACCACAGGATGGAGGCGGAATGGGCGGACTTCCGCGGCACGAGCTTCCGCTATGATGCGGAAAAGGATGCGCTCGTTCCCGGCGGAACAAATTACACCAACAACGGCGTCACTTCTGTCAAAACGCCGATCAGCGCCGGCGACAGCACGCTTTTCTGGGCCACAAAGCTTGGCGATGGCTATTCCGGAAAAGCAACCGGCTGCCCGATTCTTGTGGACGGCGATCTGATCGTCTATGCGGAAAAGACGATTTACCGCGTCGATACCGTCTCCGGCAAGATTCTTGCGCGGGCAGAGATGTGCGAGGCGTCGAGCTTCGCAATCAATAACGCGGCCTACTATGATGGAATGGTCTTTGTCGGCCTGTCCGGCGGCCGGATACAGGCCTTTGACGCAGACACGCTGAACTCGCTCTGGGTTTACCGCGATGAAAAGGGCGGTCAGCCGAACTGCCCCCTGACGGTTTACGACGGCTATCTCTATACCGGCTTCTGGCAGGGCGAGACGTCCGAGGCGAACTTCGTATGCCTGTCCGTGACGGACGAGAATCCTGCGCAGACGCTTGAAAGCAAGCTGCCGACCTGGACGTATACGCACCGCGGAGGCTTTTACTGGGCAGGCGCGTATGTCTGCAAGGACTTCCTGCTTGTAGGCGCGGACGACGGCCAGACGAGCTATACGGACGGCACAAAGCCGAACGAGACCGGCGCGCTGCTGCTGTTTGACCGGAAGACCGGGCGTGTGCTGGACAGCCGCCACGATCTGATGGCCGATGTGCGCAGCACAATCTGCTATGACGAGGAAACCGGCGCTTATTATTTCACAACGAAGGGCGGCTATTTCTATCGCGCATATATTGCGCAGGACGAGAGCGGCCTGTGGAAGATATCCAAGGTTGAGGGCCTGAAGCTGAGCAATTATGCGGAGCTGGAAAACAACCCCGCAATGAGCACCAGCGCGCCTGTGATTTACAAGAAACGCGCCTATATCGGAGTCTCCGGCACCGGGCAGTTTGTCGCCTATTCGGGGCACAATCTGACGGTCATTGATCTGAAGGACTGGTCGATTGCCTACAAGGTCAGAACCCAGGGCTACCCGCAGACGAGCGGCCTTCTCACCACGGCCTATGAGCAAACCGGAAGCGTCTATGTTTATTTCTTTGACAACGCTACGCCCGGCAAGCTCCGCGTGCTCAAGGACAGCGCCGGACAGACCGCCCCGCAGTTTGTGACGAAGGAGCGCTACACCGACAAGGGAAGCACCACGGTTTACGACACGCCCTATGCGCTGTTCACGCCCACGGGGAAGCTGGCGGAATATGCCATCTGCAGTCCGATTGTGGACGAGTACGGAACGATTTACTTCAAGAACGACTCTGCCCGCCTGATGGCCTTTGGCAGCAACATCACGCTCGAGGTGACGTCCATGCCCCAAAAGACAACATATGCTGCAGGCGATGTTTTCGACCCCACCGGCATGACGGTGATTGCGCACTATGCAAACGGCGCCTCGCGCGATGTCACAAAATACGTGACGTATCAGACAGAGCCGCTCACGGCGGAGGACGCGGAGTTTACCATTACCTTCCCGTACGTCATGTACCACAATGAAAACGGCGACGACGGTACCTCCGAAGCAGGCGTGACGACGCTGAAGCCCCACGTGAGCATTGCGCTTCAGATTACGGGCGAGGCCCGCGTGCTGCCCGGCGATGTGAACGGCGACGGCGAGGTCAATAATCTTGACGCGGCCATGGTCTATGCCAAGTACAATGGCAAGCTTGAACTGAGCGATGCGCAGAAAAAGGCTGCGGATGTGAACGGCAACGGTGAGGTCAACAATCTTGACGCCGCCCTGATCTACGCTTATTATAACGGAAAGCTGAAGAGCTTCCCCGCGGAGAAATAACGGGAGGCCGGTAATGAGAATCAGAAAAGCGATGGGGCTTCTGCTCGCGCTGGCGCTCCTTCTGAGCGCCTGCGGCGCGGCGGAGAAATCACAGCTTGAAAAAACAGCGGCTTATCTTGTAAACACCGTGACAGAGCCGCAGAACGGGACGGTCGGCGGCGAATGGAGCGTGATGGGGCTGGCGCGCGCGGACGCAAAGGTCCCGGACGGCTGGTTCGAGGGCTACTACGAGCGCCTGTGCGGCGTGGTCCGGGCCGGGAACGGCGTCCTTGATACGCGGAAAAACACGGAATACAGCCGTGTCGTTCTCGCGCTGACGGCAATCGGACGCAATCCGAGAAGCGTGGAGGGGTATGACCTTACGCTTCCGCTCGCCGACTTTGATCAGACCTGCGCGCAGGGCGTCAACGGGCCGATCTGGGCGCTTATCGCGCTGGATTCCGGCGGCTATGATATCCCGCAGACGAAGACGGGCACCCAGGCGACTAGGCAGCTGTATGTGCAGTATCTGCTGGACGCGCAGGGCCAGAACGGCGCCTGGGCGCTGACAAAGGCTGCAAGCGACGTGGACCTGACGGCAATGGCGCTTCAGGCTCTGGCGAAGTATCGGGACACGCCCGGCGTCCGGGAGGCGATTGACAAGGGTCTTGCGTACCTGTCCGACGAGCAGCTTCCGAACGGCGGCTTCCGGAGCTATGGAGACGAGAACAGCGAAAGCGTAAGCCAGGTGCTTGTTGCGCTGTGTGAAAACGGCATTGCGCTGGACGATGCGCGTTTTGTCAAGCCGGGCGGAACGCTCAGCGACGCGCTGCTGCGCTTTGCATGTGAGGATGGAAGCTTCTGCCATACCCTGCAGGACGGCTCAAACCTTATGGCGACGGAGCAGGCAATGTACGCGCTGGCCGCCATGCAGCGCGCGCAGAGAGGTGAGTCGTCTTTGTATACGATGACGTCCTGAGCGCCTGAACGGAAGCGAATGCCCCGCGTCCCGGTTCATTCCGGGCCGCGGGGCATTCAGCGTGTCGAAAAAGTCTTTTCGCCCCGCTGAGTCCGGTTTTCTGAACTTCAAAAAAGTTCAGAAAACCGCTTGATTGAACGCGAAGGGGGCTTTTTGCCCCCTTCACACT
>CAKUHJ010000017.1 GCA_934655935.1 uncultured Oscillospiraceae bacterium | reverse complement strand
GTAGACGCCCGGCGCGCCGCCCAGCACGTCGACCATCAGCCCGGAATCGTCCGCCAGCACCGGAAGGCCGCTGGCCCGCATGACCGCCTCCGCCTTCAGAAGGGAGTTCTCCTCAAAGGTCGTGCCGGTCTCCTCCACCTCGATATCCAGCCCATATTCCGACTCCAGGGCAATCTCAAAGCCAAGCCCGGAGAGGATGGTGGAAAGCTCGGTGAGCTTATGCGGATTCTTACTGGCCAGAATTACCTTCATATCAGCGCCTCCGCAAATTTTTCCGCGTCGAAGGGCATCAGGTCGTCGATGCCCTCGCCGACGCCAATATACTTGACCGGAATCTGCAGCTCGTTTGCCACCGCGATGACGACGCCGCCCTTGGCCGTGCCGTCCAGCTTCGTAAGCACCATGCCCGTCACGCCCGCAAATTCCTTGAACTGCTTGGCCTGCATCAGGCCGTTCTGGCCGGTGGTCGCGTCCAGCACCAGCAGGACCTCCTTGCTGGCGTTGGGAAGCTCGCGGTCGATGATCCGCGAAATTTTATTCAGCTCGTTCATCAGGTTCGCCTTGTTGTGCAGGCGCCCTGCCGTATCGCAGAGGATCACGTCCGCGCTGCGTGCGCGCGCAGCGGCAATCGCGTCGAAGACCACCGCGGCGGGGTCCGCGCCCTCATGCTGGCGGATGATCTCGCAGTGCGAGCGCTCCGCCCAGATTTCAAGCTGGTCTGCGGCGGCGGCGCGGAAGGTGTCGCCCGCGCAAAGAAGCACCTTTTTCCCGCCGCTGCGGAGCTGGCTGGCAAGCTTGCCGATCGTCGTGGTCTTGCCGACGCCGTTGACGCCGATGACCAGAATGACGGACGGCTTCGTGTCCAGCTTCAGAGCAGGGTCGCCGACCTGCAGCATCTGCGCCAGGACGCCCCGCAGGGCCTCGCGCGCCTGATCCATGGAATAGAGCATCTTGTCCCTGCAGACCGCGCGCAGCTGCGTGACCGCCTTTTCCGCGCACGCGACGCCGAGGTCCGACAGAATCAGGCTCTCCTCCAGCTCGTCAAAAAAGTCGTCGTCCAGCTCGCTTCCGGTAAAAACCCTGGAAATCGAAGAGGCCGTTTTGCTCAGGCCCCGCTTCAGATTCTCAAAAAAGCCCATATGATTCTCCTTTTTCTGATTTTCAGGCAGTGATGCCAAGCTCCTTTGCCATTGCGTCAAGGTCCAGGTGCAGGATCTTGGAAATGCCCTGCTCCTGCATCGTGACGCCATAAAGCACGTCCGAGGCCTCCATCGTGCCGCGGCGGTGCGTGATGACGATAAACTGCGTTTTTTTGCACAGATTCCGCAGGTACGAGGCAAAGCGCTCCACATTGCGGTCATCCAGCGCGGCGTCGATCTCGTCGAGCATGCAGAACGGCGTCGGCCGGACCTTCAGAATCGCAAAATACAGCGCGATCGCCACGAAGGCCTTCTCTCCGCCGGAGAGCAGCGTAATGGTCTTGAGCTGCTTGCCGGGCGGCTGGACGCGGATTTCAATGCCGCATTCAAGCGGATTCTTTGCGTCCTCCAGCAAAAGCTCCGCCTTGCCGCCGCCGAACATCTCCGTGAAGGTCTGGGAAAAATAGGCGTTGATTTTTGCAAATTCGCCCGTAAAAATCTCTGTCATCTGCTTTGTGATGGACGAGACAATGTTCAGAAGCTCTGTCTTTGCGTGCAGCACGTCGTCGCGCTGGCCGGCCAGATATTCATACCGCTCGGAAATGCGCGCGTAATCGTCAATCGCGCCGACGTTGACCGCGCCCAGCGCGGAGATTTTTCTTCTCAGCTCCGAGACCCGCTTTCCCGCCTGCGCGTCGCTTTCCAGCTCCACCCGGAAGGGCTCCGCCGTCGAGGGGGTCAGCTCGTAGCTGTCCCACAGCTTATCGATCAGCTGCTTTTCCTCCGTCTGGCAGGCGGCCTTCTTCTGCTCCAGGCGGGCGCTTTCGCGCTCGAGCTGCAGGATGCTCTGATTCTTTTCCTGCGCCTGCTTTTCTGCCTGGGTGCGCCGGGCCTCAAGCTGCGTGCGCGCCTCTACTGCCGCGCGGAGCGCCTGCTGGCGCTGCTGCGTCTGCCCGTCCAGCGCGGCGGCGTGCGCCTGCGCCGTTTCCTTCTGCGCGCGCAGCGAGGAAATTTTTTCTTCAAAGCCGGCCAGAAGCGCCCGCTTCTGCGCCGCGTCGCCCTGAAGCTGCTGCTGCAGCGCCTGAAGCTGACTGTGCGTAGTCTGCGCGGCCTCCTGCGCGGCGCGGTTGGCCGCGATGCGGCCCGTCACGCCGGCCACGGCGTCCGCCGCGGTCTGGGCGTCCGCGTCGAGGCGGCTTCTGGTCTGCCGCAGGTCGCCGTATGTGCGCTCCAGCTCCTCCCGCGCCGTGCGCGCCGCGTCCAGCTGCGCCCGAAGCTCTGAGATTCTTCCCTGGTCGCTGCCGGTTCTGGAGTCCAGCCGCTCCAGCTCCTGCCGGAGAGAGGCGCGCGCATCGTCCACCGTCTGCCGCAGAAGCGCCGCCTGCTTTTCCTCCTCCGTACGCCGCAACACCTCATCCTCCGCCTCGCGGAGCTGGCCCTGCACGGCGGAGCATTCAAACTCAGTCTTTGCCGCGGCTGCCGCGGCCTGCTGCAGGGCGTCTTTAAGCTCCTGCAGCTTTTTTTCCTGCCGGACGCAGGCCTGCTCCAGCTGGGAAAGCTGATTGCCTCTGGCCAGCACGCCCGCGCTTTTTGCGCTGGCGCCGCCGGTCATGCTTCCGCCGGCGTTCATAACCTGGCCGTCCAGCGTCACGATGCGTGTGCGCGCGCCGCAGGCTCTCGACATGGCGATCGCATCGTCCAGCGTTTCGGCAATGACCGTCCTTCCAAGCAGGCTTTCCAGCACCTGCTCATAGCGCGCGTCCGTCTGCACCAGTCCGGACGCGACGCCTACAAAACCGCGCTGCCCCGCAAGCGTCCCCGGCTGCATGCGCGTACCGCGGATCGTACTCAGCGGCAGGAACGTCGCGCGCCCTGCCTGCGTGCGCTTTAAAAACTGAATGGCAGCCTTGCCGCACGACTCGTCGTCCACGACAAGGTTCTGCATCGCCGCGCCCAGCGCGGTTTCAATCGCGGTGGTATATTCATCCGCCACGCGGATCAGGCGCGAGACCGGGCCGTGCACACCCGGAAGGCGGCCGCGCTCGGCCTCCTGGCAGACAAGCCGGACCGCCTTGCTGTAGCCCTCAAAATCGCGCTCCATCTCGCGCAGCATCCGCACGCGCGCGGACATAGTATCCAGCTCCACTCCGGCCGCGTCCGCCTGCTTCTGAAGCGCCTGCTGCTTTTCCCGCCGCGTCTTCAGGCGCAGCGCATAGCCGGCGATGGTATTGTTGGCGCTCTGCACCGCCTCCTGCGCCTGCTGCAGCCGCTTCCGGCACTCGCGCCGCTGCTGCTCCAGCTGATCGCTGCGCGCCTCGGCGCTGTCAAGATCGGCCAGAAGCGCTTCCCTGCGCGCCGAAACCTCGCTCATGCCCGCCTGCAGGGAGGCAAGCGTCGCCTGCCGGGCCGTAAAATCCGCCTGCGCGGCCGCCTGCTTCTGCAGAAGCGCCGAAGCCGCCTCGTCCGTCTGCGCGCTCTGGCGCGCCAGACGGGCCGCCTCCTCCTGCCTCCCGGCAAGCTCTGCAGAAAGCGTCTCCTGCTCTGAAAGCAAGGCCTTCTGCTTTTCCGCCTGCTCGTCCAGCTGCGCCTGCAAAGAGCCGCTGCGGCTCTGCTGGTCGCTCAGCTCCTGCCGGGCGCGCTCCATATTCTGCGTATGGTTCTGAATATCGTTTTCCAGCACCGCAATCTCCGCCCTTGCGCCCTGGGCCTGCGCCTCCAGGGCGGAAATTTCCTCGTGCATATGGTCCAGAAGCAGCGTCTTCTGGTTATACTGCAGGCTCAGCTGCTCCGATTGGGAGTAGAGCTCCGTCAGCTCGTCGTGCGCCTGCGAAAGAATGAACGCAGCGGAGGCATAGTCCTTTTCCGCCTTTCGGGCGGACTCCCCCGCTCTTGCAAGACCCGAAAGCCACAGCGTGACCTCCAGGCCCTTGAGCTCATCCCGCAGGGTCAGATATTTTTTCGCCTTTTCCGCCTGCTCCCGGAGGGGCTCCACCTGAAGCTCCAGCTCCGAAATTTTATCGCCGATGCGAAGAAGGTTCTCCTCCGTGGCGGCAAGGCGGCGCTCGGTCTCCTCCTTGCGGTGGCGGAATTTGGAGATGCCGGCGGCCTCCTCAAACACCTCCCGGCGGTCCGTGGACCGGAGCGCCAGAATCTCGTCGACCTTGCCCTGGCCGATGTTGCTGTAGCCCTCGCGGCCAAGGCCCGTGTCCATGAGCAGCTCGTTGACGTCCTTGAGGCGCGCCTGCTGCTTGTTGATATAGTATTCGCTCTCGCCGGAGCGGAAATAGCGCCGGGTGATCATGACCTCGGGCGTTTCGATGGGGAGCGTGCCCTCCGCGTTGTCCAGAACCAGCGTCGCCTCCGCGTAGCCGACGGCGGGGCGCCTGGCCGTACCGCCGAAAATCACATCCTCCATCTTGGCCCCGCGCAGCGCCTTGGAGCTCTGCTCGCCCATAACCCAGCAGATTGCATCGGAAATATTCGATTTTCCGCTTCCGTTCGGGCCGACAATTGCAGTAATGTCGCTGCCGAACTGCAGCACCGTCTTATCCGGGAAGGACTTAAAGCCCTGAATTTCGAGTGACTTCAGATACACGCCGATACCTCTCCATTTTGTTCTATCAAGGTATTGTACCAATTCTATCAGAGAATTGCAACAAAAAGCTTGACAGAAAACTGTATTACTGATATCATACATCCAAAGTGTATGATATCAGTAATACACTCACAGACGCGGTGGTGATGACATGGTCAGCTTCGAGGGCTTCCGGCTTACCGGCGGCATACCGGTATATCAGCAGATTCTGCTTTATATTCAGCGCGGCGCGGTGGCCGGGCGCATCCGCGACGGCGACGAGCTCCCCTCCCGCAGGCAGCTTTCGGCGCTGCTCGGCGTCAATCCCAACACGGTCCAGAAGGCCTTTCATCTTCTGGAGGAAGCGGGGCTGATCTGCTCGCGCACGGGTGCGAAGAGCTGCATGACGCTGGACGAGGCCGCACTTGCCAGGCTCCGCAGGGAGCTTCTGACACAGGACATGCGCGCGGTCACGCGCGCGCTGCGGCAGGCCGGCGTCGCAAGGGAGGAAGCGCTTGCGCTTCTGGCCGGCTTTTGGGAGGAGGATTCAGAATGAAGCTTTGGCTTTCGGCGCTCGCGCTCTTCACGCGGGCTCGGCTTTTCCGGCTTCTGGGGCTGCTTGCGGCGCTGTGCGCGCTGAATGCCTGCGCGGGCGCTCTGCTGCTTGCTGCGGGCGGAGGGTGCTGGAACGCACAGACAGAGCGTGCCTGCGCCGTCCTGTTTCTGCTGGCGTATCTGGGCTGCTTTCTGATCTGCACGCTGCCGCAGGAGCGCGGCGGGCAGTGCGGCCTGACGCTGCAGCGGCTTCGGCTTTCCGAGCGCCGGCTTTTCCTTATAAACGCTCTGGTGAACGCAGCCTGCTTTTTCCTGCTCTGGGCTGCGGAGGCGGCGTCAGTTTTTGCGCTGGCCGCGCATACGGCGGCGGCCTCCGGCTATCCGGAGGGCGCGCAGGGCCTTCTTGTAAGCTTTTCCCGCAGTGATTTTCTGCATACGCTCCTGCCGCTGAGTGAGACGGCGCTCTGGCTGCGGAACGTTCTGTTTGTATTTGCCGCGGGCTTTTTGTGCGCACACGCGTCGCTTGCCCTTCGAAACCGGAAAAGCCCGGTTCTGCCGCAGCTTTTCTGCGGCGTGCTCGTACCGCTGTTCCCGGCGGAGCTCGGAAGCGGTGCGACCATTGTAAAGTCGGCGCTGGCGCTGATTCTGTGCGTCGGCGCGGCGGGCTGCGCGCTCGCCGCGGCGCATCCGGGCGAAAGGAGGCTGGAAGAGAATGAAGCGGATTCTGTCTGAGCTGGCGCCGCCCGGCGTGCGGCTTCGCCGGGAGCTTTCGTTCTATGCGCTGGCCTGGCTTCTGTTTGTATGGATTCTGAGCGCCGGATATCTCAGCGCGCTGCAAAGCGCCCTGCGGGCCCTTTACCGCTATGAGGGCTACACGCGCGTCCTGATTCCGGGCACGAAGCTTCCGCCGCTTTCTGCGCTTCTCGACCGGCGCTTTTCCGGCTTCTGGGGCTACGCGGTCTTTTCCGCCGGCATGGCGCTGGCGCACAGGCTTTCCTTCTCGCGGGAGAGCAAAAGCATTTATCTGATGAAGCGGGTAAAAAGCGCGTGGGAGCTGCCTGTCCGCTGCGCCGCGCTGCCGCTTCTGGCGCTGCTTGCGGGGCTTCTGCTCTGCCTGGCGCTGCTCGGCGTGTATACGCTGCTCTATTTCCGCGCCGCGCCGGCCGGCACGCTGCCGCCGCAGACAAGCTTTTCCATCTGGAGGGTCTTTTTATGATTGAGCTTCGAAATGTCAGCAAGCGCTACGGCGCAAAAAAAGCGCTCACCGACGTCAGCTTTTCGCTTGGGCCGGGTGAAATTGTCGGCCTGTTCGGCGAAAACGGCGCAGGAAAAACCACGCTGCTCAAATCCATCCTGACGCTTCTGCCCTTTTCCGGCGAGATTCTTCTTGACGGCGCGCCCGTCACGCGCGCAAACATCGCCAGGCTGAGCTTTGCCACCTGCGAGCACAGCTTCTTCCCCGCTCTGACGGCAAACGCGCACCGGGAATTTTACCAGGCGCATTTTGACGCCTTCCGCGCCCGGCGCTTCGAGGGCCTGATGGACTTCTTCTCCCTGCCCCGCACGAAGCCCATCCGCAGCTTTTCCACGGGTCAGAAAAACCAGTTTGAGGTCATCCTCGCCCTTTGCCAGGGCGCAGACTATATTCTGATGGACGAGCCCTTCGCCGGGAACGATATTTTTAACCGCGAGGATTTTTACAAGGTGCTGCTCGGCATTCTGGAGCCGCAGGAAACGGTGCTTCTGTCCACACACCTGATTGAGGAGGTCTCGCCCTTTGTTTCGCGGGCGCTTCTGCTGCACGAGGGCCGGATTGCAGGCGATGTGCGCACCGACGCGCTGGACGAGCAGGGACAGACGCTTGTGGACTATATCAAGGCCTGCTATCATTACCGCGCCGACCGCGTCGGCCGGGCGCTCGGCGCCATCACCGGAGAGGAGGCGCCCGATGCGTAAAATGCTTGCGCTGCTGCTTGCCGCGCTGCTGCTCGGCGCGGCGGGGCTTACCTACGCGGCAGTCCGCGTCAGCGCCCCGCGCGAGGACGTCCGTTTCGAAGAACGCGTCGTCTCCGGCGATCCGGCGCTTGCAGACGGCCTTCAGCTGCAGGTTTCCTCCACGTTCCGGAAGAAGCTGCTCTGGCAGAGCTCCGTAGATTTCTCCGAAGACGGATACCGGAGCCAGACCGGATACCGCTTCTTCCGGACCGGCTATCCGGAAACGGCAGATACGCCGGACTGCAGCATTTCCATCTGGAACGAGCTGGATTCCATCGACCCGACCAGCACGGAACGCAGCGCCCAGGCCGGTCTTTCCGCCGCCTTCCACGCGCTCTACGAAAAAACGCCTGCCGGCGCAAGCGCCGAGCAGGACGTCCGTCTGGCCGATTATTACACGTTCTATCCCCTGCAAATCGAAATCTCGCTCCCGGGCGGCACGCGCCTGCACAGCAATCCGCTTCTGGACGAGCCGTCCATCACAGCCCTGGAGCAGGCCTTCCAGATTCCGGTGCTCCCGAACGAATATTACCGCATCAACCTTCGGAAGGAGGCGGACGGGCTGTGCTCGGAAACCGGCTATCAGACGCTGTCGGACGAAAACGGCCTGTACGACCGCTTCGATCTCTACACCCAAAGTGTCTGCGCCGGGGACGCGCTCTATTTTGTCTTCAGCAGCCGCACCCGTCTGGGCGGGCAGGTCGACCTGAGCCGCCTGCCGTACGGCTGGGGCGTATTCCGCCTCCCCCACGGCAGGGACGACGTGCAGCCGGAGCAGCTCAGCGTCTGCTGCCCGCTTCCGGAGGACGCCGAGATTGTTCTTCTGAACCTGAACGAGGACCGGACGCGCCTTCTCCTGTTCACGATAGAAGACGGAGGCTTTTATCTGCGCGTGCTGGACGCCTCTGACGGGCGCATGCTTCAGCTGCTTCGGCTCCGCGACTTTGCCGCAGAGGACAGCTGGTACAGAATTGAGGTCGCGGAGGGCTGCGTTTACCTCTGCTTTGCGGATGAAACCCGGATTCTTCAAAGAACGCAGGACGGTCTCTATGCGCTCTGGGGCGCGGCGGCGCGCAGCGAGCTGGAGCGCACAGCCCAATTCGGCCCCAATCAGGCCTATCAGGGGCTCCGCCTTGCCTTTGACGGCGAGCGGCTGGCGCTTGCCGGGCGGCTTCCGCTCACGTACGGCGACCGGTGGGACGCGGAAGAAAACTGCGGCTTTTTCCTCGCCGTCTATACCCCGCAGGGGCTTGGCTTCTACGCGGAGTATGCCTCCGGCCTTCAGGCGGCAAACGCAGCCCTGGTCTGGGAGGATTACAACTGGAGAAGCCTGGTCCGCCCGGTTCCGGGCAGCCTTCAGCTGACCTTTTCCTGAGTGGCTGTAAAAAATCCCGCAGGGCCTCCGCGATCGTGCAGCGCAGGTCCGCCTTCCACCGCGCCCAAGGCTCCCCTTGATCATCAAGGGGAGCCTTGGGCGCATTTGGAAATTCTCTCAGTAAAGCCCCATCGTGCGCAGGGTTTCCACCATCTGCCCGACGCGGGCGTCCCAGGAGCTCTTCCGCCCCTCTTCGATCCGCGCCTGCCTGCGCGCCGGGTCCCGGTCGGCAAGCGCGCGGGCGCAGGCCGCGCAGAAGTCCTCCTTCGTGTGCGCCAGCTCGATCAGCGGCGCGTAGGCCAGAATCTGCTCCGGCTGCGTGGTGGAGACGATGGGCTTTCCGGTCGCCAGATATTCAAAGAACTTCAATGGGCTGACGTCCCGGCTCAGATCGCTTTTTGCAAACAGATTCAGGCAGACGTCAAAATTGGCAAGATAGGCCGGCAGCTCCTCATTGGGCACCAGGCCCAGAAAATGTACGTTTTCAAGCGCCCGCAGCGCCGAAAGGTCTGCCCCCGGCTTTTCGTTCCCGATGAACACAAAGCTCCACTCCGGGTGCTCCGCCGCCGCGTGCGCCACAAAGCCGTATTCAATGCACGTCTGCAGCGCCCCCACGAACCCCAGCACCGGCCCCGGAATGCCCTGCATCCGCTCCGGCAGCGGCTGCGGCGTGTCGGCCGCCGAAAAGCGCGCAAAGTCCGCGCCGTTCGGGATGAACGCCGCCTTCGGCTGCGCCTTCTGCAGCCGCTCCGCCAGCGGCGCGGCGGTTGCAAAGGTCATGTCCGTCTTTTCCGCCAGCTCCAGCTCCATCGCGTCCACAAGCTCCGGCTTCATCAGCCCGCCGTAGGCCGAGTGCCGGTCCACGCAGTCGTAGACCAGCGCGCTGTGCGGAATTTCGTCGACCGCGTCGACCGTGACCGGCGAGTATACCCACAGCAAAGGCTTTTCAAAGCCGTGCTCACGCATCCTCTGCCGCACGTAGCGCGCCATGCGCTTCTGATTCAGGCGGTTGATCCACCGGAGCCTGTAGAAAAACGGCAGCGCCGGCGGCAGGCTGTAGACCGTGATGTTCTCCTGCGGCCGGACGCCGGGCTCACGGTATTTTTTCATCAGCGGCCGCGCCTGCGGGTCTCTGAGCGGCGCAAGGAACGTCGCGGAGGGGTCAAAATACAGAATTTCCGCGTCCGGCAGGCGGCTCATGACCTGCTGCTTGCGCGTGGGAATCGGGTACCAGGGCGAGGTGGCCAGGCATACAATCTGCTTCATTTCGTTTCCTCCATCATCTGCGCGGCAATGGTTTCGTTTTCCGCCGCAAGACGCCGCAGCGCCTCCACGTCGCTCCGCGTTTCCTCCTGCAGGGCCTGGGCGCAGAGATCCTTCAGGGCCTGCGGCGTGAGGCTGTCCAGCTCGATGCAGCGCGCCTGCCCGATGTAGCGCATAAAGCCGCCGACCTTCGGGTCGTAGGACACCGCGACGAGCGGCGCGCCGACGCTCGCGGCAAAAATCAGCGCGTGCAGCCGCATGGAAACCACCAGCCGCATCCGCTTCATCATTCCAAGGCTCAGCCGCACATCATCCGGAGCGCTGAGCGCCGCGCTTCCGCCGCCCAGCTGCTCCGCCGCCGCGCGGCAGGGCGCAAGGTCGCGTCCCGGCTCGAGCGCGAAGAACAGCGGCGTCAGCCCGTATTCGCTCCTAAGCATCTGCGCCGCCTCCACAAAGGCCTGCGCCCGCTCAGAGTAGCCCTTCCAGGGCCGCAGGCAGAACAGCGCGTACGCGCCGTTCGGGTCCAGCCCCTGGGAAAGCAGATATCCGTCGACGCTTCCCTCGCTCTGCGGCGTGAGCAGAAGCGCCGGGTCTGCCGTCACCGTGACGGGCGGCTCCGTCACGCCCATGCTTGCAAGCTCCTGCGCGGACATGGGCTCGCGCACGGTAATGCGGTCGACAAAGCGGTTGATGGTCCTTGCCGCCGCGCTGCGGCAGTGCGCGCCCGAAACCGGCCCGATGCCGCAGCCGTACATCAGAACCTTACAGCCCAGCCGCTTTGCAAGCCGGATGGAGAGCAGATAGTAATACAGCGAGCGCGTGCTCGTCTCATTCTGAATGAGGCTTCCCCCGCCGCTCAGATAGAGCTCCGTGCGCCGCATGCGCGGCAAGAAGCCAAAGGGGTTAAAAATATGGCAGGCGTCCACCTCGTATTTCATTCTCGTCTGCTTCGGGTTGTGCGAGAGCACGCGGATGGGCATATCGGGGTCGATGGCCTGCATCTGCGCCGCGACCGCCTTTAAAATCGCGTCGTCCCCGGCGTTGCCCTTGCCGTAGGCGCCGCAGATCATCACGCCGTCGCGCTGCTTCCGCGGCCTTTCCCGGCGGCGCAGAATGGTCCGGTAGATTTCCAGCTGCTTTCCGACGGTTGCGGACGTGGAAAACTCCGCGGCAGCCTTCTCGTAGAGATTTTCCGCCAGCTGACGGCGGAACGCCGCGTCATCCGCCACACGGCCCATGAGTTCGCCGAGCGCCGCGTCGTCCCTGGGCGTGAACAGAAGCCCGGTGACTCCGTGCTCAATAATATAGGGTATGCCCCCCACGCGCGTGGCGATGGTCGCGCAGCGCATCCGCGCGCCCTCCGGTATGACGTAGGGAAAGCCCTCCGAAAGCGACGAAAGCACGTTCACGTCGATCGCGCCGAAAAAGCTGGCCGTATCCTGCACCCAGCCCAGAAACGCAACCGTCCCCGCCGGGCAGAGCTCCCGCGCAAGGGCCTCAAGCATCTGCCGCTCCTCGCCGTCGCCGCCGATCAGCAGCCGCAGCCCCGGCCTCGTCTGCACCGCGCGGGCAAAGCCGCGGATCAGCGTCGCGATATCCTTGATCGGGTTCAGCCGCGCGGCAATGCCGAAAATCACGCTGTCCCCGTCCGCCTGCACCCCGGCCCTCTGCAGAAGCTCCGCGCGCGAAAGCGCGCACGGCGCAGGCGGGAAATCCACGCCGTTGTAAATCGTAAACAGACGCTGCGGCGCAAAGCCCCGCAAAATGAGCATCTGCGTCATCGCGTCGGACACGCCGATGTGGTAATCCAGCAGCCGCAGCGCCACGGTGTTGATCGTGCCGTAGCTCAGGCGGCTCAGGGGCCTTCCGATATAGTCGCGCCGGTAGTCGCTGTGCACGGTCGTAACCGTCGGCACGTCCACCATACGCCTTAAAATCGCGCCCATCATATTTGCGCGCGCGCCGTGGCAGTGGACAATTTCAAAGCCCTCCGCGCGGATCGTCGCCGCCAGCGTCCGCAGGCTCTCTCCGACGCCGGCCGCAAGCACCTGCGTGTCGATTCCGAGCGCGCGGGCCTCCTGCGCGAAGGGCCCCTCCGTAAAGCAGATCAGCCGCACCGTCTGCGTCCTTCCCAGCCCCTGCAGCAGGGACAGCACATGCGTCTTCGCGCCGCCGACGTCGCCGCCGGAAATTAGGTGAATGATTTTCATGGTCTCTCCTCTTGTTTCTGCGCGGAAAATCGGGTAGAATAGATAGCTGTATTATAGTCCGGATCGGCAGGCAAATCAACCGCCGAATCCGGAAAATCAGGAGGATATCCCATGAAACTGATCGATGAAAAAGGCCGGCTGTTCGGAAAGGTGAATCTTCTGGACCTGCTGGTTATCCTTTTGCTGGCGGCTGCCGTGGCGGCGCTCGGCTGGAAGCTGGTTGGGAAGAAGGCCGCGCAGACCGTCTCCGATACCGGGTGCAGGGTCCGCTTCACCGTCGTCTGTGAGGACGTGCAGCGCGATATCTGCAGCTTTGCCCAGACGCAGGCCGGAAATTCCCTTGTCAACAACGGCAAGCTTCTCTCCGCCTCCGTCACGGAAATCTCCTCGGAGCCGAACGCCGCAAATCCCGCCCATCAGGACCTGTTTCTGACCGTGGAGGCCGACGCCGCCTTCTCCGCCAACGTCTATAAGCTCGGCACGCAGGAGGTCCGCGTGGGCTATGAGTACATCGTAAAAACCAGTGAATTTGAGTTGACGGGCCTCATCTGCGCGCTGGAGGTCACCGATGGCTGAGATGCTGCGCCGGAGCCTTCTCTGGCGTCTGATTCAGGCGGTGCTCCGCTTCGCCTCCGGTCTTGGCGAAACGAGCCGGGCGCTCGGCTTTCTTTCCCGCACCGTCCGCGCAAGCCGCGTGCACGGCTTTGTCCGCGCACGTCTGCTTGCTCCGGCCGGGCTGACTGAGACCTCGCGTTTGGCCGTGCGGGCGGAGGCCCGCGCCCGCCGGCTTTCCCGGAAAACGCGCCTGACCGCCTGCGTCCGCGCCTCGCTTCTTTTCCGCATATACGCCTGGCTCATGCGCTGCGGGCGGGAAAGCCGTCTGCTTTCCTGGCTGTTTTCCGGGGGCATGACGGCGCTGATCCTCTTTGCCGTTACGATGTACCTGCCGCTGGACTATCTGCTGCGGGACGTTCTGTCCGTCCCGGTCCTCAGCTCCTGCTGGGACGAGGCCCTGCTTCTGTGGGCCTTCGTGTGGCTTTTCTATCAGAAGCTGGACCGCGCGGCGCCGAAGCCTCTGGGGCTGAACCCGCAGGATTTTCCGGTCGCATTGTTCCTGGTCACGGGCTTCTGCCTGATGTGCTTCGTAGACCCGTTTCCCTCTATTCAGCTCTCCGGCTACCGCGCGGCGGCGCAGTATCTGCTCTGGTTCTACGCGGTGACCCGCCTGGTGCGCAGCGAGCGCGATATCCTGCGGATGTACCTGTGCTTCGTCTGCCTGGCGGCGGTTCTGGCGCTGCACGGCGTCTATCAGTACATCGTCAAGGCTCCCATTCCCGCCAGCTGGATGACGCATACGGAAACCGCCGTCCGCACGCGGGTCTACTCCATCTTCGGAAGCCCCAATATCATGGGCGATTTCATGGCACTCTTTGCGCCCATGGCCGCGGCCCTCGCCTATTATACCAAAAAGCCGGTTCTGCAGGCCCTGAGCTGGCTGGCGGCCATCGTCATGTGCGTGGCGTGCCTGTTCACCATGTCGCGCGCGGCCTGGGCCGCGATGGCCGTGTCCATCGTGATTTTCATCCTGCTGGTGGACCGGCGGCTTCTGCTGCCGCTGCTGCTGGCCGGCGTCTGCGCGTGCTTCCTGCCGTTCGTGCGCACGCGCATCGGCTTCCTGTTCACAAAGGAATTTGCCGAGGCCAACACCAGTGGCGGCCGCGCCGGGCGCAGGATTGAGGCCATGCGCCTGTTTGAAACGGCGGACAAGCGCTTCGGCCTCGGCCACGGGATGTTCGGCGGCGCGGTCGCCATGCAGAACCAGGTGCTTGACGGCGTCGAGTATTTCTACCTGGACAATTATTATCTCAAAACCATGCTGGAAATGGGCTGCACCGGCCTTGCCGCCTTCGGCCTGATGCTGCTGGGGCTTCTTTATAACGGCCTTCGGAGCGTCAGCCGCCTGTATGCCGCGCGCCGGGAGAAGGCCGGGCGCTTCTATCCCCTGCTGTGCGCCATGTTCGCGGGGCTCTGCGGCGTGCTGGTGCACTGCGCGGTGGAAAACATCTTTGAAGAGCCGTACATGACGGCCTATTTCTGGACGCTGGCCGCGATGATTATCTGGCTCGGCTTTCTCAGAAAGCCGGAGGAGGCGCCCGTATGAAGCCGACCGTCCTGACCTTTCAGCTCCCGGCGAAGCACCTTGCAAGGCTCCGCATGGCGGCCATGCACATGGGCCTTGCCGTGCGCCCCGTCGCCGTGCACGAATACCTGCAGCCCATCGGCTCGTTTACGGGCCGATGCGGAAGCTTTGAAAGCCTTTACGACGGCAAGGGCCTGCCGGAGCCGATGCTGGTCTTTTCCGGGCTTCCGCAGGGTCTGCTCAGCCCGCTTCTGGACGCAATGCGGGCGGCAAAAATCCCGCCTGTCTCTCTCAAGGCCGTCCTGACGCCCTCCAACGAGGGCTGGAACACGCTGGAGCTTTTCCAGGCCCTCTGCGACGAACGGGACGCCCTCCGAAGGCCATAACACGCTTCCCCGGCCGCCCTGGTTTTTCAAGCATTCCCGGTTCCGTTTTTTCCTCAGGGGCTGCCTCCTTGTGAGGCAGCCCCTGAGAAATTTTCTGGCATGATGCGTCCTCCGTTTCGGTGTGCGGAAGCGTTTTCGTGAAAGTTGCGGAATATTTTTCTTTTTTCTTCTTGAAAAAATATTTTTATTCTTTATAATCATATTCAGGAATAAAACTTCATGCATACGTGCACTGCACCACAAAAATGCGCAAATGCCGGTGCATGAAGTTTTTGAGCCTCATTTCCGGCTGCCCCGCAGGGGCGAGGAAATGGCACATTCTTATTTTGCTACTTTGCATAGCAAAAATCAAAGGAGTGGAATTCATGGAAAACCAGCATGCCATCTCATTTCTGTACCTTTCCCAGGAGGATCTGATCGGCGCCGGCTGCTTCGACCTGCCGCTTGCCATGCACGCGCTGGAGGAGGGCCTGCGGAAATTTGACGCGGGCGAAATTCTCTTCCCGGACAAAATTGTCCAGATTTTCAACCAGGAAACCCAGGAGCGCATCAACTGCCTGCCCGCTTCCCTGCTGCCGGAGAAAATCTGCGGCATGAAATGGGTCTCCGTCTTCCCGCCGAATCCCGTCCGCTTCGGCACGCAGAACCTGACGGCCGTCATCCTTCTGTCCGAGCTTACGCGCGGCTACCCGGTCTGCGTCATGGAGGCCACGCTCTGCTCCAACATCCGCGTGGCAGCCATGGGCGCCACGGCCGCAAAATATCTTGCGCGCGAGGATGCGGAAAGCATCGGCTTTATCGGCGCCGGCGAGCAGGCCAAAATGCACCTTCTTGGCATGAAGGCCGTCCGTCCGGGTCTGAAGGTCTGCCGCGTGGCCTCCAAGTACGAATGGGAGGAGGCGGACTTCATCCGGAGCCTTTCCCCGCTGGTTCCCGATATGGAGCTCATCCCCTGCCATACAAGCCTTGAAAGCGCAGTCCGCGGCTCCGACATTGTCGTTACGGCGACCAGCGCGCAGGCGCCCCTGCTGAAGGCCGCCTGGCTGAAGCCCGGCGCGTTCTACAGCCACATCGGCGGCTGGGAGGACGAGTACGCCGTCGTCCAGAAGGCCTCCAAGATCGTCTGCGACGACTGGAGCATCGTCAAGCACCGCACGCAGACGCTCAGCCGCTGCTTCCGGGACGGCGTCGTCACCGACGCGGATATCTACTGCAACATTGCAGACCTTGTCCTTGGAAGAAAGCCCGGCCGCGAACCGCAGGACGATTTCATCTACTTCAACGCCGTGGGGCTGAGCTATATCGACGTTGCCATCGCGCACGCCATGTACGAAAAGGCCCGGGCCGCCGGCGCGGGCAAAACGCTCCCGCTGCAGGAAAGCCGCATTTTTGACAAGGACCTGCGCGGAAAAATTCATCTGCGCTGATTGACTTTTTCCCCCGCATCTGCTAAAGTAGCGTCAGTCAAAAAAGAATGAAGGTCTTCAGGGCAGGGTGCAATTCCCGACCGGCGGTAAAGTCCGCGAGCGTAAGCTGAACCGGTGTGATTCCGGTACCGACAGTACAGTCTGGATGAAAGAAGACAGCGCGGGACGCTTCCCGCGCCCCTTCCGCATGCGCAAGGCGCCCGAAGATCCTTCTTCGGGCGTTTTTTATCTGCTGGAGGAGGTTCTTTCCATGAAAACACTGTTTGCAAATCTTCAGGAAAACGCAGGCTTCGTACTCGTCTGCCTCGGCGTCACCGCGCTCGTATTTGCCATTGCGTGGCTGAGCGAGCTCCTGGTCATGAAAAAGCGGCACCGGCTGCGCGCCGCGCGCACCATTACGGTCATTTCCATGTGCGCGGCGCTCAGTGCCATTCTCATGCTGCTGGAGCTTCCGCTGTTCTTTGCGCCGTCGTTCTACAAGCTCGACTTCAGCGAGCTTCCGGTCTTTATCTGCACCTTTTATCTCGGGCCGCTGGCGGGCGTGATCTGCGAATTTCTGAAGGTCGCGCTCAAGCTGCTGCTCAAGGGCACAACGACGGCCTTTGTCGGCGATTTTGCCAATTTCATTGTCGGCTGCGTGTGGCTGCTGCCGGCCTCCATCCTCTATCAGGCGACGCTCAGCAAAAAGGGCGCGGCCTGGTCGCTCGCGCTCGGCGTTTTGTGCCTGTGCGTATTTGGAAGCGCCTTCAACGCCTGGTATCTGCTGCCGAAATTCTCCCAGCTCTACGGCCTTCCGATGGACGCCATCATCTCCATGGGCACGAGCGTAAACGCAGCCATCCGCGACGTTGGAACGCTGGTTCTGTTTGCGGTCGTTCCGTTCAACCTGCTCAAGGGAACCTTGGTTTCCGTTCTGACGTTTCTTCTTTACAAGCGCGTGGAAAAGCTTCTTTTCCGGTGGCCCGCAAAGCAGGGCTGAGGGCCGGCGCTTCATGAAAAATTCATAATTTTTCGCGCACGGGGGCTCAAATGTCTCTTGTATTTTCTGCACAATTAGGGTAAGATTTCTTCACCGAACTGAAACAGAAGGAGCTTACAGATGAAGGACGCAAACAGAAAGCGGCCGCGGCGCCATGCGCAGCCGCTGAAGGAAGAAATCCGGCGAAAGCCCGCGGTTTTCGTCGTCTATGTAGTGCTGCGGCTCATTGTGCTTGCAACCATGGTCTCCTCGATTCTCCGCCATGAATATGAGAGTACGTTTATCTGCCTGCTGGTGCTGGGGCTTTTCATGCTGCCGGCCTTTGTGCAGCAGAACTTCGGCATTGAGCTGCCGTCCACGCTGCAGATTGTGATTCTGGTTTTCATCTTCGCCGCGGAAATTCTCGGGGAACTGCAGAGCTACTTTATCCAGTATCCGCACTGGGATACGCTCCTGCATACCACAAACGGCTTTCTCTGCGCGGCGGCTGGCTTTTCGCTCATTGATATCCTGAACCGGAACAGTGAAATCAAGTTTGAGCTCTCGCCGGTCTACGCGGCGCTGGTCGCATTCTGCTTTTCCATGACCGTCGGCGTTCTGTGGGAGTTCTTTGAATTCAGCATGGACCGGCTGTTCCTTCTGGACATGCAGAAGGACACCGTCGTGCATACGGTCTCGACCGTCATGCTGGACGAGACGAATTCCAACATCCCCATCGTTATCAAGAATATCACCTCCGCATCCATCAACGGCCAGGAGCTTGGCCTCGGCGGCTATCTTGACATCGGTCTCTACGACACCATGGAGGATCTGTTCGTCAACTTTATCGGCGCGCTCGTGTTCAGCGTCATTGGCTATTTCTATATCAAGAAGAAGGGTCACGGCCGCTTTGCCAGCCAGTTTATCCCCACCATCAGAAAGGAGACTGCAGTTTCCCATGAAGCATCCTCAGAACCGAACGCTTCCGAAAATCGGAACGGTTGACGGCTATCGCCATCTGTGGCTGCTCGGCATCTGGCTTGTATATTTTGGCCTTTTCATCCTTGCCGAGCATCTGGTCACAGAAAACTACTGGGTCTCCTATCTTCCGCTGGACGATAAAATTCCCTTCTGCGAATGGTTTGTGCTGCCCTACTGCACCTGGCATCCGCTGCTGGCCGTATTTACGCTCTACCTCGCTTTTTACGACCGGGACGCCTTTATTCATTTCATGCTGTTTATCGGAATCGGCTTTATCGGGACCATCGTCTTCTGCATGCTCTTTCCGAACGGCCAGGACCTTCGCCCGGCAAGCTTTGCGCATGAAAATTTCTGCACGTGGCTGCTTCGCCGCGTCTACGCCGCCGACACCAACACCAACGTCATTCCCAGCATGCATGTCATCGGCTGCGCAGCCATGACCTGTGCCTGCTTTGAATCCAGGCCCCTTCGCAAGCACGGCCTGCAGTGGGTCATGCTGCCGCTCGGGCTGCTCATCAGCATCTCCACGGTGTTCGTCAAGCAGCATTCCATTCTTGATTTCTTTGTCGCCATCCCGGTCAGCGCGGCGGTCGCAGCCGCCGTTTACCTGCCGAAATGGAACTGGCTGAGAAAGCTCGTCTGCTGATTACTTCTATAATCGCAAAGGGCCGGAGCGTCTCGCTCCGGCCCTGAGTGTTTAGAAGATCAGCTCGGCGAGGCTGCCTGCGCCATAGCTCAGCCCCAGCATCACAAGCCCCGCGGTGACGACGCCCGCGACGATCGCCGGTACCGCCGCCCGCAGCCGCAGGTTCAGCATCGCCGCGACGAGACTTCCCGTCCACGCGCCCGTCCCCGGCAGCGGGATGGCCACCAGCAGCCAGAGCCCGAACAGCTCGTATTTATAAAACAGCTTCGCGCTGCGCGCAGCCTTCTGCTCCATCTTTTCCACGAAGCGCGCAAGCCGCCCGCCGCGTTTCTTCAGAAATACGAATACGCGCCGGACAAACAGGATGATCAGCGGCACGGGCAGAACGTTTCCGAGCACGCTCAGAAAAAACACGGTTTTCAGGTCCAGGCCCATGGCCAGCCCTGCGGGAATTGCCCCGCGCAGCTCCGAAACAGGCGCCATGGCCAGAAAAAACACAATTGCAAGCTGCTTCAGCACCGGCAGTCCTCCTATACATTTACATTAAAAATTAAAAGCAGATTTTCAGGCTTCCGGCTCGAACAGCCGCAGCTCGCGGAACAGCGCCTCGCGCGAACGCGCATAGGGCGCAATGGCGCTCAGGCGCAGCCGCCGCCCAGACAGCGCGCGCACCGCGTAGAGCCCCGCGCGGTAGGCTGCAAAAAACGGAAGCAGCGGCGGAAACCGCCGCACCGCCGGGTGCTTTTCGTACACGACGGTGCGCAGCCGCCCCCAGAGGTGGCCGATATGGCCTTGGGGCCGCCCCTCGCCCCGGAAGGACGGCGTCAGCAGCGAGGTATGGCTCCGCAGCTTGTCCCGGCGGCCGAAATTCCCGCCCGAGAGCACATCCTCCAGCAGCGCCCGGCCAAGCTCCGGCGGCGCATCCTGCGCAAAGGGCGGCAGCGGCGCGCCGAGATATTCCGCGCACGCGCGCGTAAGCGCCGCCGCGAAGCGAAGAAGCCCAAGCTCCTTCAGAAAGTCCAGCAGCTCCGGCCAGAACGGCGCGTCCTGCTCCGCGCGGACAAAGGCCGCCCAGTCGCACAGGTGGCGCAGGCCCACGCCGCACTCCTGCATATGGTTCTGCGTGTGCAGCAGCAGAATCAGCGCATGGTCTGCCGGGCAGGGCGCGGGAAACGGCTGCCCGTCCAGCGTGCGCGTAACGCGCCGGGCAAGAATCCCCGCCGCCCGCCGCCGCACCAGCTCCCCCGCCTGCCCGAAGGGAATGGCGGGAATGGCAAAGTGCAGCTCCAGCACCACGCCGCCGCGCGTGAGCGTGGTGTGGTGGACGCAGTCCGGCTCCGGGCTTTTCCGGCAGCCGTTCTGCACCAGCCGCTCACACAGCGCCTGCGTCTTCGCCGGGTCCGTCAGAAAATCGATATCGCCCAGAATCCGCCCCGCGGGCCTGCGGTAATAGCTCGCGGCGGACATGCCCTTGAGAATTGCCATCGGCTCGGGCGCAAGGGTCCGCTCCAGCCACGCCGCCGTCTGCGTGAGGGCGCAGTTCGCCCGCAGCTGGCGGACCGCCGCAGCGGCCCAGGCGTCGGGATTGGTCACCTGCGCGCTGAACGGTGCAAGCGCGTCCGCCGCCATCAGTGTCACAGCCTGCTGCTGCGCCTCCTTTAACACTGCGTCCCAGTCCGCCGCGGCGAGCGCCGCCTCTTCCCGCCTGGGTTCCTCGCCCGTCAACTCGCTCCGCACCAGCGCAAGAAGCAGCTTCTGTTCGTCTGTCATGCCGCGTTCGCCCCCTGAAACATTCAAAAAATGCGTTTATATTATAGCATCGCGCGGGAGGCAATACAAGAAAGAATTCACAAACCGTTCATTTGACTTTCCGGCGCCGCAGCACTATGATTCATAATATTCATTTTTTATTCATGCAGCACACCGCCGGGCGTGGGAAACGGAGGAACCTTGCCATGCTTCAACTACTCAGACGCATGCGCCGCAAGGAAGCGCTGATGGCGCTTTTCTGCACGCTGGGCGTCGCGATACAGGTCTATTTCGACCTGCGGCTGCCGGATTTTATGACGCAGCTGACCACCCTGATCAAAACGCCGGGCTCACAGACGGCGGACGTGCTGTCCGTGGGCCTGCAGATGCTGGGCTGCACGCTGGCAAGCGCGGTGCTCGCCATCGGCTGCGGGTATCTGGCGGCAAAGACCGCCGCCGGCTTCAGCTACTCCACGCGCGAGCGGCTGTTCCACCACGTTATGGCCGCCGGGAGCGAGGAGATGCAGGACTTTTCGGTGCCGAGCCTCATCACCCGGACGACGAACGACATCACGCAGATTCAGATGATCATCGCCATGGGCCTGCAGATGCTCATCAAGGCGCCGATCATGGCCGTGTGGGCGCTCATCAAAATTCTGGGGAAAAGCTGGGAGCTTTCGGCGGTTACGGCGGGCTTCGTGGTGGTGATCTGCACGATGGTGCTGCTCATCATGCGTTCCTGCCTGCCCCGCTTCCGGAAGGTGCAGAAGAAAACGGACGAGATCAACCGCGCCGCGCGCGAAAATCTCACGGGCATCAACGTGGTCCACGCCTTCAACGCCGAGGACTACCAGAACCGGAAGTTTGACGTCCCGAGCCGCGAAATGATGAACCTGCAGCTGAAAAACCAGCGGCTGTTCGCGCTTCTGCAGCCGGCGATGGGCCTTGGCATGAACGGCCTGGCGCTGGTCATCTACTGGCTGGGCGCGGCGCTGGTCAACCGGATTGCGCTGACGGACACGGCGGCGCGGCTGACGATGTTCACAAACGTGCTGGTCTTCAGCACATACGCAACATACGTGGTCATGTCGTTTATGATGCTGGTCATGATCTTCATGCTTCTGCCGCAGGCGG
>CAKUHJ010000016.1 GCA_934655935.1 uncultured Oscillospiraceae bacterium | reverse complement strand
AGGAGCGGCTGGCGCTCCTCATGGAAACGCTCTGCGCAACGGGAATCCGTATTTCGGAGCTGCAATATATCACGCTGCGTCAGCCTCCAGCCAGAAGGTAAGGGCCTTCTGCGCCCAGGCGGAGATGGAACTGTCCTCGCCCTCCCAGAAGGCTGCGGGCTCCAGAATGATCACGCGCGTACCCTTCTGCACGACGCAGTTTTGCCCGTAGGAGCGCCAGGCGGCGGCATAGTCCGCATCCGGAAGGGAAAGGGGAAGAGCCTGGAAGCTCCGGTTCCGCCGCGCCGCTGCGCGCACGGTGTCCTGCGCCAGAAGCCGGGCAAGAAAAGGCCAGCGCGCCTCATAATAGGTGATATAGAGCGCGCAGTAGCCGCGCGATTCCAGCGTGCCGCGCTCAGAAAACTCTATCATTTCGGGCACAAGCGGATCGTGCAGGGCCGTCATGCGGCGCTCGGGCCGATCGTCGGTTCCGTCCTGCTGCCAGCCAAGCTCAGGAAAGGCGGTTTCGACGCTCAAAAAGGGAAGCGGCTTTCCGTATTCCTCCGGCGTTATGGTGCGGCTGGAGGCGTCCAGCCGTACAAGAAGGCCGGCGCCAAGACTGAGCCAGCACAGAATGTAGGCCAGCGTAAACATCCGGTAGCGCCGCGCGTGCAGTCGGCCCGCGTCCGCGCCGAGCGGCTGGCCGAGGCGGAGCCGTTTTCGGAGCTTTCCCAGGTGCACGGCGCCCCGGACGCCTCTTGCAAGCGACCAGGCAACCATCAGCGCAAGCAGCGCGCTCAGTACGCTCCCCACCGCGAACAGAACGCCTGCGGCGGGCCGGTTCCACAGCCGCAGCAAAGGCGCCAGCAGCAGGCACCACGCACTCCAGAAAACCTCGGACCATTGCCGGCTGCGCGCCTGCTTCAGGGCCACGGCCTGCACTTGCGGGTCGGTATCAAGCTCCGGCGCGGCCGGATCGTCCGCGGCAAAGAGCATGAATTTGCCGCAGACGCCAAGATACTGCCAGCTGAAGCCCTCGTTCAGGCGGATGATATCCTGCTGTGCATCGTCTTCGCCGAACAGGCCCTTTTCCTTTGGAAGCGGCTGCAGGCGAAAGCGCCGTTCCTGCGGCTGTGCGCGCAGGAAGCGGAACACGCCCGGATAGATTTCATCCGGCTCCAGCCGCAGCCCCTCGCGGGAAAGCGCCTCAAGCCAGCCCTGCATGCCCTCAATGTCAAACGTCGGGCAGGGCGGAAAACGGAAGACATGCCGGCTCTTTTTCTTCTCCATCCGAAAGAACTCCTTCCTGTTTTTCCGCATCGGCAAGGCACCGGCGCAGCCGCGCAAGCTCCTGGCGGCAGGCGGCAAGACCGGACTGCGTGATGCGGTAGGTGCGCTTGCGCCCCTCGGCTCCGATTTCCTGGATGAGACGCTCCTGCTCATACTTGGAAAGAATGGTATAGAGCGTGGCCGGCCCCAGCTGCACCCGGCCGTCGGAGAGCTCTGAAATCGCGGCGGCGATCTCGATTCCGCACATGGGCCGCAGGCGCAGAGCCAGCAGCACATAGAGCATGGACTCGGTCAGAACCTCCATGGATTTTCTGGGCATGCGCTTCACCTGCTTTCCGATACCGGGACTGTAAAATCGCCTGGGCTTTTCTGATACGCTGTAATATCGTTTTATGATATCATAAAACGATATTACGGCTCTGTCAACAGAAAGTTTTTTCTCCTGCCGCCGAAAAAGCAATTCCCTTTTAAACGGTTTTATTGTAAAATAAAAATACGAATATGGTTCAGGAGGGATGCCGGCTTGCATACCATTCTTCTCGCCTTTGATATCGGAACCAGCGGCCTGAAGGCCTCATTGATCGATGAAAATCTGAATGTCCTGCGCAATGTGACGACCACCTATCCCACCCATCATCTGCCGGACGGCGGTTGCGAGCAGGACGCCGCAGACTGGTGGATGAGCGCGGTCCGCGCGATGCTGATGCTGCGCGAGCTTGCGCCGGAATATGTCAAGCAGGTAGAGGCCATCGGCGTCTCGGGCCATATGCTGGGGTGCCTGCCGATGGACCGCGACGGGCTGACGCTCCGCCCGGCGATGATCCACGCGGATACCCGCGCCCGCGGCGTGTGCGCGCGGCTGCGCGAACGCTTTGGCATGGATTATTTTTATCATATCAGCGGAAACGTGCTCTCGCCTGCGGCGACGCTCTGCAAAGCGCTCTGGCTCAAGGAGCAGGAGCCGGAGGTCTATCACAATACAGTGCGATTCCTGCAGTCGAAGGATTATCTGGTCTACCGGCTGACCGGCTCCATGGATACCACGGACCATTCGGACGCTGCGCACGGCATGCTCATGAACCTGCAGAGCGGGGAATATGACCGCGAAATGTTTCAGAATCTGGGCCTGGCGCTGGATAAATTTCCGCAGCTTCACACCGGCTGCGAGATTGCCGGCCGGCTCAGCGAGGAGGCCGCAGGCTGCCTGGGCCTGCGCGCGGGGCTGCCGGTTTCCGTCGGCGGCGGCGACGGGGCCTGCGCCAGCATGGGCGCAGGGATTGCAAATCCGGGGGAGTTCTATCTGAGCCTCGGGACGACCGCATGGATTGCGGGCCTGATGGAAACGCCGTTTATAGACCCGCAGCACCGGGTTTTTCATATCAGCACCCTTGACGGCAAGGGCTGCAATATTTTTGGCACCATGCAGTGCGCCGGACGCTCGGTCCAGTGGGCGCAGGAGCTGTTTGACGTGGCCTCGCCGCGTGCGTTTGACGCGCTGGCGGCGGCCGTGCCGGCCGGGGCGGAGGGGCTTGTCTACCTTCCGTATCTGGAGGGCGAGCGCTCGCCGGTCTTTGATCCACAGGCGCAGGGGGTATTTTTCGGCATGCGCTCGACGCACCGGCGCGAGCATTTCCTGCGCGCGGTGCTGGAGGGCGTCGGCTTCAGCCTCAGCCAGATTCTGGACGTCATGCGCGAGCGCGAGGAAATTTCCGAGCTGCGCATCATTGGCGGCGGGGCGAAGTCGCGGCTCTGGAAGCAGATGATCGCCGATATCTGCGGCGTGCGGCTGCACGAGCTGTCCATTTTTTCCGACAGCGCGACCTCGCTCGGTGCGGCAGCCGCCGCAGGCGTGGGCGTCGGGCTGTTCCGGGATCTGCCGGACGCCGGCAAAAACATCTGCCTTTCCAGCACCGTTGAGCCGGACGCGCAGACCGCGGCGGCCTATGCGCGCGCTGCGCGGCGCTTTGCGCGGCTGTATCCCGCGCTGAAGGATGTGTTCCGCGCGGATTGAGAAACTTGCTTTCGGGGAGGAGGCTTCTGCGTGTCCATTCATGACGGGCACCGGGCGCGGCTGCGCCAGCAGCTGAAAAAAAGCGGCATCGAATCGTTTTCCGATATTCAGGCGCTGGAGCTTCTGCTCTGCTACGCCATTCCGCGGCAGGACACGAATGTGATCGCGCATCGGCTTCTTGAGCGCTTCCGTTCGATTGACTGCGTCTTTGAGGCCTCGGTGGAGGCCCTGTGCGAGGTCCAGGGCGTCGGGCAGAGCGCGGCGGAGCTCATATGCCTGGTGCCGGAGCTGGAGCGGCGGCACCTGATCGGCCGGAGCGCCGCGGTGCGCATTCTCGATACAACCGAGAAGTGCGCCAATTATCTGCTCCCGTTTTTTCACGGCGAGCAGGAGGAGATTGTATATCTGCTGTGCCTGGACGCCAAGTGCAAGATTCTGGACTGCACGCTGGTGCACCGCGGAAGCGTCAATTCCGCGAACGTGTCCATCCGCAGCATTGTCAAGACCGCGCTTTTGTCCAATGCCAGCAGCGTGGTGCTTGCGCACAACCATCCGAGCGGGATTGCCCTGCCAAGCGAGGAGGACCGGCAGACGACGCTTGCGCTGGACGCCGCGCTGGACGCGGTGGATATCGTGCTGGCGGACCATATCATCGTCGCCGAGCAGGACTATGTTTCCCTGCGGGACGACGGCATTCTGAGGTAACTGCAGATCATGGATTTTGAGCTTGTATCCGATTACCGCCCGATGGGCGACCAGCCTGAGGCCATCCGCGCGCTGACCGAGGGTGTGCGGGCCGGACTTTCCGAACAGGTGCTGCTCGGCGTGACCGGCTCCGGCAAAACCTTTACCATGGCGAATATCATCGCCAATCTCAACCGGCCGACGCTGGTTCTGGCGCACAACAAGACGCTTGCGGCGCAGCTGTGCTCGGAATTTCGCGAGTTTTTCCCGCACAACGCCGTGGAATACTTCATTTCCTACTACGATTATTATCAGCCCGAGGCCTACATTGCCCATACGGACACCTATATTGAAAAGGATTCGGCCATCAACGATGAGATTGAGCGCCTCCGCCATTCGGCGACCTCCGCGCTCTCCGAGCGGCGGGACGTGATTGTGGTCTCGTCTGTTTCCTGCATTTACGGCCTGGGCGACCCGATTGATTACAAAAACATGGTCATCTCCCTGCGCGCAGGCCAGACGCGGGAGCGGGATGAGCTCTGCCGGAAGCTGACGGAAATCCGCTACGAGCGCAACGACGTCAACTTTATCCGCAACACCTACCGCGTGCGCGGCGACACGGTGGAAATCTACCCCGCCTACTGGTCCGGCCGGGCGGTGCGCGTGGAATTTTTCGGCGACGAGATTGAGCGCATCAGCGAAATCAACGCTGTCACCGGCATGCCGGAACGGATTTTGAACCATGTGGCCATCTACCCCGCGTCCCATTATGTGGCGACAAAGGAGAAAATGGCCCGCGCGATGCAGGATATTGAAGCAGAGATGTGGCAGCAGGTCAAATTCTTTGAGGAGCATGACAAGCTGCTTGAGGCGCAGCGCATCCGGCAGCGCACGCAGTACGATCTGGAAATGCTCTCCGAGATCGGCTTCTGCACCGGCATTGAGAATTACTCCCGCGTCATTGCCGGCCGCGCCCCCGGTACGCCGCCGACGACGCTGATCGACTATTTTCCCAAGGACTTTCTCCTGTTTGTCGATGAAAGCCATGTGACGCTTCCGCAGGTGCGCGCCATGTACAACGGGGACCACGCGCGGAAAAAAAGTCTGGTCGACTATGGCTTCCGCCTGCCCTCGGCCTATGACAACCGCCCGCTGACCTTTGAGGAGTTTGAAAAGAAGATCAACCAGGCCATCTACGTCTCCGCGACGCCGGCAGAATACGAGCGCGAGCATGCCGGGCAGATTGCCGAGCAGGTCATCCGGCCGACCGGCCTTCTTGACCCGGAGGTTTTTGTACGGCCGATCGAGGGGCAGATCGACGATCTGATCGGAGAAATCAACCAGACGACCCAGAAGGGCGAGCGGACGCTGGTGACGACGCTGACGAAAAAAATGGCCGAGGATCTGACGCGCTATCTGACGGAGAACGGCGTGCGCGTGCGCTACATGCACTCGGATATCGGCGCGATGGAGCGGATGGAGATTATCCGCGACCTGCGTCTGGCAAAGTTCGACGTGCTGGTCGGCATCAACCTTTTAAGAGAGGGCCTGGACCTGCCGGAGGTTTCGCTGATTGCAATTCTGGATGCGGATAAGGAAGGCTTCCTCCGCTCTGAGACGAGCCTGATTCAGACCATCGGCCGCGCGGCGCGGAACGCACAGGGCCGGGTTCTTCTGTACGCGGATAAAATTACCGACGCGATGCGCCGGGCTATGGACGAGACGGCGCGCCGCCGCGCAATCCAGGACGCGTACAACAAGGCGCACGGGATTGTCCCGAAGACAATCGTCAAATCCGTGCGCGACCTGATTGAGATTTCCGCCGCGCCCAGCGCGGAGGTCTCCGGGAAGAGCGGCGTCAAGCTCACGCGGAAGGAGCTCGAGCGTGAGATCGAAAAGCTCGAGGCGCAGATGCGCAAGGCCGCGCACATGATGGAATACGAATATGCCGCCGTGCTCCGCGATGAAATCATTCGTCTGCGGGGCGAGGCGGAGAAGAAATGAGGCGCGTATATGGACAGGAAACAGGAGCTTGCACAGTTCGCGGCGATTCTGGAGCAGAAGCGGTTCGTCAATGCGCTGGAGGGCAATATCTCGCTCTTTGACCGCGAAAGCGGGCGTATTTATATGACGCCCTCGGGGACGATGAAGCTGCTGCTCACGCCGGAGGACGTCTGCGTCCTGGATGAGACCGGCAGGCAGACGGAAGGCCGCCTGCGCCGCTCCAGCGAGTACCGGCTGCATCTGGCGGCCTACCGGGCCAGAGCGGACGTAAACGCCGTCATTCATTCCCACTGCCCGTATCTGACGGCCTATGCCCAGCGCTATACATGCTTCCAGGTTCCGCAGAGCGCGTCGCTGCGGGAGGTGTTCCAGACGTTTGTCTGCCTTCCCTACGGAAAGCCCGGCACGGATGAAATTCACCGGGGGCTTGCCCAGGCGCTTGCCGGGAGCCCGATCTGCCTTCTGGGCGGGCACGGCGTGGTGTGCGCGGCGCGGGATCTGCCGACCTGCACGGGCTATCTGGAGGCTGCGGAGAACCTGGCAAAGACGCTCTTTCTTGCCGCGCACGCGCAGGCGGAGCACACGGCGCTCTGAAGCGGCGGATATACAAAACGAAGAGACAGAAGGAGCACTGTATGCTGGAACGTTTATTTGCGCAGTTCGACAGCCTTGTCGTTCTGGATACCGAAACCACGGGCGTGCGCGCCGAATCGGATGAAATTATTGAGCTGGCGGCGCTCCGCTGCGTGCCGGACGGCGCGCAGTGCCGGGTGGACAGCCAGATGGACGAGTTCATTTTTCTGAGCCCCGGAAGAAAAATTCCGCCGCAGATTGTTTCGCTGACCGGAATTACGGACCGGATGCTGCAGGAGCAGGGCATTGAAAAGCGCGCGGCGGCCGAGCGCTTTGCGGCGCTCTTTACGCCGCGGACGCTGCTGGTCGCGTACAATGCGCAGTTTGACCTGTGTTTTCTGTACTATTTTTTGAGCCGCTTCGGAATGGCCGGGATTTTAAAGCAGGCGCGCCTGCTGGACGCGCTGACGGTTTATAAGGACCGGCGGGATTATCCGCACAAGCTCTGCAGCGCCATTGAGGCCTATCAGCTCAAGGGGCAGAATACGCACCGTGCCATCGACGACGCGCTTGCGACGCTGGAGCTGCTGCAGGCGATGGAGCAAGAGCGCGGCGATCTGCACGAGTACGTCAATCTCTTCGGCTTCAACCCGAAATTCGGCGCGCCGAAGCCGCGCATCGGCTCTGTGACCTACCTGCCTCAGCCCTATACGCGCACAGAGCCGCTCTATATGAAAAAACCGGCCGGAAGCTTTTTATAAGCTTCCGGCTAAGGCTATTCTGCCAGGCCATATTTTGTCTTGATCCGGTCGAGCTTTTCGAGCATCGGCTCCGCGCCAAGCCAGAGGAAGAAGAACGTGGCCGCTGCGCGCACCAGATCGACCGGGACGCCGGTGATGTAATAGCTCAGGATAATCTTCCAGTTGATCGTATTGGACCACATGAGCGCCGACGCGGGGTTCATGATTCCGCCAAACACGACGGTCGAGCAGATTACGCCGAAGATGCAGAGGCTCAGCCTGCTGCGCCGCAGAACGCCCTTGCGGTACAAAACGCCGGCCAGCCAGCCGATGACGCCCATGGCGAACATCTGCCACGGCGTCCATGGACCCTGCGAGAACAGCATATTGGATACCAGCATCGTCGTGGCTCCGACCAGGAAGCCGGTTTCACCGCCAAAGGCCACGCCGGCGAGAATCGTCATGGCCACAACCGGCTTGAACTCCGGCAGCATGAAGAATGCGGCGCGTCCTGCGACGTTCAGGGCGACCAGAACGGCGATCAGCACCAGCTCGCGCGCCTGCGGCTTTCTGCCCTCGAAAATCAGGAAGAACGGCAGCATGCACTCCAGCAAAATCAGCAGGGAAATGAAATAGTATTTCCGCCCCGCGAAATAATACACGCCGACAAACAGCGTCAAAGGGATCAGAAGCAGGATGAGCAGCGTGGCGAGAACTGTCCGCTTGTGAAGCTTTCGCTTTTCCAGCGGCGTCTGCACCAGATAATCCGGTCTGTCCGCCCTGCGGCTGATGGAAAGCGCGAACACAAGCAGCGAGAGAAGCAAAATTCCGTAGAGCTTCAGCTGGTTCCCCGCAAGGCCTGTCAGCCCGCCTGCGTCCACGAGCTTTGTCAGATCCGTTACGCCGATGGCCTGCACAATCAGCGCCAGAGAAATAAGGCCGGACGCGGCAGCCAGGATTTTGCGCCAGAGGGGGAGCTTTTTTATCGCCTGCGCTTCCTTTTCCGGCGCGGGCGGGATGCGCCGGTATTCCGGCAGCGCCGGCTCCGGCTCGGCCGCGCCGCCGCAGGCTGCGATCACATCCTCCGGCGTGACGGCTTCGGGCAGGACGTCGCGCGCGATGCGATTTGCAGAGGTCGTGTAGAAGCTGTTGCCGGAAAAGAACGTGCGCGGTCTGGCTTCGGCGACGATGCTGCCGTCAAAAAACAATGCACACCTGTCTGCATATTTCGCGCAGAACTCAATATCGTGGCTGACCATCAAAATCGCCACACCGGACGCCTGCAGCGTCCTTAAAATCTGCCCGAAAACTTGCTTGAACTCCGCGTCCAGACCCTTTGTCGGCTCGTCAAGGAGCAGAATGTCGGGGTTCAGCAGCAGAATCTTCGCCAGCGCGGCGCGCTGCTGCTCGCCGCCGGACAGATCATAGGGATGGCGGTCGAGCAGCTCTGCCAGCCTGCAGAGGGAAACCACTTGCTCAAGTCGGTCGGACCTCCGCTCCGCTTTCGGAAGGATTTCCAACAAATCCTCCCGGACGGAGGCCTTCACAAAGAGCGCCTGCGGATTCTGCGGCAGCATCCCGACGCTGCCGGTGATAGCAAGCTCGCCGCGATAGGCCTTCTTCAGGCCGGCAAGGAGCTTCATAGACGTTGTTTTTCCGGTGCCGTTGCCGCCGAGCAGCGCCAGAAATTTGCCCTTCTGAAGCTCCAGCGACAGGCCCTTTACCACGTCGGGCAGGTCTTTGTCATATTTGAACCAAAGCTCCCGCGCCGAGACGACGGTTTGCGTGTCCGGCGCGTTTTTTGCTTCTTCGGGAATCGGTTTTAATTCGTGCGTTTTCGCATAGCTCATCAGCCAGCTTCGCCCGTCGCAGACGGAGACCGGGCAAGCTGCGCTGGAATCCGCCGCGCTCCATATCCGCATGGCGGCGGGCATGGCAAGGAACATCGTGCTCCCGCTGGACTTTAACTCTGCGCCCACCTCGGCAGGCGCTCCGGTGCAAAGAAGTCTGCCTTTGTCCATGACCGCGACACGGGACGCATAGCCAAAGGCTTCCTCCAAGCGATGCTCGGTCAGAAGAATCGTTGTGCCAAGCTCCCGGTTGAGCTTGCCGAGCGTGGCTAAAAAGTCCGACGCGGCAATCGGGTCGAGCTGGCTCGTCGGCTCATCGAGAATCAGGACCTTCGGCTGCAAGACCATCACCGACGCGAGATTCAGAAGCTGCTTCTGCCCGCCGGACAGCTCCGTGACGGATTTATAAAACCACGTCTGAATGCCGAAGAAGCTCGCCATCTCCGCGACTCTTCGGCGGATGGTCGGCGTATCGTAGCCCAGGCTCTCCAAGCCGAAGGCCAGCTCATGCCAGACCTTATCGGTGACGATCTGGTTTTCGGGGCTCTGCTGCACAAAGCCGATGCGCTCGGCCTGTTCGCGCTGGGAGAGCGCATCCAGCGGCGTATTTTCAAACAGGATTTCACCGCTTCTGCGTCCGTGCGGCGCGAGGACTGTTTTGAGCTGCCGGAGAAGCGTGCTTTTGCCGCACCCGGAGGGGCCGCAGAGCACCAGAAACTCGCCCGGCCGGACGGACAGGGTGAGATCGGAGATTGCGCTTTTCTCCTGTTCGGGATATACGAACGTTAAATTTCGGATTGTAAAGACTTCCACTGCCTGTCCTCCCTTCGGTCGAGCATCACCGGCGTCAGCACCAGCGCAAGATACACGAGCATAAAGCTCACGGCCATCGGCGTCCATGCGGCGGTTTTGACGGTCGGATAGTAGCGGAAGTAGGTTCCGCCCGCCATCCAGCCGGAAATGAGATACGCGCCGCAGAAAATCAGCCATGCAAGCGCGGCCCTGTCGCGCCCGTCAAAGCGGTAGATAGAGAATGCCGTGCGGCCAGGCAGGCCGTAGCCGCGCGAACGCATGGAATCTGCCGTTTCAATCGCGTTTTCGAGCGACCATGTGACCATGATGGAGAAAATTTTGACAGCGTTTCCGGCGCGCCGGAACACGCTGCCGTTTTTCGTGTCCCTGCCAATGCAGGCCTGCGCTTCCGAAACCGTCTGCATCTGCGCCTTGAACTTTGGGATAAAGCGCAGCGCCATGGAAAGGACGAGCGACAGCGCGGGAATCACGCGCCCGAACAGGTAGACAAACTTGTCCGAGGTCATGACCTCGTTGTAGCTCGAAAACCAAAGCACAACCGACGCCAGCATGACCGCCGCGGCTGCGCCGTAGAGCATGGACTCGAGCGTCAGGGGATTGCCGGAGGGCAGATAGGTCAGAATCGTCGCACCCTCATGGTTGAAGGCCGGATTGACGAACGCGGCAAACGCCGCCATAGGAAGAAGTCCCATGACGGCAAAGCGCACTGCTTTCCGGCCTTTGAGAGTAATGTCATACGCCAATGCGCCGGTCAGGGAAATGGCCAGATAGACCGGGTGCATCAGGCACATCGAAAAGAGCAGAACGAGCGCATAATACAGAAAATTAATCGCCGGATGATAGCCGGAAAAGGCGTCCTTGTTTCTCATTCGCTTTCGGCTGCGTAGCCGCCGCCCACATCATTGCCAAGGTCGCAGGTGTAGACCCATTCGACCACATCGCCGTCTTTGAGCTGGTAGCGGCTGCAGCCGTAGTTGGGGAACCAGCCGTTGACCTGATACATCCAGCCGGAAAGATTGCCGACGTCAAATTCGTAAAGATTTGCGACGCCTTCAATATAGGCCGAGTTATAAACCGGCGTGTCGGAAAACTCCAGGTGAATTTTGTTGTCGCGGCAGACCTGCTGCAGAACGTCAAAGACGCTCTGCCCCTCCCGGAAGGAAACCTCCGTGGGCTTCAGAATCCAGCCGTCCTCCGGCACCAGCTCCGTCTTTTCCTTGTCGCACAGCTCCATGTTGTCGAGGATTGCCGCGCAGGAAATGGAGATTGTGCAGGTGTATTCCGCGTCGCCAATTTCCGCGTTCTGCGGTTCGACGGGCTGCGGCTTGCCCGCCGGAACGGGATCGGTCTGGTAGGGGTCCTGCCCGTTTTCGGGCGAGGAGGCGTCATAGCCGCTTTTTGCAGCGCAGCCGCAAAGGAGCACAAGCGCCAGAAAAAGCGCGGCCAGCCTGTAAAAAAGCTTCATTGCATCACATCCGTTGCATCATAGGTGAGGGCGTTCCGATTCCGGCAGCCCTGATTTTCTCAATAAAAAACGCACCGGCTCTTCATGAATCGGTGCGCAAATACAGCGAAGCCGCCGCGCAGAAGAGCTCGTTCCGCGGCGATCTGCTCAGGCCGGCAATTCTTCTGACTTGCAATCCGGATGAAAGCCTCATCCACGCCCAATCCCTGCCTTCTTGCGGAAGCCCCGCAATGGCGGCCTTTCGGCCCCACAGCCTTCGCTGCTTCAGGACGGACTCATGCGCACAGCTCCGGGCGAGTGGTGCGCGGAGGCAGACGCCTCCGTTTCCGTTCGTTTTCACCGTGCGGCGCAGAGCTGCGCCGCGCGGTTACACGACCTGATGATTATTAAAGTTATTATCATTATACAGGCGCGGCGAAAAAAGTCAATCCTGGCTTCCCGCCTGCGGCGGCCTGCAGAGCGTGCACAGAGCGCCGTCACGGAAGGGCGTCTGCAGCGTGACGGCGGCAAGCTGATTCTGAAGCCCCTCCGCCTTGACGAAAACCTTGATATAATTTTCCGTGTGGCCGGTAAAATAGCTGTCCTCCTCCTGCTCGAACAGGACCATGTGCGGCGTTCCCTCGTTCTTTTTCAGGTAGGCAAGGCGCAGCGCCTGCACGACCTCGGCGGCGCGGGCGGCGCGGGCGGCCTTTTCCGCATTTTTGAGCTGGCCCGGCATGGAGGCTGCGGGCGTGCCCTTCCGCCGGGAGTAGGGGAAAACGTGCACGGCGGCGAAGCCGCAGCGGGAAAGGAAGGACATGGAGTCGGAGAATTCCTCCTCCGTCTCGCCTGGGAAGCCGACAATCAGGTCTGTGGTAATCGCGCAGCCGGGGAAATAGCGGTTTAAAAGCTCCACGCTTTCAAGATAGCGGGCGGCGTCGTATTTCCGGTGCATCCGCGCAAGCACGCTGTCGCTGCCGCTTTGCAGGCTCAGATGGAAGTGCGGGCAGAGATTTTTTTCATTCTGCAGCGTCCGGCAGAAATCCTCGTCGATGGTGCGCGGCTCCAGGGAGCCCAGGCGGATGCGCACCTGCGGCGCGGCGCGGCAGACGGCCAGCAGGAGGTCCTTGAGCTGGCTGCCGTTTTTCCACTCCCAGGCCCAGGAGGAGATTTCGATTCCGTTGACCACGATTTCCCGGTAGCCCTCGCGCGCAAGGCGCCCGGCCTGAAGGCAGGCCTCCTCCAGCGGCATGGAGCGGACCCGGCCGCGTGCGTAGGGGATGATGCAGTAAGTGCAGAAATTGTTGCAGCCGTCCTCCACCTTCAGAAGCGCGCGCGTGCGCGCGGCAAGGCCGCCCGCGGGCAAAAGCTCAAAGGCGCGGGGGCTGGACGCGTCGTCCACGCATTCCCAGGTCTGCCGGGTCTCGGCGGCGTCGATCATGTGGCGGATAAAGGCCTCGCGCCCGTCCGTGCCGACGAGCACGTCGACGCCGAGCGCGCGGATTTCGTCGGGGCTGCTCTGCGCATAGCAGCCGCACACGCCGACGACCGCGCCCGGGCTGCATTTTCTGACGCGGCGGATGGCCGCGCGGGATTTCTTATCGGACATGGCAGTCACGGTACAGGTGTTGATGATATAGCCGTCGCAGACCTCGTCAAACGAGCCAAGCGTGTGTCCCGCGGACAAAAGCATTTGCTCCATGGCCTGCGTCTCGTACTGATTGACCTTGCAGCCAAGCGTATAAAATGCAAATTTCATAGGTAAAACCGTCCAAACTCGTGATAATGCCAGAAAAAAGTTTCGTTTAATTTGTGAATAGCGCAAGGAATTATTTTGAATTATACTATATAACAAATATCTGCCCCGCGCCTTCGCTATTATACCCGACAAAACGCCGCTTGTACAGAGCAATCAGGAGGAATTTCCCGTGCTGGACATGACTGTTATGTTTCATTCTGTCAACGAAATCACTGCGTTTGTCAGCCTTGCAAACCGGCAGCCGTTTGACGTGCGTCTGCTGAGCCAGGAGGCAGAGCTGGACGGCAAGTCGATTCTGGGCCTGTTCGGCCTGCGTCTGAACCGGCCGATGACGCTCCGCGTGCCCGAAGGCGCGCAGGGCCTGGAAGCGTTTCTGGAGCAGGTCCGGCCCTTCCTGTTTGAAAGCGAAGCCAGCTGATTGCAAAAGGTGATAAAGCGCCCCCTCGTTTCATATGCTTGTACCAGATGAAACGAAGGGGTGATTTTTTATGCTCAGACGCCTGTGCTGCCTTGGCGCGGCGCTGCTTTTGCTGGGCGGACTGCTTTCCCCGGTCCGGGCCGAGGGGCTGGAGCTGGCTGCGCCGGCCTATGTCCTGATGGAAAAATCGACCGGCGAGATTTTACAGGAGCAGAACGCGCATGAGCGTCTGCCGCCGGCAAGCGTGACAAAGATCATGACGCTGCTGCTGATCATGGAGGCGCTGGAGGACGGACGCATTTCCTGGGAGGATGAGGTAACGGCCTCCGCCGCAGCCGCGGCGAAGGGCGGAAGCCAGATTTATCTGGAGGAAAACGAACGTCTTCCGCTCACGGAAATGCTCAAATCGGTGGTGGTCAGCTCCGCGAACGACTGCGCCTGCGCCCTGGCCGAGCATCTGGCCGGCAGCGAAAGCGCGTTTGTGGACATGATGAACCGCCGCGCGCAGGAGCTTGGCATGCAGGACACGCATTTTGTCAACTGCACGGGCCTGGACGACGAGCCGAACGCGCAGGAGCACCTGACAAGCGCCTATGACATTGCGCTCATGTCCCGTGCGCTTTTGCAGCACGCGCGCATCAAGGAGTATACGACCATCTGGATGGATACCGTCCGGGACGGCCGCTTCGGCCTTTCCAACACGAATAAGCTTGTGCGCTTTTACGACGGCACGACGGGGCTGAAGACCGGCTATACCTCAAAGGCCGGGCACTGCCTGTCCGCCTCGGCAGAGCGCGGCGGAATGGAGCTCATTGCCGTGGTCCTGAACTGCAAAAGCTCGGTGGATCGCTTCGAGTCTGCGAAGGCGCTGCTCAATTACGGCTTTTCCAACTACGCGCTTTATACGCCGCAGACGGAGGGCGCGCTTGCGCCCATTCCGGTGCGGCTGGGGCGGCAGGCGTCGGTTGCGGCGCTTCTGGAGGATGAAACGCCGGTTCTGATGGAAAAGTTGCGGCTCTCCTCGGCGCAGACGGAGCTGACGCTCGAGCCCGAGCTCCCCGCGCCCGTCCGTGCCGGGCAGCAGGTGGGTACGCTCCGGGTGCTGGCGGGCGGAAAGCTCCTGTGCGAGCGGCGCATCGTGGCGGCGCAGGACGTGGAAAAGTGCACCTTCGGCGAAATTCTCGGCAGTCTTCTGCGCCGCATATGCATGCTGCGGCCGGCGTAGGCGTCTATCCGGCGGCCAGCTGCAAAAGCGCCTGCCGCGTCATGCCGTCAAGCCCGAGCGAGGTCAGGGTACGGCCCTCGTCCATGCGTTCGCGGAAAATGGCGCGCCCGATGGTGACGACGGCGTCCATGCAGGGCGTTTCGACGCCGCATACGCGCGCAAGCGCGCGGATCGGCTCGAGCGAATACGGAATGTCCTCCAGCACATAGCGCGTGTCGATGGTATTTGCGCTCATGACGCCCTCGTAGCCGGGATTGTTCCGGCAGAGCTGATACAGGGGCGTCGTTTCGTCGCCGCAGGCGTACATCTTCACGTAGTCCTCGCAGATTCCGGGAATGGTAAGCCCGAGCGCCTGCATCCGCCGTCTGGAGCAGCGCATCGGCGAGCCGCTGTTTGAGCGCGGAACGCACCCGGTCAGCCTCACGCCCTGCGGGGAGGAATATGTCCGCGTGGCCTGCGCCATGGAGGACCTGGAGGAGGGCTTTGAGACCTTTGTTTCCGAACGCAGGGGCTGCGCGCGGGGAGAGCTCCGCCTGGGCGGCAGCAATTTTAACATTACCTGCATCTTGCCGGAGCTTTATCAGCGCTTTCAGGAGCGCTACCCCGGCATACAGGTGGATGTGGTAGAGGGGGACATTGACCGGCTGGAGGCGCTGCGGCAGATCTGCCTTTATAAAAAGAAAAGCCGGCGTATGCGCGCCCCGATGCGCGCGTTTGCGGCGCTTGCGCAGCAGGTCTTTGAAGACGGCTGAGAATTCATAAATTGTTCTCGCTTTTTTCAGGAATATTTCAGCTTTCCGCGTTACACTGTGCTCAGAAAAACAAAAGAAAGCGCTGCCGGTTCCCGCAGCGCCGGAAAGGAACGATTCTTATGGATGAAAACTATACGCCCTATGAATACGAAAACCAGCAGAACCAGACCTACGGCCAGGCGCCGCAGGCAGAGCCCAAAAAGAAGAAAAGCCGCGTAGGGCTGAAAGTAACGGCGCTGGTGCTCAGCTGCGCGCTGGTCGGCGGCGCGGCGGGCGTCGGAAGCTCGCTTCTGATGAACCGCACGGGCCGGTCGGCAGAAGCGGCGGCGCCGGGCCAGTCCACCACCGTCCTGCAGGGCGAGCGCCCGACGGCGGCGGTGAACGTGGCGAAGATTGACAGCAGCAAGCTGATGACCGCCTCCGAGGTTTACGCTGCAAACGTCAACTCGACCGTCGGCATTACAACCTCCATTACCACCAACTATTGGGGCTATCAGACGCAGAGCGCGGCGGCGGGCTCCGGCTTTATCCTGACCGCGGACGGCTATATTCTGACGAATTATCACGTGGTCGAGAGCGCGAACGCCATCAAGGTCGCCCTGTATGACGGAAGCAGCTACGATGCGCAGCTCATCGGCTACGACGAGAGCAACGACGTCGCGGTCCTGAAAATCGACGCTGCGGACCTGACGCCTGTGGTGCTGGGCGATTCGGATCAGCTGAATGTCGGCGACAACGTCATTGCCATCGGCAATCCTCTGGGCGAGCTGACGTTCTCCCTGACCTCCGGTGTGGTAAGCGCGCTGGACCGCAGCGTGACCTTCTCGACCGGGCAGACCATGAATCTGATCCAGACGGACTGCGCCATCAACTCCGGCAACTCCGGCGGCGCAATGTTCAACATGTACGGCGAGGTCGTCGGCATTACGAATGCAAAATATTCCGGCAGCCAGTCCAGCTCCTCCGCGTCGATTGACAACATCGGCTTTGCCATTCCGATCAATCACGTGCGCGGCATTGTGACCAGCATCATCGAAAAGGGCTACTACACAGAGCCGTATATCGGCGTGACGGTTACAAATGTGGGCAGCGAATCCCAGTCGTACGGCCTTCCCGCCGGCGCTGCGGTCCGCAGTGTGGAGACGGACAGCCCGGCTGCGCAGGCGGGCCTGCAGTCCAATGACATTATCACCGAGGTCAACGGCACGGCGATTGACAGCAGCTCCGCGCTGGTCAGTGTGGTAAGCGGCTGCGCCGTGGGCGACACGCTGAACGTCAAGGTCTACCGGCAGGGGCAGGAGCTGACGCTGAGCATTACCGTAGGAGAAAAGCAGCAGAGCGCGCTTCCGGATACCAGCGCCTCCGATGCGCAGAGCCAGCAGGGGCAGGATGCGCAGCAGAACCAGAACGGCCAGGACGCCCAGAACGGTCAGAACGGCCAGCAGGGCCAGGGCAGCTACGGCTTCCCGTGGGGCTACTTCTTCGGCGGCTGAGGCTGTGTCGAAAAACTATAAAACTATAGATGCAGCGCAGCGGCAGGTCCGAATGGACCTGCCGCTGCAGCTTTTTCGTTTTTACTTTGCAAATTCAACCGCTTTGGTCTCGCGGATGACGTTGACCTTGATCTGGCCGGGATATTCAAGCTCGGCCTCAATCTTGCGCGCCACGTCGTGCGCCAGGAGAACCATATTGTCCTCCGTGACCTCCTCGGGCTTGACCATGATGCGGACCTCACGGCCGGCCTGAATGGCGTAGGATTTTTCCACGCCGGGGAACGAGCTTGTCAGCTCTTCCAGCTTCTCCAGGCGGCGGATGTAATTTTCCACGTTCTCGCGGCGTGCACCGGGGCGTGCAGCGGAGATCGCGTCGGCCGCCTGAACCAGGCAGGCGATGATGGTCTGCGGCTCCACGTCGCCATGGTGCGCCTCGATGGCGTTGATGACGACGGGATTTTCCTTGTACTTTCTGGCAAGCTCCACGCCGAGCTGAACGTGGCTGCCCTCCATCTCATGGTCGACCGATTTTCCGAGGTCATGCAGAAGACCTGCGCGCTTTGCAAGCGTCACGTCCACGCCGAGCTCGCTTGCAAGCAGGCCCGCGATGTGCGCGACCTCAATGGAATGGTTGAGCACGTTCTGGCCGTAGGAGGTACGGTATTTCTGCCGGCCAAGGAGCTTGATGAGCTCCGGATGCAGGTTGTGAATACCGGTTTCGAAGGTTGCGCGCTCGCCCTCGAGCTTGATGGTATGCTCCACCTCGCGGCGGGCCTTTTCCACCATATCCTCGATGCGCGTCGGGTGAATCCGCCCGTCGGCGATCAGCTTTTCAAGCGCCAGCCGCGCGACCTCGCGCCGGACCGGGTCAAACGAGGAGACCGTGATGGCCTCCGGTGTATCGTCGATGATCAGGTCGACGCCGGTAATGGTCTCCAGCGTGCGGATGTTGCGGCCCTCGCGGCCGATGATGCGGCCTTTCATTTCGTCATTGGGAAGCGCGACAACGCTGACGGTCGCCTCCGCAGCATGGTCGGCGGCGCAGCGCTGGATGGCGGTGGTGATAATTTCCCGGGCCAGGTTGTCGGCGTCTTCCTTGTACTGCGCCTCGACTTCCTTGATCTTCAGTGCGGTTTCGTGCCGGACATCGTCCTCGACGCCCTTGAGAATATAGGCCTTGGCCTCGTCCTGCGTCAGGCCGGAGATCCGCTCCAGAACCTCCATCTGGCTTTTTTTGAGCTGCGCGACCTCCTGCTGCTGCTGTGCGATCGAGGCGGACTTCCGGGAAAGCTCCTCTTCCTTTTTCTCGTGCAGATCCAGCTTTTTGTCGAGCGATTCTTCCTTCTGCTGCAGGCGGCGCTCCTGCTTGGTGAGCTCCGTTCTGCGTTCCTTGACTTCCTTTTCGTATTCGCTGCGAGATTTATGAATTTCTTCCTTGGCTTCCAGCAGCATTTCCCGCTTCTTGCTCTCGCCGCCGCGAATGGCGTCGTTGATGATGCGCTTGGCCTGCTCCTCGGCACTGCCGATTTCCTTTTCGGCGACCTTCTTGCGATAGGTCACGCCGACAATGAAGAACAGCACGCCGCCCACGAGAAAGCCTGCGATAGCCAGGATGAGAGACAACATGTTAAATTCCATAAATAAGCGAATCACACCTCCTGTTCCGAAAACTTGGGTTTTACGCCCGCCTGCGCGGCGGGCAGAGCGATGGAATCAGCTAAAACCGGACCGGGCTTCCCCAAGTCCCGGACCGGCCAAACAAATCCTAACCTACATTGTACCGTTTTCGGCCGGGTGTGTCAAGCGTGAATCGTAAAACTGCACGAAAGTCAGCGGGATATTTTCGCTCGATTTGTCGACACTGGCCCGACGGGACGGAAAGACCTTTTCGATACGCTGAATTTGCCGGATTTTGTGGCGCTCTGGGCGCACAAAGCTTTGCGCGGAGGCCGGCGCAGACTCTTTTTTGTCAGCCTCGCGCCTGGTTGACAAGCGCGAAAAAATGTGGCACCATTACAGCAGACGTACACATATAAAGGAGGTGCGCAGAATGGAGGTATATACGCAGCAGGCCATTGCGCGTGCGCTCAGGCTGGAACCCGGGCAGGTGCAGCTGCGCTTTCTGGAGTCGGTCGATTCCACGAACAATGAGCTCAAGCGCCTCGCGCTGCAGGGCGCGCCTGCGCATACGGCGGTTGTCTCACGCGTGCAGCTGGCCGGAAGAGGCCGCCGCGGGCGAAGCTTTCTGTCGCAGGAGGGCGGCGTCTATCTGAGCATGCTGCTCCGGCCCGCGGCCCCGGCGCAGGCGCTTTTGCACCTGACGGCGATGACGGCGGTTGCGGTCCGGCGCGCGGTTGCGCGCGCGTGCGGCGTCCAGACGCAGATCAAGTGGACGAACGATCTGGTCAGCGGCGGGAAAAAGCTCTGCGGAATTCTGACGGAGCTTGGCGTCGGCGCGGACGGGAAGACGGCGGAATATGTCGTCATCGGCGTCGGCGTCAACTGCAATCAGCCCGGCTTTTCGCCGGAGCTTTCCGATGTGGCGCTCAGCCTGCGCCAGCTGTGCGGGCAGGAGGTGTCCTGCAGCGTGCTCGCGGCCAGAATGCTGGAGGCGCTTGTGGAGATGGAGCAGGCGCTTTTTACGCAGAAGGAGGCCTGGCTCCGGGAATTTTCAGAAAACTGCGTGACGCTTGGCCGCCGTGTGCGGCTGGCCCGCGGAAATACGCTGCGGGAGGCGTTTGCCGAGGGAATTGACGATCAGGCCGCGCTTCTGGTGCGCTATGATGACGGAAGCCGCGAGGCCATTTCCTCCGGCGAGGTCAGCGTGCGGGGGATGTACGGTTATCAGGATGATCAGAATGACGGAAAGGGGTTTTCAGAATGAATGAGGTATTGAGGTGCCTGTGCACGCGCCGCAGCGTGCGGGCCTATCTTCCCCGGCAGGTGGAGGAGGAAACGCTTGCGCAGATCCTTCAGGCCGGAATGTATGCGCCGAGCGGCATGGGCCGCCAGGCGGGAAAAATCGTTGTCTTGCAGGACGCGCAGCGCATCGCGGAGCTTGAACGCATGAACGCGGAGATTCTGGGCAATCCGGACGCGCATCCGTTTTACGGCGCGCCGACGGTTCTCGTTGTGCTGGCGGACAGCCGCGTACCGACCTATGTGGAGGACGGAAGCCTGATTCTCGGGAATCTGATGAACGCGGCGCACAGTCTCGGCGTGGACAGCTGCTGGATTCACCGCGCGCGGCAGGAGTTTGACTCGGAGGCCGGCAAGGCGCTGCTGCGGCAATGGGGCGTGGACGAGGCCTATGCCGGCGTCGGCCACTGCATTCTGGGCTACGCGGCGCAGGCGCCGGCGGAGCCGAAGCCGCGCAGGGAAGATCTGATCGTCCGGCCCTGACGGACAAAACGGAGCCTTTGTCCGGATTTTTGGGAAAGGACTTGCAAATCCGGGCGCAGAGGCTTATACTGAATAAAAAACAGGAGGAATCATCAATGAAGCTTGCAAAAACCATTCTGAAGTTTGCCGGTATCGCGCTGGCGGCTGCGGGCCTGGTCATGGCCGTCGTCGGCTTCTGGGAGGATATCTGCGCCTGCTTTGCAAAGTGCAGAGCCTGCTGTGAGGAAGCGGTGGACTTTGCCGACTGAGCAGGGCTCCTTGAGACTGTCAGAAAAGCCTCGGCTTTTTGACAAATGCACCAGCGGGCGCAAAGCCCTGCGAGGTTTTTTGACATGCCAAAGAGCCGGTCTGCGGAAATGCAGACCGGCTCTTTTTGAAATTCAGGAAGGGTCGACCTGCTCGAAGTCGGCGTCGACGGCGTCGTCCTCGAAGCTGTCGTTGGGGTTTGCGCGTTCATAGGAGGCGTGATACTCCGCGTTGGGATCGACATGCACGCCGGCCTGCTCCATCGCCGCGGCCAGGCGGTCCGCTGCGGCGTTCATCTGCGCCGCGTCCTTCGACCGGACGGCGCGCCGGGCCTCCTTTACCGGCTCTGCAAGCGAGGCCTTCGCCTCCTTCGTCAGCTCCTTTGCGGCGGAGGCCTGATAAATCAGCTGCTCGCAGCGGTCCTTTGCGGTGGCCTCGGCCTTGAGGCGGGCGTCCTCTGCGGCATAGCGCTGCGCGTCCTGCACGGCGCGGTCGATTTCCTCCCGGCTCATGTTGGAGGTCGCGGTGATGGTGATGGCCTGCTCCTTGCCGGTGTCAAGATCCCGCGCCGAGACGTTCACAATGCCGTTGGCGTCAATGGAGAAGGTGACCTCAATCTGCGGCACGCCCCGCGGCGCGCGGCGGATGCCCGTCAGCTGGAAGCGGCCAAGCTCCTTGTTCTGGTGCGCCATCGGGCGCTCGCCCTGCAGAACGTGAACGTCCACGGAGGACTGAAAGCTCGAGGCGGTGGTGAAAATCTGACTTTTGCGGATCGGAAGCGTCGTGTTGCGCTCAATTACGCGCGTGCATACGCCGCCCAGCGTTTCAATACCCAGGGAAAGCGGCGTAACGTCCAGAAGCAGCAGACCCTTGACCGAGCCGGACAGAACGCCTGCCTGCAGACACGCGCCCATGGCCACGCATTCATCCGGGTTGATGCCCTTGAAGGGCAGGCTCCCCGTAATGGACTGCACCAGCTCCTGAACCGCGGGAATGCGGCTCGAGCCGCCGACCATGAGAACCTTGCTGAGCTGGCCGATGCCGACGCCAGAATCGTTGATGGCCTGCTTGACCGGCTCGCGCGTGGCCTGCACAAGATGATAGGTCAGGTCGTTGAAC
>CAKUHJ010000015.1 GCA_934655935.1 uncultured Oscillospiraceae bacterium | reverse complement strand
GTGCAAGGTGAAGCTTCTGAACATTGTAAACGTGCACGACTGCGGCAGGCTCATCAACCCCGCCCTTGCCGAGGCGCAGGTGCACGGCGGCATGTCGATGGCCATCGGCTACGGCCTGTCCGAGCAGCTGATTTTTGACGAGAAGACGGGAAGACCCCTCAACAACAATCTGCTCGACTATAAGCTTTCCACTTTCCTGGATCACCCGGCGCTTCAGGCGGAGTTCATAGAAAACTATGAGCCGACGTCGGCCTTCGGCACCAAGGCCCTGGGAGAGCCGCCGGCCTGTTCCGGCGCACCCGCAATCCGGAACGCCATCCGTCAGGCCACCGGCGTCGCCATTGACCGCTGCCCGATTACGCCGCATGTGCTTTTCGCGGAGTTTACAAAGGCCGGCCTGATTCAGGACTGAAAGGAGGACGCAGAATATGTATGATATGAAGGCGCTCTATGAGGCCCGCAGCGTGGAGCAGGCCGTTGCGCTCCGGCTGGAGCATCCTGAGGCGCAGATCATCGCAGGCGGCACGGATGTGCTCGTGCAGATGCGCGAGGGCAGAAGAGCCGGCAAGGAGCTGATCTCCATCCAGAAGATCGACGAAATGCGCGGCATTGTGATGGACGAGCAGGAGAATATCCGCATCGGCTCGCTCACGACCTTCTCCCATATTACCCGCAATCCCATTATCATAGAAAAGATCAACGTGCTGGGCGAGGCCGTGGACATGGTCGGCGGCCCGCAGATCCGCAACGCCGGAACCATCGGCGGCAATACCTGCAACGGCGTGACCTCCGCCGACTCTGCCTCGACGCTTCACGCCTGGGAGGCCATTGTGGAGCTGACCGGCAAAAACGGAAAGCGATACCTGCCCATCAAGGATTTCTATATCAAGGCCGGTACGGTCGATATCCGCGTGGAGGACGGCGAAATTCAGACCGCGCTCCTGATTCCGAAGGCCTCCTGGGAGAACACCTGGGGCTATTATCTGAAATACGGCATGCGCAACGCCATGGAGATTGCCACGACCGGATGCTCGGTGAACGTACGCCTGTCGGCGGACAAAAAAGCCTTCGACCGGGTGCGCATCGCTTATGGCGTGGCCGGCCCGGTGCCGATGCGCGCGCCAAGCGCCGAGGCGTTTATCACCGGCAAGCCCGTTACGATGGAGAATATCGAGGCGTTTTCAAAGACGGTTCTCGAGGATATCAATCCGCGCGATTCCTGGCGTGCGAGCAAGGCCTTCCGGAAGCACATTGCCGTGGAGATGGCCAAGCGCTGCCTGATGGAATCCGTCAAGCGCTGTGGAGGTGAGATCTGATGGCACAGTATGCTCTGGTCCAATGCACCATCAACGGGAAAAAGGTTGAAAAAATGGTCGACGTCCGCGCAAGCCTGACGGACATGCTCCGCAACGATTTCCGCCTGACCTCGGTCAAAAAGGGCTGCGAGGTCGGCGAGTGCGGCGCATGCACCGCGCTCATTGACGGCGAGGCCATCAACACCTGTTTGTATCTGGCCGTGTGGGCGGAGGGAAAGGAAATTGTGACGCTGGAGGGACTGATGAACCCGGACGGCTCCATTTCCGATATCCAGCAGGCCTTTATGGACGAAACGGCAATCCAGTGCGGCTTCTGCACGCCGGGCTTTGTGCTGACGGCGACAGAGATTCTCTCCTCCGGCAGGGAGTATACGGACGACGAGCTCCGGAAGCTCCTTTCCGGCCATCTGTGCCGCTGCACGGGCTACCAGAATATCTTCCGTGCAGTCAAAAAAACCATGCTCCGCCGCCTGGGAAAGGCCGGGGAAGCGGAGAAGGTCCGATAAGCTTCAATAAAAATGGGGCTGCAGCGAAATGAAAACGCTGCAGCCCCGGTTTTGCGTTTACTGGACGATTTACGGCGGGCTTTTTTCAGCTGCGGAAGACGGCGGCATTTTTCCACCGTCCGCTTCGGTAGTAGAAGAAGAAAATCATGCTGCAGAGCACCCAGCCGGCAGGATAGCCCAGGACGACCGGGACGACCGTTCCGAAAAGCCTGTATACGACGAACAGGTACAGCTGCCGGAACACGACGAACGAGCCGAGCGTGATGAGCATACAGTTTCGCGAGTCTCCCGCGCCGCGCAGAGAGCCGGCGATGACCTGGTTGACGGTGATCAGCAGATAGAACGGGGAGATAAGGCGGATAAAGAGCGTGCCGTAGGAAAGGACGCCGGGCTCCTGATTGAACAGGCGGATGAGCTGCGGCGCGAAAACCATCAGCGGAACGAGAATGACGGCGGTGGTGAGCTCGCAGAGGGCCAGCGCCGTGTGCGTGCCCTTTTTCGCGCGGGCCGGGTCGCCGGCGCCGAGATTCTGGCCGACAAAGGTTGTCGCGGCCATGGAGATTGAGGTAATCGGCAGGAGTGCAAAGGCGTCGATCTTGTTGTACGAGGTCCAGCCGGCCATGCAGTCCGAGCCGAAGCGGTTGATGTAGGACTGAACGAAGACGTTGGAGAACGCGGTCAGCGCCAGCTGCACCGCCGACGGCAGGCCCAGCGCGCAGATGCGCCGGAGCATGGCCGGGTCCATGCGCACCTCGCGCCAGACCAGGCGGTAGCTGCCGCTGGTTTTCATCAGGACCAGAAGCGTCAGCGCCGCGGAGGCCAGCTGCGCGAACACTGTCGCGATGGCAACACCCGCGATGCCCATCTGAAAGACGGCGACAAAGACAATGTCCAGCACCGTATTGACAACGGCGGAGAAAATCAGAAAATAGAGCGGCCTTTTCGTATCGCCGACCGCACGCAGAATGCCGGAGCCGCTGTTATAGAGCAGCAGGCCGCCCAGACCGGCAAAATAAATCCGGAGGTATTCCCCGGCCTGCACAATGACGTCGTCCGGCGTTTTCATCGCGCGCAGCATCATCGGCGTCATCCAGACGCCCAGAACGCTCAGAACTACGCTCAGAACAATGGTCAGGGCGATGGTGGTCTGTACGGCCTTGTGGACATTTTCCTGCTCATGCGCGCCGTAATAGCGCGAAATCAGAACGCCCGCGCCGGTCGCAAAGCCGGCAAAAAAGCCGATGAGCGTGTTGATGACCGGCGCGACGCTTCCGACGGCGGCCAGCGCGTGCTTGCCGACAAAATTGCCGACCACCACGCTGTCAACGGTGTTGTAAAGCTGCTGAAAGACATTTCCGATCAGAAGCGGGACGGAAAAGGCGACCAGGTGACGCAGAATGCTGCCGCTGGTCATGTCCGTGTCTGCTCTGCGAATACGCCCAGGCAAGGTGCATCTCTCCTAACTTTTGAATTGACACATCAATTATAGCATACATTCCGGCTGCGGGAAAGGGTGCATACGTCTGTTTGCGCACACCTTCTTTACTTTTTACGCAATTTAGCTGACACACCGACTTACAAAAGGCAAGCCATTACTTATTTAGTTTACAAAGTCGGTTCCGCTCTGCCAGCTGCGCTGCTGCGCGTTTGATCAGCACCTTCGCACTTTCGGTGTCATTGTCGAGAACAGCCCGCTCCAGCTCGTCCATGCAGGCAGAAAGCTCATGTTCAGCGTCCTTCGTTGCATCATTTGTCACGGGATCGCTGTATCTGAATGCATTGGAAAGCTTCTGCGCGTCTACCTTCAGTTCTGCATCGTCACAGCGAGAAACCAGCGCGGCCGCGCGGGATTGCAGCGCGCGCATGGTGGCCACGTCGGTTTTGAGCTGTGCATCCTGACGTTCGACCTCGTCGCGCATTGCATCCGCAGCAATGACGCCAACGGCAGCGACAGCCAACAGCAGTGCAAAAACAATGCCTGCGATCCATGCTGCGCAGAATTTTGCGATTGCCATGAACAAAAAGCTCAACGCGATCTGCACGATCAAATACACGACACCGATGCGCGCAATCGGAAAACCGTAGAATTTGCTGCGCGCGTCCCTGCCCTTTGTAAACGACAGCTTCAGCACATACAGCTGCACGCCGAACGCTGCCAGCGTGAACACCAGTGCTAGCCAGAACACAGCGGTCCTTGCGAATGGAATCACAAACGCCAGCAACAGATATGCAGCCAGCACAATGGCAAGAATCAGAATCGTCTGAAATTTCCCTTTGCTCAGTTTCATCGTCCATTCCTCCAATCAGCAGGATTCATCTTTCCTCCGTCCGCAGTTCGGGCAGAAGTTTGTCATAATATCCTTCGTACCGCATTCCGGGCAGATCCAGCCGCGTTTTTCTTCCGGCTTCCGCGCACCGCAGTTGGGGCAGAACTTGCTCAGAATATCTTTTGTGCCGCATTCCGGGCAGATCCAGCCGTTGGATTCTTCCGGCTTCTTTGCGCCGCAATTCGGGCAGAATCTGCTCTGGATGTTCTTCGTGCCGCACTGCGCGCAGTCCCAGCCGGTCTTCGCTTCAGGCTTTTTGCCGCCGCAGTCGGGGCAGAAGTTTGTGGTGATGTTCTTGTGACCGCACACCGGGCAGTCCCAGCCGACCGCAACGGCTGCGCCGACTGCCGCGCCCATCTGCGCGGCGTCCTGTGTCATGGGATTCAGCGCGTCCTTCGTCATGCCGATGACGCTGCCCATCGCACCGAGGCTCACACCAAGCCCCGCGAGGTCGCCCAGCGCACCTGCGGCGTTTGCGCCGCCGCCAAGTCCGTTTTTCATTGCTTCCATGCCGACCTGTCGGGACGTTTCCTGCTGGTAGGTATAGCCCTTCATACGCATTTCGGCGGCTTCCGCCTCAGCCTGCATCCGGTAGGCCTCTGCTTCGGCTTGCTTCTGGATTTTGAGTGCTTCCGCCTCGCCCTGTGCGCCGATGATCTTCATTCTAGCAGCCGTCTGCGCTTCGACGGCCTTGCGGTCTGCCGCTGCTTCCGCCTCGGCCTTGCGGATGTTCTCCTGCCGGACAAGCAGATACTGCTCGGCGTACTGCTCCTTCATACGGCGGAAATTGGGGTCGTCGTCCGGCGTTACGATGCGGCTGACGTAGAACTCCGGCATGGTCAGACCGTACTCGTCCAGCGCGGCATTGATCCGCTCGCGCAGCGCGCCGGAGAGTGACATCTGGTGTTCGTCGATCTCCAGAATGTTGATCGCATTTTCCTTGATCGTCTGCGCGAGGTGGCTCTTAACCTGCGTCATGACCATCGAGCGGAAGAAACCCTTGCCGTTTCCGATGCCGAGCAGCTGCTCTTGTCCAAGCCCGCCCGTCGTGCCAACGACTTTGAGTAACAATTTGCGCGAATCAGTTACACGGATGTTAAACTCACCCGACGCGCCGAGCTCGATATGTAAGCCGGAGGCAGGGTCAAACAGACGCACCTTACTGTCTGTGCCCCACTTGATCCCCATCTGGGTGGCGAGGTTGACAAAGTAGACCTCGGAATGGAACGTGCCCTCGGTGTCGGTCGGGAGCTTGTAGAGCTTCTCTAGCAGCGGCAGCTGCTGCGTTTGCAGCGTGTAGCGGCCCGCGCCGAAGAGGTCGAGCGCCTGTCCGTCGCGGAAGAAGATTGCCTCCTGGCTTTCGTGGACGATCAGCTGCGAGCCGAAGTTGAAGTCCTCAATCGGGTGCTTCCAGACGAGCGTTTCGTTGTCGCCCTCATATTTGATGATGCTGGCAAGGCCGTCCTTTTTGATCTTCTCAGTCGCGACCCGCTCGGCTACGTCGTTCACGCAGTCGCAGACGGGGCAGGTATAGGTCGCGGCCGCCTTGCTTGTGCGCAGGCGGATGCCGCACTGTGCGCAGGAAAACTCTACGGTATTGGACTGCTCCGCCAGCGTGTTGATCGGCTCATGGCAGACCGGGCAGAGCGCCTTTTCGCCCCTAGACTGGTCGAACACGACCATGTTCCCGCAGTGCGGACACTCCCGCCCCGCCAGCTTGTCCGTGCGCACGTTGATCGTATGGCCGCACGCGCAGTCGATCTTCTTCCGCGCAAAAAACCCCGTCCGGGCCTCCGCGTATTTCCCACAGTTGGGACATTCGATGACAAATTTACTCATGTCCTCCATCCTCTCTTATTTGTTCGGGAGTTTGATGTCTGTCCAGCCGAGCACATCATCATAGCTGACATATTTATCATAGCCAGCGACAACCAAGGTTCCGTCCGCTTTCAGGCCAACTACATGAGAATACCCGGCACTGATGGCCACAATATCCGTCCATTCGGAAATATCGTCGCGTTGGCCAGCGTTATTGCTTCCAACTGCAAGAACAGTCCCATCCGCTTTCAGCCCAACCGTATTATCGTAGCTGGCACTGATGGCCACAATATCCGTCCAGTCGGAAACATTGCACTGGCCTGCATTATTATAGCCTGCAGCGATTACCGTCCCATCCGCTTTTAGCCCAACTGTATGATTTTCTCCGGCCCTGATGTCCACGATATCCGTCCAATCAAAAACATCACATTTCCCATAGCTTCCGGCGCCAACCGCGACCACAGTTCCGTCTGCTTTCAGGCCAACGGTGTGAGACTTTCCTGCTGCAATGGCGACAATGTCTGTCCAGTCGGAAACGCCGCATTGGCCGCACCGGTTCCAACCGACAGCCACAACCGTTCCATCTGCTTTTAGACCGACTGTGTGATAGTCTCCGGCGCTGATTGCCACAATATCCGTCCAACCGGAGATATCACATTGGCTGTTGTCGTTATTACCTACGGCAATCACAGTACCATCTGCTTTCAGTCCGACCGTATAATAACTTCCGGCGCTGATTGCCACAATATCCGTCCAACCGGGGACATCACATTGGCCGTCGTCGTTATTACCTACGGCAATCACGGTTCCGTCCGTTTTCAGCGCAGCAGTGTGTGACCGCCCTGCTGCCAATGATGCCCTCGCAGCTACGGTGCCCCACAGGGACATACTACGCTCCTGTGCATCTTGATAACTACCACTCTTACTAAATGACATAGCCGCTTTCTCCACATCTCCAGCAGCCAGCAGTGCCTCTGCTTGTGCATATTCCTTTGTATTTACAGCTTCCATACGCATAGCGGCAGAATCCTTATACTCGCCCAGAGCCGTAAGTGCCGTGATTGCACCATCGTAATCTCCAGCAGTCAGCAATTCTTTGGCCTTGGAATAGTTCACAGCCGGAATGATGACATTTGTGACAATCAACACCACTGCAATGATAACAACTGCCGCCGTTACGCCGATGATCGTGCGCTTTCTAGTCTTTGCAGCCGCTTTTTTCTGCTCCTGCGCCGCTTTCAGCCGCTGCGGGTGCTCCTTTTCCAGCCTTGCTTCGGTTTTCGTCAGAAAATCGCGGTAGTTTGCCGTGATTGCAGCGCACTCGACTTTTTCACGCTGCTCCGCATCCCGCCGCAGCGTGTCCAGCGTCTGCGGGATATCCTCGGTGATCGTTTTTACCTCATTTGAAGCATACTTTACAGCGCGCATCAGGTCTTTATCGGCTGTCAACTGCACGCGGGCTTCTTCAGCTGCTTGTGCATAGTAATCGGAATTCTTGCAATACCAAAGACCAAAATCCAACGCCCGGCGAATTTTTTCCTCGCTAAAAATCCCCGGTACGGCATATTTTTTCACGCAGACTTCGACAAATGCCGTATCCGCATCACAAGCTTTGACGTTCTTTCCATTGGGAGCGTCTGCTTTTGCTTTTTTGACAAATGCATCCGCATACGCTTTTGCAGAACGGCACTGCACTCTGGCTAGGAACTTCCCCAGATATGCCGCGCCGCATTTTGCGTCCTGATTGAGCACCTGCTCGAAAAACTCATCGGCCTTGCTCCACTCGCCGTCTTCCAGCGCCATCTGTCCGCGGTCGAGCAGCGCCTGTACGTTGCTGCCGCCCTCGTTATGTACCACGACGGTCTCCTTGACCGTCTCCGCCGCAGTTTCCTGCGGCTTTGCCGCGTCCACGACCTTTTTGACGCCGCGGATGAGATCCTGAATGAACCCGATCTTGCCCATATCCTGACTTTGCAGCATGCTGAGCTCTTCGGGCATGTCATACGGGTCCATATCGCGGTAGCAGGGGATGAGTAGGCGGCTGCGGTCGGTGCGCATGAGCGCGAGATACCGGCTCCATTCATTTTTGACCCAGACGGCGTTAAAATGCTCCGGCTTCGTGCCGACCACGACCATGACCTTTGCCGAATGCAGGGCGGCGAAGATGTACGGCTCGTATTCCTGCCCGAGCTTATCTTCCAGCGTGATGCGCGCAAAGAACACCTTATAGCCCGCGTCGGTGAGCTGGTAGTAAATATCCTGCGCCAGCGCGGAATCCTTCGTCCGTTTGCCGTTCTCGTCGGATTCCTTGTAGCAGATGAACACGTCAAACGGCGTTTCTTTCTGCGAGATCGCCAGAATGTCTTTCTGCAAGCTGGCGATGCGCTGCGCCTCCTTTTCGTACAGGCTCCGCGCCACGCCGTCGGAGTATTTGAGCGCGGCCTGATAATCCACGTCGTTCAGAATGCTGTCAAAGCTCGCGCGGTGACAGGTCGGGATGCGTTCGCCGGAAGCCGGGTCCTGCACATACTCGATGCCGTACCGGCAGAGCAGCAGGTTCCAGTGTGCCTCGGCATCTGCATCGTTCTCGCCGATCAGCCGCTCGTAGATCGCCGCAGCTTTGTCAAACTCACCGTTTCGCCGCAGATGCGTGCCACGGTTGAATAAGCTCAGCCGCTGGTCGTCATCCGTCTTCGGCAGCGTCATCGTGCTGCCGCAGTATTCACACGTCCCAAAGGTCTTGTCAGGCGAGATCTCAATATCTCCACCGCACATCTTGCATTTGATGATAGGCATATATGCTCTTCCTTTCTCTTTTTTCTCTATTTACGCCGGAACAGTCTGGCGATCATGCCAATGCCGAAGCAAAAAGCGCCGCCTACCGCTGCTACCAGAAAAACGTCGCTGGTCGGCGTGCTGACAGCAAGGAGCGTCATGTAAACAAAGCCGCATACAGGCGGGAGCCAGAGGAAGCCGCTCGGCGTGCGGCAAACGGCGTGCGTGATGCCCTGCGCGAGGGTGAAGATCAAATATCCGCCAAAGAGAATCCAGAGATTATTGACACGCGCTGCAATGGATGCGCTTGTACAGAGCAGGATCAAAAGCGCTGTCAGCCCAATATGGATCAAAACGCCGACGATTTTGCGTGTTTTTGCGGCTTGCTCCTTTCGGCGCAAGGTCTCCGTCTGCCGCTTCTCCTCCTCTTCCAGCGCGATCAGCTGCTGGCGGCTCTCCTCCTCAAGCTGCTTTTTCCGCTGCAATTGCAGCTGGCGTTCCTTTTCATCCGCCTCTGCCTTCAGCTTCTGCTGCTCCAGATCCTGTTCGGTGCGCTGCCTCTGCGCGAGCCGCTTCTGATTCAGCGCAGCCAGCTGCTGCTCCTTCGCCCTGAGATAGTCGTGCGATTGCGTGACGATGTGTGTCATCGCATTCGCGTGCTTAGCTGAATTGAGCTTTTCCTGCTCCTCAAGACCGCTTATCACCGCGTTGCGCAGGGCTTCCAGCTGATTTTGGACATCCGGCGACGCGAACTGTTCCGCGCGGGCATAATTGCGGTCGTCTTGCAGCAGGGTGCCAATATCTGCCGCTTTGTCATGGAAATACCCGGGGGCGGCAGCTCGGAACGAATGGTCGAAGTCCAGGAATTTCCGAATCTCTTCCTCGCCCAGATAGAATGGTACACGGTATTTTTTTACGCAGGTTTGAATAAACGCCTCGTTTGCCTCACAGTCGACGGAGTATTCCTGGATCGGAGCACTCGCGGCGATCTCCGAAACATATTGTTTGGCAAAATCCTCAACCGTCCTTGCCTGTTTGCTCACAAGGAGCTTCCCAAGATATGCTTCCGCGCATTCCGGAGCGATATCCAGCACCTTATCAAAATAGGCATCCGCATTTTCCCAGTCTGCATCCTCCAGAAGCAAATTGCCGCGTCGCAGCAGAGAATCGACGTTTGGCGCGCTGGTCGCTTGCATTGACGAAGCCTGCGATGCAGACTTGCCAAACAGCTTTTCAATTCCGCGCAACAAGTCCTGCGTTGCACCGATCTTGCCGAGATCCTGTGCCTGCAGCTTTGCAAATTCCTTCGGCATATCATAAGCGTCGATATTTTTATAGCAGGGAATGAGAGACTTTTTCTGCCCGGCGGCAATGAGCTGCAAGTACCGGCCCCACTCGTTCTTGACCCACGGGGCGTTAAAATATTCGTAGTCTGTTCCGACAGCCAGCATCACGCGCGCGGAATTGAGCGCAGCAAAGATATACGGCTCGTATTCCTGACCGAGCTTATCCTCCAATGTAATGCGCGAGAAGAATACCCGGTAGCCTTTTTCCGTCAATGCATCATATAAGTCCTGCGCCAAGACAGAATCAAGTGTCCGCTGACCGTTTTCATCCGTTTCCTTATAGCAGATGAAAATATCATACGGCTCCTCGCGGCTGGAAACCTCGATGATACCGCGACGCAGTTCCTCAATGGCTTTGGCTTCTTCGCGGTAGAGTTTCCGCGCAACGGCATCAGCGTATTCCATCACCAGTTCAAAATTCGCATCCTCCAGCACGCAGTCAAAGCTTGAGCGGTGACATGTGGGCACTTTTTTACCAGTCGCTGGATCATCAACGTATTCAATACCGTACTTGCAGAGCACAAGTCCCCAGTAGGCTTCCGCTTCCTCCGGGAACTCCGCCACGATGGACTCATAAACGCCCGACGCCTTATCAAACTCGCAGGCAAAGCGCAGCCGATGTGCACGCGCGAACAGTGTCAGCTTCTTTTCGTTGTCCTGCTTCGGAACGGTCTGCTGCGTTCCGCAGTATTCACAGACTGCGATCTGGCTGTTTTCTTCGACGTTTAAATCCCCGCCGCACATTTTGCATTTGATGATAGCCATTCTTTTCTCTCCCGTTCCGTTTTATTTAGATCCTCTGTCGAGATGATTTAACGCAAACTCCATGCAGAGTGTTAAGACTTCGTTCCTTGTCCGACCCGTATCGGCTGCAATCGTGTCAATTTCCTGCAGCATGTCGCGTGGCAATCGCATGGAAATGACGGCAGATTCACCGGTATATTTTTTAACTGGAATTTCTAAACGCGGCTCATCCAAGCGGCATCCACTCCTTTATTTGTCATCATACTACAATTGTATTCTGCTTTCAAGTCTGTTTGGCCATTTAGATAGAAATCGTCATTTTCAAAAATCAGGGTGTCAAGGAATTGGCTATTTTGAAATGGTCTTATTTTCAAAGCCCGTGAAATCCCGCGAATAATTCTGAGCTGATGCTAATATTGATAGACTGCTTTGAAGCGGCGCGATGAATAACATAGAAAGTAACCATACAGTAACCTAATGGCGGTGCAGACAAAAGGAATTAATGCATTGGGGTAAGCGATAAAGCAACAGGTCGCATGAGCTGCGACCTGCCGTGAGACTGTCGAAAAAAGCATAGCATACAGCCCCGCTGACATACGCGGAAGGCGCGGTGGCAGGCGGGGCTGTGCATGCTTTGTGAAATTCAGGAACGCTTACAGATGCAGCACGCGGTCGCGGATTTCCTGCGTGCGGCCCTGGTTCCAGTACTGCGTGCCGATGTAGCCGCAGGTGCGGCGGGCGACGTTCATCTTGGACTGGTCGGTATTGCCGCACTGCGGGCAGGTCCAGACCAGCTTTCCGTCGGCGTCCTCCCGGATGACGATTTCGCCGTCGAAGCCGCAGACCTGGCAATAGTCGGACTTCGTGTTGAGCTCGGCGTACATGATGTGATCGTAAATGAACTTCATGACCTCGAGCACTGCGTCCAGGTTCTGCTGCATGTTCGGTACCTCGACGTAGCTGATTGCGCCGCCGGGGGAGAGGGCCTGGAACTGCGATTCAAACGCAAGCTTATCAAAGGCGTTGATGTTCTCCGTCACGTGGATGTGATAGGAGTTGGTGATATAATTCTTGTCCGTGATGCCCTCGATGACGCCGAAGCGCTTCTGCAGGCATTTTGCGAATTTGTAGGTTGTGGACTCAAGCGGCGTCCCGTAGAGCGAGAAGTCAACGTCCTCCTTCTCCTTCCAGCGGGCGCAGGCCTCGTTCATATGCCGCATGACCTCGAGCGCGAATGGCGTGGCGGCAGGATCGGTGTGGGACTTGCCGGTCATATACTTGACGCACTCGTAGAGTCCGGCGTAGCCAAGCGAAATGGTGGAATAGCCGCCGTAAAGAAGGCGGTCGATCGGCTCGCCCTTCGGCAGGCGCGCCAGCGCGCCGTACTGCCAGAGGATGGGCGCCGCGTCCGAGAGCGTGCCCTTCAGGCGGTTGTGGCGGCACATGAGCGCGCGGTAGCACAGCTCCAGCCGCTCGTCAAAAATCTGCCAGAACTTATCCAGCGCGCCCGCAGAGGAAAGCGCCACGTCCACCAGGTTGATGGTGACCACGCCCTGGTTGAACCGGCCATAGTATTTGGGCTTTCCGGGCTCGTAGTTTCCGGCGTTGGCGATATTGTCCCAGCCGTTGCCGGAGCGGTCCGGCGTCAGGAAGCTGCGGCAGCCCATGCAGGTATACACGTCGCCGTGGCCCGGCGTTTCGCCCTTGGAGAGCTTGAGCTCGCGCATTTTCTTTTCGGAGATATAATCCGGCACCATGCGCCGTGCCGTGCAGCGCGCGGCGAGCTTCGTCAGATACCAGTAGCGGGAGCCCTCGGTAATGTTGTCCTCCTCCAGAACGTAGATGAGCTTCGGGAAGGCCGGCGTAATCCAGACGCCCTTCTCGTTCTTTACGCCCTCGATGCGCTGGTTGAGCGTTTCTTCGATGATGATGGCAAGATCCGCGCGCTCGGCCTCGCTGCGCGCCTCGCCGAGATACATGAAGACCGTGATGAACGGCGCCTGGCCGTTCGTGGTCATCAGTGTGACGACCTGATACTGGATGGTCTGCACGCCTCTGCGGATTTCATCGCGCAGGCGCTTTTCCACCACGCGGGAAATCTGCGCCTCGCTGGCTTCGGTTCCAAAGTCGCGGAGCTCTTCCAGCACGCTCCTGCGGATTTTCTGCCGCGAAACGTCGACAAACGGCGCAAGGTGCGTCAGGCTGATGGACTGGCCGCCGTACTGGTTGGAGGCGATCTGGGCGATGATCTGCGTGGCGATGTTGCAGGCAGTGGAGAAGCTGTGCGGCTTTTCGATGAGCGTGCCGGAAATGACCGTGCCGTTCTGGAGCATATCCTCCAGATTCACAAGGTCGCAGTTGTGCATATGCTGGGCAAAGTAATCTGCGTCATGAAAATGGATGATGCCGGCCTCGTGCGCCTCGACGATCTCGCGCGGCAGGAGCATTCTGGCCGTCAGGTCCTTGGAAACCTCGCCGGCCATATAGTCGCGCTGAACGGCGTTGACCGTGGGATTCTTGTTGGAGTTTTCCTGCTTGACCTCCTCGTTGTTCGACTCGATGAGCGAGAGGATTTTTTCGTCCGTCGTGTTGGACTTGCGCACGAGAGAGCGGGTATAGCGGTAGGTGATATAGTTTTTGGCGACCTCATAGGCGCCGTGCGCCATGATCTGGTGCTCAACCAGGTCCTGAATCTCCTCCACGTTCAGCGCGCGGTTCATGGACAGACAGCTGTTTTCCACGCTTTCGGCGATGCGGCGGATCTGCATAGGGCTCAGGCGTTCGGCTTCTTCTACGACATTGTTGGCCTTCGTTACGGCGGAGATGATCTTCACAATGTCAAATGTAGCCTCCGAGCCGTTTCGCTTGATAATCTTCATGGCTTTGGTTCCTTTCTCGTTTCTCCTGGCAGAAAACCGGATGAAAAATCCGGATATGGTAGCTTCAATTGCCTCAGACCACAATTTCTTGTGCGGCTCCCCTATGATAGCGAATGCCCCGCCGCTTGTCAAGCGGCGGGGCGGCATTTTGTATGAATGCACAATATTTTGTTTTAATCCGGCACTTTACACCCGTGAAACACAAGATATAGTATTGTTTCACGAAAGGCCGGGGCAGCGCTACTGTACCCGGTAGCCGAGGGAAAGCAGCTGCAGCACGCTCAGCCAGAATGCGCCTTCCGGGCTTCTGACATGGGCTGCCTCCGGAATTTCATGAAAGGAAACGAGCTTCCTTACATGGTCGACCCAGACCTGCTTTTCTTCTTCGCCGCTTCTTGGGCGGCCCCGCTGCCTTCTTTGTGCCGTCTGCATCAGAATCCCTCCTGTCGATTTTGTACTTTCAGGATAACAGGCGGATTTTGCCGAGTTTTCACAAACTTGTGTCAGAGTTGTCAATTCTGCAGAAAAAATTCCAGACTCCGGTAGCGCCCGGCCTCCTGGTCAAAGCCGATGCGCAGCGTGAGCGCATACGCGCCCAGCGGGGCGCTGAGCCGGAGCAGGTAAAGTCCGTCCTCCGAAGCCTCCTCCTCGTAGTCCGGCGCAGGGAATGGCCCTGCGGCGAAGTCCGGAAAGGCCGTGCAGACGGCCTCGGCCGCGCGCAGCCAGAGCGTTTCAAGCTCGGTATCCAGCGCGCCGGTATCCAGCGCCGCAGACGCGTAAACCGGCAGGCCCGAGACCGCGTCAAGATACAGCGCGGCGCCCTCCGCCTGAATCAGCCATACGGAAAGCGTCGGGTCCTCCGGCGCGCAAAGAAGCGCCGGCTCGCGTAAAAGCATACTGTCCGCGCCAGGAAGCGGCAGACTCTCCAGAATCGCGCGCGCAAAGCGCCGGGCCTGCACGTCCGTCAGCTCGTTGCCGAAGGCGCTGCGCGAGCTGTCCCACTGGGTGGATGCGGAGGAAAAGCGCAGATAGAGCGCGTGCACGCGCTCAGCCTGTGTGCGGTGGCTGTAGGGGTCGACGCTCTGCGTTTCAGCAAGGCCGGCGTCCAGGAGCAGCCGCTCCTTTCGCTTCTGCAGCAGCAGATCCGGAATCAGCAGTCCCGCGGCGATGATCAGCGCCGCGAAGAACAGCACGACGCCGGCGGCCCAACCCTCCTTCAGCCGGGTCAGCAGCGCGGGCCTTTTTGTCTCATTCTTCCTGTCCATCGTATTCCACCGCCTGAAGCGTCAGTGTGACCATTGTGCCCGTGCCGGGCTTGCTGGCATAGTCGAGCGCGGTGTGATGCAGCCGCGCGATCCTGGCCGACAGCGCAAGGCCGAGTCCTGCGCCGTGCTCCTTGCGGGAGCGGGATTTGTCCACCATGTAAAATGCCTCCGTAATGCGCTTGAGCTCCTCGGGCGGAATGCCGCGCCCGTTGTCCACAACGCGGATGCGGTAGCTGCCGCCCTCCGCCGCGCCGTAGAGCCCCACGGTTGTGCTGCCGGACTTGAGCGCGTTGTCCAGAAGATTCAGCAGCAGCGTCTTGAAAAGGTCGTATTCCAGCCGCACCCAGCCGGGCGCGAAGCTGGCCTGCACGCTGACGCCCCGCTTTTCGGCCGCAGGAAGAATGGACGCGCGCGCGTCCTCCAGGACCTGGGAGATTTCAGTTTCCTCCAGGATAAAATGTCCGTTGTCCAGATGAATCAGGTCCATCAGCTTGAACGACAGCGCCTCAAGGCGCATGGCCTCGTTGAGGATGTAGCCCGCGCTCCGGCGGACCTCTGCAGGCGGCAGCTTTTTCTGGTAGATGGTGTCTGCGTAGCCGATGATGGAGGTCATGGGCGTTTTGAGCTCATGGGCGAAGTTCGCCGTGAAGGTTTTCTGCCGCTCGGCGGCCTCGGAGAGCTCGGAGATTTTTTCCTCGATGGTATCCGCCATCTGGTTAAAGGTCAGCGAAAGCTCCTTAATTTCGTCCTTTGTGCGCAAATTTGAGCGGATCTGATAGTTCCCGGAGGCAAAGAAGCGGCTGGTGCGCTGCAGCGCGAGAATGGGCCGGGTCAGGCCCCACGCAAGGGCAAAGGCGGCAAGGACGCTGCACGCGGAAACAATCAGGTAGATGCGCTTGCAGGCCGCACGCAGCGCGTCGGCCTCGGAAAAAACAGACGAGATATCCTGCGCGGTGGTCAGGACGAACGTCTGCCCGCCGTATGAAAAGCGGCTTTCCGCCTTTAAAAAGGCGCCGGCTTCGTCCGCGGCGGCCGCATAGCTGACGCAGCCCTCCGCCGGATCGGGCAGCGCGGCGGAAAGCGAGAGGCTGGAGTAATAAATTTTCCCGCTTTCGTCCGAAAAGGACAAAAAGCCGCCGGCCATCAGTGCCGCGGCCTTTTCTCCGATTACGGGCAGCTCCGCAGGGCTGACGGCGCCGTCCTCTGACGCGCTGACGAGCGCGGAGCGCACCGTGTACTGCACCAGCGCATGCTGCGAGAGCACCGTGCTTTTTTCGCGTGCGTACGCGTTTTCCAGGCTGTAGGAGACGGCGTAATATTCCACAACCGTCACCGCCAGCGTCACAATGGCAAGAATGCTGAAAAACAGCTTGTGAAAATACTTCAACGGCGCACCTCCAGCCGGTAACCGATGCGGAAAACCGTCTGAATTTTATCGTTCCAGTCGAGCTTGCGGCGCAGGCGCTGAATATGGGAGTCAAGCGTCCGTGTCTGGCCGGTGTACTCCTCCTGCCAGACCGCTTCATAAAGCGCCGCGCGGCTGAGGGCCACATTCTTATGCCGCACCAGCTCCAGAAGCAGGTCAAATTCCTTTACCGTCAGCTCCACCGGCACGCCGGCCTTGAAAACCTGTCTGGATTCCGGGTCAATGCGCACATCCTCGAGCTGGATGCTCTTCTGCGGCGCGCCGGCTCTTCGGAGAACCGACTCCACGCGCGCAAGAAGCTCCCCGATCTGGAAGGGCTTGCACAGATAATCGTCTGCGCCCATCCGCAGACCGCGGATGCGGTCCTCTACGCCGGCCATCGCCGAAATGACAATGGCCGGCACGCCCATCGGGCGGATATAATCCAAAAGCTCGTAGCCGGAGATTTCCGGCAGCATCAGGTCCAGCAGAATCAGATCGTAGCGGTTCTGCTCGATCCGGTTCGCGCCCGCGCGCCCGTCAAACGCACAGTCGCAGGCGTAGCCCTCGGCGCTGAGCGTGCTTTTGATCAGACGGTTGATGGCGCGGTCGTCTTCGATGATCAGGATTTTCTTCATTGGCATACACCCGGTTTCGTCCGTGTTTTCTCCACTTTACCGCACAGATGTGTCAAAGTTGTAATTTTTTTCGAAAATGTGGAAAAATTTTTGCGTCCGGTTCACACGCCGGGCTCCATGGCGGACAGGAGCTTCTCCGTAACCGCCGCGCGGAAGAGGCTTCCGGCGTTGCCGTGGACGATGTTGAGCGCAGGGACGGCGTGGGAAAGCTCGGTTCTGCCGTCGATATAGACGTCCAGATCCAGCATGAAAACCTTTTCCTCGCTGGTCTTTCCGGTCCGGTTTTCGGTTTTCCGCAGGACGCCCGGGCCGCAGTGAACGTTGGCCTTTGCGCCGCCGGGCATGAGCGCGGTGATGTTCTGCTCGTTTTTCAGGAACGAGGACTCCTGCGCGTCCTCATCCGCCATCAGGCCGAGAAAGCCCGGCGTGATAAGCTCCTTCCACGCGCACCCGTCCAGCTCCAGCGCCTCGCGGCGGAAGGCGTTGATGTAGCGAAGGCCCACGCGGGAGAAAAAGGCCGGGCGGTATTCCTGGATAAAGACGGCCAGAACCGCGTCAAGCCGCTTGGCAAAATCCTCCCAGCGGGAATACGCGTGGGTGGAGAGCGCAATAAAGCCCTTGGTCAGGCTCAGCTTCCACTGGCCGTCGGCGGAGACAAACTGATAGTTGTTGACCGTGCCCTGCGGAACGGGCTTGCCGTTTACCAGCTGGGGCGGAAGCTGCTCGACCTTTTTTGCATACTGCGGATACTCCGCGCGCACAGCGTCCTGGAACATGGCGGGCTCGCCTGCGTCAATTTTCAGAATATCCGGGAAGCGCAGCTGGCAGATGACCTCAAGAAGCTGAGGCTTTTGCAGAATGCAGCGTTCTTCATTGGAAAACATGGTGTGTTCGCCCTTTCATCCGTTTTTGCTTTTTTTTATTTTATCCGCTTGCCGGAAAAAATGCAAGCGCATTGCTTTCTCCGGCGGAAAATGGTATCCTATTCGTGAGAGTGCCGAAAAGCTATGCTCTGCAGCTCTGCGGCAGAGCAGTGGGGCGAAAAAACTTTTTCGACACGCTGAGCGTCAGCCGGCGCTGGCGTCATCTGCTTTCAGGAGGCTTCTGTATGGGTTTTCTTCGGATTCTGGAGTCGCTGCGTACGCCGCTGGGCGAGAAGCTGTTCGCGGCCGTCACGCAGCTTGGCGGCGAGGCCGTGTTCATGGCGGCGGCGCTTCTGATCTACTGGTGCGTCAGCAAGCGCTTGGGCTACTATATTTTTACGGTCGGCTTTGCCGGAACGGTGTGCAATCAGACGCTGAAGCTTCTGTTCCGCGTGCCGCGGCCCTGGGTGCTGGACCCCGATTTTTCCATCGTCGAATCGGCCCGCGCCGCCGCGACGGGCTATTCCTTCCCCTCCGGGCATACGCAGAACATCGTCGGCACGGCGGGCGCGGTCGCGCTGGGCGTCAGGAAAACCTGGGTGCGCGCAGTCTGCGTTCTGCTGATGCTGCTTGTGCCGTTTTCCCGGATGTATCTTGGCGTGCACACGCCGCTGGACGTGGGCGTAAGCTTCGTGCTGGCGCTGGGGCTGGTGATCCTGCTCTGGCCGCTTTTTAAGACGGACGAGGCGTTTTCCCGCTGCGCGCAGCGGCTTCTTGCCTGCATGCTGGCGCTGATTGCCGCCTATGTGGTCTTCGTCTATGCCTGGCCCTTCCCGGAAAATCTGGACCTGGAAAATTACGCCGCAGGCGTAAAGAACGGCTGGAGCCTTCTGGGCGCCATGCTGGGGCTTGGGATCGTTTACCGGGTGGACACGGCGTACACCCGCTTTGACGTGCACGCGCCGCTTCCGGGCCAGCTCTGCAAGCTCCTTCTGGGGCTCGGGCTTACTGCGGCCATCAAGACCGCGCTCAAAGCGCCGCTGGCTGCGCTCTTCGCCGGCCACGCCGCCTCGAACGCTGTGCGCTATTTTCTGGTGGTTCTCTTCGCGGGCCTGGTATGGCCGCTGAGCTTCCCGTTTTTTGCAGGGCTTGGAAAGAAAAAGGAGGAAAACAGATGATGCAGCACGAAATTCTCAAGCGCGCCCCGCTTCTGAACCGCGCGGGCGATCTGCGCGAGCCGGGCTGGGCGCGGTCTCTTCTGCCGGTTTACCGCCGCGCGGATATCCAGGTAAGTCCACTGCGGATCAAGGAGTGGGACTACTATCTGATTACCGACGGGCACATCGGCCTGGCGCTTACCATCGCGGATAACGGCTATATGGGTCTGGACTCCATTTCGTTTCTGAACTTTGACGAGGGCTGGGAGCAGACTACCAGCCCCATGCGCCTTCTGCCGCTCGGGCGGACGAATCTGCCCGAAAGCTCACGGGAGGGCGCGAGCGAAATTGCCCGCGGCCGCTACGCGCTGGCCTTTTACCATGAGGACGGGGCGCGGGTTCTCTCCTTCCAGATGAACCGCTTCCGCGGCGAGGATGCAATCTGCGGTCTGCTGCGCCTGACGGACGAGCCGGAGCAGAGCATGGTCATCGCGACGCCGTTTGAAAAGAAGGCGCACTTCTATTTCAACCAGAAAATTAACTGCCTGCGCGCCGAGGGCTGGGTTGAGCTCGGCGCAAAGCGGTATGAGCTGACAAAGGACCGCTTCTTCGCGGTGCTTGACTGGGGACGCGGCGTCTGGACGTATCACAACACCTGGTATTGGGGCAGCGCCTCCGGGCTTCTGGACGGCGTGCCGTTTGGCTTTAACCTGGGCTATGGCTTCGGCGATACCTCGCAGGCCTCGGAAAACGCGGTGTTCTACGACGGCAGGCTTCACAAGCTTTCTCAGGTGACGTTCGGAATTCCGATGAAAAACGGCAGGGAGGACTATCTTTCGCCCTGGCGCTTTACCAGCGACGACAACCGCTTTTACATGGACTTTGTCCCCGTGCTGGACCGTGCGGCCTGCACGAGCGCGCTGATCGTCAAATCCGACCAGCACCAGGTCTTCGGCCGCTTCACAGGCCGGGTGACGTTGGACGATGGGAGCGTGCTTCCCGTGCGGGATTTCTTCGGCTTTGCGGAGAAGGTCGAAAACCGCTGGTAGGCCCGGCGGGGGCCGCTGCGTGGCCTTTCGGCACGCCCGGCCCGCTTTTTTACGCAAGCGGGGCGAAAAGACTTTTTCAACGCGCTGAATCATACCTCGGTATGATTTACACAGCCCGGTTTTCTGCTATATAATAAGTATGAAGAAAATGGCAGAAAGGGAACATGCATCATGCAGGATACCATGATCATAAAGGAAGCTGTCGCCGCGCAGTTCCAGAAGGGAATGGAGCGGGGCAGAATCATATTTTTCAGCGCGCCCTGCGGCTTCGGCAAGACCGCCCTGGCCGAGGCGCTGCTTTCCGGACGAAGGGTTCTGCGCGCGAACAGCGCCGCGCCGGACTTTTCCGCGGCCGCGCTTGCCGGGAACTGGGAAGTCATGCTTTTGGACGATTTTCAATATTTTCCGGAGCAGACGGAGCGGCAGACCCTGTGCGAAATTATCCGGGAAAACCCGGAGCGCCGGTTTGTGCTGTGCTCGCGCGGCGTACCCCCCGGATGGCTGCGGGCGTTTGAATACGCGGGACTCATGTGCACGCTGGATGCACAGAGCCTTCTGTTTGACCGGGAGGATACCAAAAAGCTTCTTCGCGCCTGCGACCTGCCGATCAATGAGGCGGAGCTGACGGAAATGCTGAAGGAGACGTCCGGGTATCCGCTGGGCCTGGCGATCACCGCGCGTATGCTGCGGGCAAAGAAGGCCTATACGCCGGAGCTGCTTGCAGAGGGCTTCCGGGAGGTTTTCCTGTATTTTGAAACCGAGGTCTATCAGCGCTTTGACCTGCCGGTGCGGCGCTTTTTGCTGGAGCTGGCGCCGTTTGAGTCCTTTGATTCTGAGATGGCCCGCATGGTCAGCGGCGACGCGCGCGCGCCGGAGCTCCTGGAATGGCTGCAGCGCTATACCACCATGATGCGCTATGGCGAGGACGGCCGCATCCGCTTCTGGCCGCAGTTCCGCCGCTTCCTGCTCTGGGAGATGGAGCGGGAGTACACAGAGGAAAAGCGCAAGGCGCTGCTGCGCCGGGGCGCGCTTTACTATGAGCTGCAGGGCGATTTCCCGCACGCGCTGGTGTGCTATGAGCAGGGCGGCGACGCGGCGAAGATTTCCGAGCTTCTGGTCCGCAACGCGGAGCTTCATCCGGGCATGGGCCACTACAGTGAGCTTGAGCGCTATTACTGCGCGCTGCCGGAGGAAGAAATTCTTGCCTCGCCTGCCCTGATGCAGGCAATGAGCATGCTCTGCGCGCTGCAGGCGGACTATGAAGGCTCCGAGCGGTGGTATCAGGCTCTGGCGGATTTTTCCGCCTGCCGCTCCCGGCAGGACGCCGCGGGCCGGCAGGCGCGCGGACGGCTGGCCTGGCTGGACGTTTCCCTGCCGCAAAGAGGCGTGGAGGCGCTGACAAAGACCATTCCCGAGGTCTACAGGCTGCTTCGCAGCGGCGAGGTGCAGCTGCCCGCCTTCTCCGTGACCAGCGCCCTGCCCAGCATCATGAACGGCGGCAAGGATTTTTCGGACTGGAGCCGGCGGGACGATATTCTTTATCATACGCTGCGCGTACCCGTCGAGGCAGTTCTGGGGCGCGACGGCGTCGGGCTTGCCGACTGCGCGATTGCCGAGAGTAAATTTGAAAAGGGCGAGGACATTTCGGGGCGGATGCTGCGCCTGGTCTCGCGCCTGAACGAACTGCAGCAGAACGGAACGCCGGACCTTGTGTTCGCAACGGCGGGCCTGCTTGCCCGCAGCCAGCTGGCGGCCGGACAGGCGGACGATGCGCGGCGCACCATTGAAACGCTGCGCGCGCAGTTTGCCCGGGACGCGCTTACGCGCTTTCTGCCGAATGTGGACGCGCTGCTGTGCCGGATTGCGCTGCATACGGGCGATCTGGAGGCTGTGGAGCGCTGGTACCACGAAAAAGCGCCGCGGGAGCCGCTGCAGCTGAACGTGCTCAAGCGCTACCAGTATTTTACCCAGGCGATGGCGGAGCTGGCCGGGGGCCGGCCGGGGGCGGCGCTGCTGACGCTTGCGCCGCTGGAGTCGTACTGCGAGGTCTGCCGGCGCGTCATCGACGGCATTCAGCTTTCGCTGCTGCGCGCCATTGCCCTGTACCGGAAGAAGAACCGCCTCTGGCAGAAGCAGCTGAGGCTTGCGCTGCAGAACGCGGCGCAGTACGGCTTTGTGCGGACCATCAGCGTGTTCGGCGCGGCCATTCTGCCGCTTCTGGAGGAGTATATCCCGGCGGAGCAGGACGACCGCTGGCTCAAGCGCGTCATGGCGGACGTGCGCGCGCAGGCGGCGTTCTACCCGGCG
>CAKUHJ010000014.1 GCA_934655935.1 uncultured Oscillospiraceae bacterium | reverse complement strand
CAAAAAGCCCCCTTCGCGTTCAATCAAGCGGTTTTCTGAACTTCAAAAAGTTCAGAAAACCGGACTCAGCGGGGCGAAAAGACTTTTTCGACACGCTGAAGGCGCTGCGCGGATTTTCCGTGCAGCGCCTTGATATTTACAGATTCTGTTCGTGCAGCAGCCGGCACAGATCGTCCGCGCAGGCGGCGGCCTCCGGAACGGCGCGGATGCGCGCGCACAGCTCGTCCAGCGTGAAGCGGCAGCCGGTCAGCGCCGCGGCCAGCGGCTGGGCAAATTCGGCGTCCATCGCGTCGGAGAAGACGGCGGCCTGCTCGACACGGCCCTTGCTGACGGCAAGCTCCAGCGTGCACTCGCCCCAGGAGAAGCGCTCGGCGCAGGAGAAGCTGAAGGCGAAGGTCTTGCCGTAATTCCAGTCGTAGCTGTGGAAGCGCTCGTAGCGGCGGGCGATCTCCGCGGCGTCAAGCTCCTCTTCGCAAAGCGCCTGCGCGGGAAGCCCATAGACGTTCTGGAAGGCGGCGATCATGGCCTGCGACATTTCCTCCACGCTGAGCGTCGGACGGAGCTCGGTCAGGTTGATGACGCGCGAGCGCACCGACTCCACACCCTTGCTGGTGAGCTTTGCCTTCGAGGGCGTCAGATATTTTCCGAGGTTTGCCATATCCACGTTCAGAAGCAGCGTGCCGTTGTGGAACGAGCAGCCTGCGTGGGAATAGAACGAGTTGCCGGAAAATTTGCAGCCTTTTGTCAGAATGTCGTTCCGGCCGGAAATTTCCGCCTCGACGCCAAGGAGCCGGCAGGCCTCCACAATGACGCGCTGCTGCCGCCGCAGATCATAGTCCTCCGTGCGGAGGCTGAAGGTGAAGTTGAGGTTGCCCATATCGTGATAGACCGCGCCGCCGCCGGAAAGACGCCGGGCAAGCGTGCCGCCGTCGTGTGCAAGCTCGGTGGTGCGGCATTCCTTCCAAGCGTTCTGGTTCCTGCCGATGACGACCGTATGCCGGTTCTGCCAGAGATAGAGAATGCACGTGCCCGCCGGAACCGTGTCGGTCAGGTATTCCTCGATGGCGAGGTTGCGGTGCGGGTCTGTGCCTGTGCCGGTCAAATACTGCAGCTTCTGGACCATGGAAAATCTCCTTTTATTTATGTGACGTTTGGAATTGCAAAGAATCTGAAAATACGCTATAATCCGTCTCAGCGGCGGGTTTTCAGGATCTGCCGCGCAACCGCGACAAGGCTGATGCCCGCAGCCAGCGCGACGACCCACTGCAGCGTCAGCATGCCCTGCTGGCGGAAGCGGGCCTCGTCGCGCTCGACAAGCGCAAGCATGGTGTAGTAGAGGCTGCCGCCCGGCACCAGCGGGATGAGCGCCGGAATGAGAAAAATGGTCGCCGGCGCGCGGACGCATTTGGCCATGAGCTCGGAGTAGACGGCGGCAAAAACGCCGGAGAAGAGCACCGGGTAAAACGGGGCCGCGTCCGCGCGTTCAAGCAGAAGGTAGAACCCCCAGCTCAGAACGCCGCCCAGCGCGGAAAAGGGCACAAGCTGCGCCCGGATGTGATAGAGCAGGCAGAAGCCCGCCGTGCTGACGAGGGCTGCAAGCAGCTGAATGAACGGATTCATGCCTTACACCCCCAGAAGAGAGATCGCCGCGCCGAAGCCCAGCGCCAGCGCGCCGGCCATCAGCAAAGACTCTGTCAGGCGCAGAAGGCCGGAAACCGTGTGGCCGACGAGCATGTCCCGCGCGGAATTTGTAATGGCGACGCCGGGAATGAGCAGCATGATGACGCCGATGAGAATCTTGTCCCGGTGCAGCATGCCCAGCGGCCGCACGGCAAGACAGATGATGCAGCCGACCAGCAGCGCCGTGAGAAACTGGAAGACGGCGGCGTTTCGGAAGACCGGCAGCACCCGCTGCTGCAGAAAGCAGACCAGCAGCCCCATCAGCGCCGCGGCGGCGCCGTCCAGAATGCTGCCGCCAAAGAACACGGCGAACGCGCCCGCGCCAAGAACGCTGCCAAGGTACAGAAGCATCTCCGGCTTCTGCCCGTCCGCGATGGCGTGGATGCGCGTATGAAGCTCGTCCAGCGGCAGAGGCGACTGGCAGCAGGCGCGGCTGAGGGCGTTGAGCTGCTCGAGCTTGGAAAAGTCTGTGGAGGAGGGCTGGTTGATGCGGCGCGTCTGCGTCAGCTCCGAGCCGTCCGGAAACTGAATGGTCAGAACAATATCGGATGTGATGACGAAAATATCCACGCTGTGCGCGCCGTAGGCCCGGCCCAGGCGCGTCATGGTGTCTTCCACGCGGTTGATTTCCGCGCCGCAGAGCAGAAGCGTCTGGCCAAGGTCCAGAAGCTCGTGCATGGTCCGCTGCTGATCGTTGATGGGTATCCGCTCCTCTGTTTGTTTTTGTTTGTTTTATGTGGTATTATGGTACCGTGGATATTGTAACAGATATTTCGGCTGTGTCAACAGCCGCGCGCAGCTTGGAGGCGATTTTATGAATTATGCAGCGATCAAGCCCTGGGACATTGCCAACGGGCCGGGCGTGCGGGTGAGCCTGTTTGTTTCCGGCTGCACGCACCGGTGCAGGGGCTGCTTCAATCCGCAGGCGTGGGACTTTTCCTTCGGGGAGCCGTTTGACGGGGCGGTCATGGAGCGGCTGGTGGCGCTTCTGCGCCCGCACTATATCCGCGGCGTCACCTATCTTGGCGGCGAGCCCTTTGAACCGGAAAATCAGCCGGGGCTTCTGGCCCTGTCGGAAAAAATTCATGCCGAGCTTCCGGAAAAGTCCATCTGGGCTTTTACCGGCTATGTTTACGACCGGACGCTTCCGCGCCTCCCGGGCACGACGCAGGCCCTGCTGGAGCATCTGGACGTGCTGGTGGACGGGCCGTTCGTCGAGGAGAAGAAGAACCTGAGCCTCCGCTTCCGGGGCTCGGAAAACCAGAGGCTGATCGATATGAAAAAAACGCTCGCGCAGGGAACGGTGGTTCTCTGGGATGAGCGGCAGTAAGGAGAATTTCCATGCCGAAAATCAAGATTCACTATTTTTCCCCGGATGCGCCGCGCCTGAAAAAAACGCAGAAGGGCGACTGGATCGACCTCTATGTCGCCCAGACCATGGCCCTCCGGGCCGGAGAGTACGCGCTGGTGCCGCTCGGCGTTTCCATGCAGCTGCCGGAGGGCTACGAGGCCCGTACCGCGCCCAGGAGCTCTGCGTTCCGCCGCTGGGGCATCCTGCAGGCCAACTCCGTCGGCGTCATCGACAACAGCTACTGCGGCACGAACGACGAATGGAAGCTGCCGGTCTACGCCACGCGCGACACGGTTCTGGAAAAGGGCGACCGGATCTGCCAGTTCCGCATCTACGAGGTGCAGCCGCCCATTGAATTTGAGGAATGCGAAACGCTTTCGGAGCAGGACCGCGGCGGCTTCGGCACCACCGGTGTGAAATAGACCGGGCATAAAGCTTCATGCATACGTACACTGCACCACGAAAATGCGCAAATGCCGGTGCATCATTTCCGGTTGCCCCGCAGGGGTGAGAAAATGGCACATTCTTATTTTGCTATGCTTTTGCACAGCAAAAAGCAGGAGGCGGCGGCCTCCTGCTTTTTTATGCCGGCGCGTTGCGTTTTGTTGCTTTCTGTGGTATCATGTGGCATAAGAAACTAAAATGTACGGGAGGAATTCTATTATGGATTATTCCAAGCTTCAGAACGGCAGCGATATCCGCGGCGTCGCGCTGGAGGGCGTCGAGGGCCAGCATGTGAACCTGACGGAGCAGGCCTGCCGGGATATCGGGCGCGGCTTCGCGCTCTGGCTGCGCGAGCGGCTGGGAAAGGACGTGCTGCGCGTGTCGGTCGGCCGGGATTCGCGCCTGTCCGGCGAGCAGCTCGGCAAATGGATTTCCGGGGCGATGGCCGCGGAGGGCCTGCAGGTGACGGACCTTGGCATGGCCTCGACGCCTGCGATGTTCATGTCCACCGTGACGGAGGGCTACGCGTTCGACGCCGCGGTCATGATCACCGCCAGCCACCTGCCCTTCAACCGCAACGGCTATAAGTTCTTTACCAAGGAAGGCGGCCTTGAAAAGCAGGACATTGCGGCGATTCTGGCCCTTGCCGGCGGCGACGGGCACACGGGCCTTCCGGCCGGCACGATTGCCGCGGGCAGCTTTATGGACGCCTACGCGCAGCTGCTGACGCGCCGCGTGCGCGAGGCGACCGGCAGCGAGAAGCCGCTTGCGGGCCTTCGGATTGTCGTCGACGCCGGCAACGGCGCGGGCGGCTTCTACGCCTCCAAGGTTCTGCAGCCGCTCGGCGCCGACACCGAGGGCTCGCGCTTCCTGGACCCGGACGGCTCCTTCCCCAATCACATCCCAAACCCGGAGAACGAGGCGGCCATGCAGTCGATTATGGACGCGGTCAGGCAGACGCACGCCGATCTTGGTATTATCTTTGACACCGACGTCGACCGCGCCGGCGCCGTCCTCTCCGACGGTACGGAGCTCAACCGCAACCGGATCATTGCCATGATGGCGGCGATTCTTCTGCGCGAGCATCCGGGCACGACGATCGTCACAGACTCCATTACCTCCACGGGCCTGGCCGACTTTATCCGCCGGCACGGCGGCGTGCATCACCGCTTCAAGCGCGGCTACCGCAACGTCATCAACGAATCGCTCCGCCTGAACGCCGCTGGGCAGGACAGCCAGCTGGCGATGGAAACCTCGGGCCACGGCGCGCTGAAGGAGAATTACTTCCTGGACGACGGCGCGTATCTTGTCACGCGCCTTCTTATCGAGCTGGCGCGCGGAAAGAAGGAGGGCTACACGCTCGAAAGCCTGATTGCGGACCTGGCAGAGCCTGCGGAGAGCCGCGAATTCCGCATGAACATTCTTACGCCGGACTTCAAGGCCTACGGCCAGGAGATCATCGACCGCCTTGCGGCCTATGCCGCGCAGCAGCCCGGCTGGAGCGTTGCGCCGGATAATTACGAGGGCGTCCGCGTGAGCCTGGACCCGGCGCACGGAGACGGCTGGTTCCTGCTGCGGCTGAGCCTGCACGACCCGCTGATTCCCCTGAACATCGAATCCGACGCGGCCGGCGGCGTCAGAACCATCGCGCAGGAGCTGTATCCGTTCCTGAAGCAGTTTGACCGCCTGGATACCGCCGCGCTCGCGGCCTTCGCCGGCGCATAAAAAATCCTGAGACTGCCGGCAGAGCCTGTCCGGCATGCCGTTCCGCCGCGCGCGTTCTTTCCCGAGGGAAACGAACGCGCGCGGCGGAAGATTTTCCCGTGCCGCGCAAAATTTACAATTTGTCCATTGTAAAGCGCGGGAGCGCTTGCTAAAATTATAAGATGTAAATTGCTCCAGAAAAGGGAGGAATCCGGATGAAGGAAGTCAAATCGCCGAAGAAGCCGCTCATCTATTATTATGGGATTGTGCTGCTGGTGATGGTGCTCTTCAACCTGATCGTTTCGCCACTGCTGCTGCAGTCGCAGGTGGAAGAGGTTGATTACGGCACGTTCATGCGCATGATCGACGAGGGCAGCATCGGCCAGGTGGAAATCAAGGACTCGGAGATCGTCTTTACCGACAAGGACGAGACGACCGTCTACAAAACCGGCGCCATGGACGACGCGACGCTGACCCAGCGCCTGTACGACTGCGGCGCGAAGTTCTCCAAGGACGTCGACCAGACGGCCTCGCCCCTGGCGAGCTATCTGCTGACGGGGCTGCTGCCGATGCTCCTGTTCATTCTGGTCGGCCAGATGCTCTATAAGCGCATTGCAGCCGGCGGAGGAAAGGACGCGATGACCTTCGGCATGGGCAAGTCCAACGCCAAGGTCTATGTCGAGTCGACCAAGGGCATCCGCTTTGCGGACGTCGCGGGCGAGGATGAGGCGAAGGAGAGCCTGACCGAGATTGTCGACTATCTCCACAACCCGCAGAAATACACCGAAATCGGCGCGTCCATGCCCAAGGGCGTGCTGCTGGTCGGCCCTCCGGGCACCGGCAAGACCATGCTTGCAAAGGCCGTGGCCGGAGAGTCGAACGTGCCGTTCTTCTCCATGTCGGGCTCCGAGTTTGTGGAGATGTTCGTCGGCATGGGCGCAAGCAAGGTGCGCGACCTTTTCAGCCAGGCCAAGGAAAAGGCCCCCTGCATCGTCTTTATTGACGAGATCGACGCCATCGGCAAAAAGCGCGACAACCAGCTTTCCAGCAACGACGAGCGCGAGCAGACGCTCAACCAGCTCCTGACGGAGATGGACGGCTTTGAGGGCAACAACGGCGTGATCATTCTCGCCGCGACGAACCGCCCGGAGTCCCTTGACCCCGCGCTGACGCGGCCGGGCCGCTTTGACCGGCGCGTGCCCGTAGAGCTGCCGGACCTCAAGGGCCGCGAGGAAATCCTGAAGGTGCACGCGAAGAAAATCAAGGCTGCGGACGACGTGGACTATCACACGATTGCAAGGATGGCCTCCGGCGCGTCGGGCGCGGAGCTTGCCAACATCATCAACGAAGCCGCGCTGCGCGCCGTGCGCAATGGTCGTAAGGTTGTTCTGCAGGAGGACCTGGAGGAATCCATCGAGGTCGTCATCGCGGGCTATCAGAAGAAGAACGCCGTCATGACAGACCACGAGAAAAAGGTTGTTTCCTATCATGAAATCGGCCACGCGCTTGTGGCGGCGCTGCAGTCGCACTCGGCGCCCGTGCAGAAGATTACCATCATCCCCAGAACCTCCGGAGCGCTTGGCTATACCATGCAGGTCGAGCAGACGGACAAGGTGCTGATGAGCAAGGAGGAGCTGGAAAATAAGATTGCCACGCTCACCGGCGGCCGCGCGGCCGAGGAGGTCGTCTTCCAGGAGATCACCACCGGCGCGTCTAACGACATCGAGCAGGCGACCAAGCTTGCCAGAGCCATGATCACCCGCTACGGCATGAGCGACGAATTCGGAATGGTGGCCTTTGAAACGGTCAATAATCAGTATCTGGGCGGCGATACGTCGCTGGCCTGCTCGGCAAAAACGCAGGATGAAATTGACGCGCACGTGGTTGCGCTGGTGAAAAAGCAGCATGAGAAGGCGCGCAGCCTTCTTGCGCAGAACCGCCCGCTTCTGGACAGGCTTTCCGCCTTCCTTTATGAGAAGGAAACCATCACCGGCGAGCAGTTCATGGAGATTGTGGAGAAGAATCAGGAGGCACAGGCATGAATCAGAGAAAAACAATCGGCGTCATGGAGCTGATAGAAGGAATTCTGCTGCTGGTCATGGGGTTTGTCACGCTCTTTCGGCCGGAGAGCGCGCTGACGGGACTTGTGATTGTCTACGGTCTTGTGGCGCTGCTGACCGGCATTGTGGACGTCGCGTTTTATATCATCATGGAGAAGCACACGGGCTTCGGGCCGACCATCTCCCTTGTGACGGGCATCCTGAGCGTTCTGGGCGGCTGCCTGCTGATGGCGCACCCGGAGATCGGCCTTCAGATGATGATGATCATCTTCCCAATCTGGTTTATGACGCACTGCATTTCCCGCATGTCGCACCTGAACGTCATCCGCTTTGTCGCGGGCGACGTCAGCTATTATCTGACGCTCATCGCCAGCATTCTGGGCCTGCTTCTCGGCGTATGGATGCTGTTCTCGCCGGGGCTTTCGGTGCTTTCCATGAGCGTGCTGCTCGGAACGGAGCTGATTCTTCTGGGCGTGGACGCGCTGAGCTTCGCCGTCCTGAATCTCCGCAGGTATTGATTCCGGACCGCAGGCCGCAGCTTCTGTGACACATTCGTCTTGGAAAGGACTCTCATGGATAACAACGATTTGGCCTTCCTGAGCCCGGAATATCCGGGCCTGAGTGAGGCGGAGGTTCGCGCGCGCACGGAGCGCGGAGAAACAAACGTCATGTCGGACCCGAATGCAAAAACGGTCTGGCAGATTGTTCGCTCCAATGCGCTGACGCTGTTCAACCTGATTTTTTTGATCCTGGCGGTGGTTTTGTGCCTGGTCGGCTCCTACCGGAGCCTGACCTTTGTGCCGCTGGTGGTGCTCAATACGCTGGTCGGCATTGTGCAGGAGCTGCGTGCGCGGCATGTGCTGAACCAGATGAGCCTTCTGAACGCGCCGCATGCGCTGGCTGTGCGCGGCGGCGTGCAGCGGCGCGTGGCCGCGGAGGAGCTCGTGAAGGACGACGTTGTGATTTTGTCCGCGGGCGACCAGATCTGCGCGGATGCGCGCGTGCTGAATGGCACGGTGCAGGTCAACGAGGCGCTGCTGACCGGCGAATCGGACGAGATTGAAAAGACAGACGGCCAGACGCTCCTGTCCGGCAGCTTTGTGGTGTCCGGGCAGTGTTACGCGCAGCTGGAGAAGGTCGGCGATGAATCCTACATCGCGGGCCTGACCCGGCAGGCAAAGGCCGAGGGAAAGAAAGAGCCCTCCGAGATGATCCGCGCCATCAACAAGATTGTGCAGCTTGCGGGCTTCGCAGTGATTCCCATCGGCGTGATTCTTTTCTGCCAGGGCTATTATCTGAACGGGGAAACAATCCGCAAGAGCGTGGTTTCCACCGTGGCGGCCATTCTCGGCATGATCCCGGAGGGGCTTTACATGCTCACGACGATTGCGCTGGTGCTGGGCACGCTGCGGCTGGCAAAAAGCAAGGTGCTGCTGCACGATATGCGCAGCATTGAGACGCTGGCGCGCGTGGACGTTCTGTGCGTGGACAAAACCGGCACGATCACAGAGCCGGAAATGAAGCTGGGGGAGCTGCTCCCGCTGGGAGAAACCGGCGCGCAGGCGCTTTCCTCCCTGGTCTGCGATTACGCGCTTTCCACAACCGACAACAACGCAACCATGCAGGCCCTGCGCACCTGGGCGCGGCAGCAGCGGCAGTTTCCGGAGCGGGCGTGCCTGGGCGTGACGGGCTTTTCCTCGTCGGCCAAGTACGGCGCGGTGCGCTTTGAGGATGGGGAGTACCGCCTGGGCGCGCCGGAGTTTGTGCTGCCGGAAATGGACGCGGAGCTTCGCGGGCAGGTGCAGGCGCTTTCTGAAAAGGGACTTCGCGTGCTGCTGCTTGCGCGCTTCCGGGACGATGGAGCGCAGGCCCTGGGCCTTCTGACGCTGGAAAATCCCATCCGCCAGAGCGCAAAGCAGACCTTTGCCTATTTTGCCGAGCAGGGCGTCGCCGTGAAGGTCATCTCCGGCGACAATCCGCAGACGGTCTCCCGCGTGGCACAGGAGGCGGGCATCGCGGGCGCGGAGCGCTGCATCGACGCGGCGCTTCTGGATACCGAGGAGAAAATTGCGCGCGCGTGCGAGCTGTATACGGTCTTTGGCCGCGTCACGCCGAAGCAGAAGCAGCAGCTGGTGCATGCGCTGCAGGCCGCCGGGCACACCGTCGCCATGACCGGCGATGGCGTCAACGACATTCTTGCCATGAAGGACGCCGACTGCAGCGTCGCCATGGCCTCCGGGAGCGAGGCCGCCGCACAGTGCGCGCAGGTGGTGCTGATGGAATCCGATTTCTCGCGCATGCCGGACGTCGTGCTCGAGGGCCGGCGCGTGGTCAATAACATTGAGCGCTCGGCAAGCCTGTTCCTGGTCAAAAATATTTTCTCGCTTCTGATGTCGCTCTTTTCCGCGCTCTTCCGGATCACCTATCCGCTCGAGCCCTCGCAGCTGACGCTCATCAGCTCCTTTACCATCGGCATTCCGGGCTTCCTTCTTGCGCTGGAGCCGAACCGGAAACGCATCGAGGGGCGTTTTCTGAAGAACGTGCTTCTGAAGGCCCTTCCTGCCGGACTGACGGACGCGCTGGCGGTGGGTGCGCTGATGGTGTGCGGAACGGTTTTCGGAATTCCGGACGACGACATCGCCACAGCCAGCACAATGCTTCTGTGCGTGGTCGGCTTTATGATTCTGATCCGCATCAGCCGCCCCTTCACACCGATGAAGTACGGGATTTTGGCCTTCAATGTGCTGGGGCTTGCGGTCTGCGGCGTGTTCCTGCATCAGCTGTTTGCGCTGAGCGCAATGTCTGAAATCTGCGTGCTGCTGATGATTGTGTTCGCTTTCTCGTCGGAATCGCTGTTCCGGAATCTTGGCCTTCTGACGGAGGCTGTCGACCGAAGGCTTGCGGCGCGCCGGAGCAAACGCAGCGGAAAAGCGGACAAGCGGCATTGAAGCAAATGTGTATAGAATCAAACGCAGCGGGTCGGAACGACGGTTCCGGCCCGCTGAAATTTTTTATGTCCCTGCGCCGGCTGCACGGCGCGCGCATAGGCTGAGGAAGGAGGTGAGGGAAATGTGCAGACGCAAGGCCTGCCTGGCGCAGGCGCTGATTGGCCTGGGCCTGGGGCTGCTGCTTTCCTTCCTGCTTGGCGGCTGGTTTTTAAGAGTGCTGACGGCAGCGGCTTTGCTGGTGATCGGGATTCTGCTGCTGGACAGGTAATGGGATATGGCGGAGGCTGCCGGGAAATCATACGCGCCGGCGGCCGGGGCGGGCCAGCCGGTAGGTGCTCTGGATGACCGGCAGGCAGCAAAGGAGAATGACGCCCATCAGCGCGAACGCGGGGCAGTAGCTCCCGCAGCGGTCGTAGACAAGGCCCGGAAGGGGTGAAAACAGCAGGTTTCCAAGGCCGTAGGCCGTCTGAAACAGGCGAAGGGTGCGGTCATAACGCTCCGGCGCGGAGAAATCGGCCGCCCAGACGGAGGTCGCCACCGACGTCAGCGGCCCGCCAAGGCCGCAGGCAGCCGCGCTCAGAAGCAGCAGCGGCGTACTTTGCAGATTTGCAAGCGCGGACAGAAACAGCCCGAGCGACAGAAGCAGAAAAAAGATGACGTTGGTTTTCTGACTTCCGAGGCGGTCGCAGCTCGCGCCGAACAGGCATTTTCCGAGCATGAGGCACAGCCCTGCGACGGAAAGCGCCAGTGAGGCCAGCATCGGGGAAAAGCCTGCCGTTGTATTCAGAATGACAAGATTGGTATAGCCCGTGCTGCACGCGCCGCAGATCATCAGCACCGCGAGGGTCAAAGCGGCCCAGCGCAGGCGCGAGGGGTGCACGGCGTGCAGGGCCCGCTGCTCCGGGCTTTCTGCGGGAGCGGTCCCGTAGGGGGTCTCGCCGCAGGCGGCGGGGTCGGAGCGGATCAGGAAAAAGACCAGCAGCGCGCACAGCGCGCAGACGCCGGCTGCGCTGTAAAATGCGGCGCGCAGGCCCAGGTGCTCTGCAAGCGTTGTGAGCATGGGCGAAAAGGCGACCGTCGCAAGGCCGGTGCCGGCGGCGCAGATTCCGAGCGCAAGCCCGCGGCGGCCGGCAAACCAGCGCGAAATGAGAATGGACGCGGGGACCATGGAGCCAAGGCCGTAGCAAAGCCCGGCGCAGGCTCCGGCCAGGTAATAAACGCCGATCGTCCTTGCCAGTGCGAACAGTACAAAGGACGCCGCGCCCAGCAGCAGGGAGACCGCCGTCCCCATACGGTAGCCGAGCAGGCGGTAATAATGCGGAAGCAGCGCCATGCACGCAAGGTAGACCAGGGCGCGCACAGTCGTAATCAGCGAGACCTGCGCGCCGGTAAAGCCGTTCTGGGAAAGAAGATAGGACTGCGTGACGGAATAGGCGTTGACGCAGAGCCCGCAGGAGATCAGAAGCATCAGCGTGCAGCCCAGGCAGACGCCCCAGGCGCGGTGGATTCGTTTCATATTGATATCACCCTGCGTGATTATAGGCGATGCACGCGCGTTTGTAAACAGAAAGAATACGTGCGGGCAGACGGTTTTACAAAGTTTCGAGCTTTTTGAGCGCTTCCACCGAATCCTCGCCCACACAGCCGACCAACAGGTAGCGCTTGTTGTAGGGGTCGAAGACAAAATGCTTTAGAAGCCGGAAGCCCTGCACCTGGCCGGTGGAGCGTACGTGCGTGCGCGGGCCGGTACAGCCGTGCAGGCGCTCGCCGATGCGCACGTGCGATTCGTCCACGTAATCGACGCTCATGTCGCGCTCGATGAGCGAGAGCACCTGCTGCTCCAGAAGCTCCAGGTCCAGCTTCGGCGGCGTGTCCGGAAAGGCCAGAAGAAAGCCGTGGTGCACATCGTCGTGCGTGCAGCGGGCAAGCTCATCCGGCGGCAGGAACAGCTCGCACAGGTCCTCCGCAGTGTGCGCCATCAGCCGGTAGGGGAGCGATTCATATGCACGCGTGTAGACCTCCTGCGGCTCAGGGCCGAAAATGTTGGGCCGGGTAATGAAAATCTCCTCGCCTACGCCGATCAGAAGGTTTGCGTTCGCGCCGAGCAGCGGATAGACAAGGTCAAAATGCTCGACCACGACGCGCTTGCCGCGCCGCACGGCCAGACGGATAGCGTCCGCCAGCTCGCTCAGCTGATGAAAGCCCATTTCAAAGCGGATATCCACGTGATAGGTGTGCGGGGTGAAAAAGCCGCTTTCCATGTCCTGGTCCAGAAGCGGCAGCGGGCGGACATTCACCCCGTCGTCGTCGTTTGTCAGCTCAAGCCCGGGGAACATGCCCTTGATCAGCACGCTCTTGCCGGAGCCGGCCTCGCCGATGACGCCGATGATCTGATCAAACGGAGAAAGGTAGAGCTGCGCGATCAGAATGCCGAGATTGTAGATGCGGCTGCGCCCGCGGGGGGCAAAATAGGTGCTGTAAATATGGCTTTTCTGCAGCGGATTGACAGACATGGCGGAACCTCCTGAGCTTGATAAAAACAGTATAGCGTATTTTCCGCCTCTTGCAAAGTGCAAAATTGTATTATATAATTTATGCATATTGTAATGATACAAGGAGGGATTCCATGGCAGAGCTGATTCGGACGGCCAGCGCCGGCAGCGAGGATTCCGGCGACGTACAGGTCACGGTGAGTCCCGCGCAGGAGCTGCGCCTTCAGATCACATCCACACTCTACGCCCAGTTCGGCACGGCCATCGAGCGCACGGCCCGCCAGGTGCTGGCGGAGCGGAAGATCGCAGCCGGTGAAATCCGGATTGCGGACAAGGGCGCGCTCGACTGGATTTTAAGGGCGCGGCTGGAGGCGGCCCTGATGCAGGCAGAGGAGGCGGCGGTATGAGAAGATCAATGCTGTTTGTTCCCGGCAACAACCCGAAGATGATGACCAGCTGCGGCTTTTTTGGCGCGGACGCCGTCATTTTTGACCTTGAGGATGCGGTCTCGCCCGGGCAGAAGCTTGCCGCGCGGCAGCTGGTGCGCCACGCGATTGCAAATCTCGAGCTGAACGGCTGCGAGGTCGTCATCCGCATCAACGCCGTGGACACGCCGCTCTGGAAGCAGGATCTTGCGGCGGTTGTGCCGCAGAGGCCGTCGATGATCATGCTGCCGAAGGCTGCCCGGCGGGAGGAGTTGCTGCAGGTTTCGCAGGAGCTTTCCGCGCTCGAGGCGCAAAGCGGCCTGCCGGAGGGAGAAATCGGAATGATCGCCCTGATCGAAACGGCGCTCGGGGTACATAACGCCTACGAAATCGCCTCCGCCTGCCCGCGTGTCCGGGCAATTTTCCTCGGCGCGGAGGATCTGAGCGCGGACCTTCACTGTAAGCGGACCAAGGAAGGACGGGAAATTTTCTTCGCGCGCAGCGCGATTGTCGCTGCCGCGCGCGCCGCGGGGGTCGAGGCCTACGACACGCCCTTTACGGACGTGGAGGACGACGCGGGCGTCCGCGCCGACGCGGCTCTGGCCAGAAGCCTTGGCTTTACGGGCAAGGCCGCCATTTCTCCCAGGCATCTGGACGCCATCAACGCTTGCTTCAGCCCCACGCAGGCAGAAGCAGATTATGCGCGCGAGGTGCTGGACGCCATTGAGGAGGGCCGCCGGGCCGGAAAGGGCGCGGTTGCGCTGCGCGGCAAGATGATTGACGCGCCGATCGCCGCCCGCGCCCGCCAGACGCTTGCCGCCGCAGAAGAAATTCTCAGAAGGGGAGGGACGCTTGCATGAGCTCCAAGGTTGTAAAAACGCTCCGCGAGGCCATCGTGCTCTCGGGGCTCAGAAGCGGAATGACCGTTTCGTTCCACCATCACCTGCGCAACGGCGATTTTGTCCTGAATATGGTCATGGACGAGATTGCCGCGCTCGGCGTCCGCGAGCTGACGGTAAACGCAAGCGCGCTGTTTGACACGCACGCGCCGATTCTGGAGCATATCCGCAATCACGTGGTGTGTAAAATCCAGACAAACTATATCTCGGCCGGTGTCGGACGTGAGATTTCCGCCGGTATTCTGGAGCAGCCGGTGGAGTTCCGGACGCACGGGGGCCGCCCGCGCGACATTGAACTGGGGCTTACGCCCATCGACGTTGCGTTTGTCGCCGCGCCCTGCTCGGACCCCATGGGCAACTGCACCGGAAAACGAGGCAAATCGGCCTGCGGAAGCCTTGGCTATGCGTTTCCGGACGCCATGCACGCAAAAAAGGTCATCGTCATCACGGACGAGCTTGTCCCGTACCCGCTGACGGGCTGGTCGATTCCGGAAATCTATGTGGATTATGTCGTTCCGGTGGAGGCCATCGGCGATCCTGCCGGTATTGTTTCCGGCACGACGCGCATGACGCGCAATCCTGTCGCGCTGGTGATGGCGCAGACGGCGGCAAAGGTCATCCGGCATTCCGGCCTTCTGAAGGACGGCTTCTCCTTCCAGACCGGAGCCGGCGGCGCAACGCTGGCAACGGCCATGTATTTAAAGGAAATCATGCTCCGCGAGGGCATTCACGGCAGCTACGCGCAGGGCGGCGTCACAGGCTACCTTGTGGACATGCTGAACGAGGGATGCTTCGGAGCGCTGATGGACGTGCAGTGCTTCGACCTCAAGGCGGCGCAGTCCATCCGCGATAACCCGCGCCACTGCGAGGTTTCCGCCTCCCAGTATGCCAGCTGCGGCGTCCGCAGCTCCGTGATGGACTCTCTGGACGTGGCGGTGCTCGGCGCGACGGAGATTGACGTGGACTTCAATGTAAACGTCCACACCGACTCCAACGGCCGCATTATGGGCGGCTCCGGCGGCCACAGCGACGCGGCGGCGGGCGCGAGGCTTGCGCTCATCACGGCTCCGCTGTTCAGAACCCGGCTTCCCATTGTCCGCGAGCATGTGACGTGCGTGTCTACGCCGGGAAGAGACATTGACGTGCTGGTCACGCAGGCAGGCGTGGCCGTGAATCCCAAAAATCCGGAGCTGCGGCAGAGACTTCTGGACGCAGGGCTTCCGGTTGTGGATATCCGCGCGCTCAAGGCGCTGGCGGAGAAAATTACGGGCGTACCCGAGGCGCTTGCGCCGGCCGGACGGACGGTCGCAAATGTGATCTACCGCGACGGCACGCTGCTTGATACCATCGGGCTTCGGAAATAGGAGGTTTTTCATGCGGGAATTATCATGTGAACGGCTGACCGAGGCCGTCGCGCGTATGTGCGTGGAGGCAAACTGCCATCTGCCGCAGGACGTCCGGGCCTGCTTGCAGTCCGCCTATGACCGGGAGAAATGGCCCATTGCAAAGGACGTTCTGGCGCAGATTCTCAAAAACGCATACCTCGCCGCCGGGCGGCCGCAGCCCATCTGCCAGGATACGGGCATGGCCTGCGTGTTCCTGGAAATCGGGCAGGATGTGCATCTGACCGGCGGAGATCTGAACGAGGCGGTGCACGAGGGCGTCCGCCGTGGCTACTGCGAGGGATATCTGAGAAAATCGGTGGTGCGGGACCCGCTGGACCGGGTCAACACCGGGGACAACACCCCTGCGATGATCTACTGTGAGCTGGTTCCGGGCGAGCAGGTGCGTATCTGCGTGGCGCCCAAGGGCTTCGGCAGCGAGAATATGAGCCGTATTGCGATGCTCCGCCCGTCGGACGGCGTGGAGGGCGTCAAGCGCTTTGTTCTCGACGCCGTGGAGCAGGCGGGCGCAAATCCCTGCCCGCCGGTCGTGGTCGGTGTCGGGATCGGCGGTACGTTTGACAAGGCAGCGCTGCTGGCAAAAAAGGCGCTTCTGCGGGAGCTCGGTACGCACCATGAAAGCCCGGCCTACGCGCAGCTGGAGCAGGAACTTCTGGAGCGGATCAACGCGCTTGGAATCGGGCCGCAGGGCTTTGGCGGCGCGGCGACGGCGCTGGCGGTAAACATTCTTTCCATGCCCACGCACATCGCGGGCCTTCCTGTGGCGGTCAATATCAACTGCCACGTGACAAGACATGTGACGGAGGTACTCTAAGATGGCCATACATCTGAAAACGCCCCTGAGCCGGGAGGACGCGCTGCGGCTCCGTGCGGGGGACAGCTGCCTTCTTTCCGGCGTTATCTACACCGCGCGCGACGCCGCGCACAAGCGTCTGTGCGAGCTTGCCGCCAGAGGTGAGCCGCTGCCGTTCGATCCGGTTGACGCGGTCGTCTATTATGTCGGCCCGACGCCGGCCGCGCCCGGCCAGGTGATCGGCTCCGCGGGCCCCACAACCTCCTACCGGATGGACGCCTACAGCCCCACGCTCATCGCGCTCGGCCAGCGCGGCATGATCGGCAAGGGCAAGCGCGGGCCGGAGGTGATTGCGGCGATGAAGCAGTACGGCGCGGTTTATTTCGGCGCAATCGGCGGCTGCGGCGCGCTTCTGAGCAGCTGCATCAAAAAGGCGGAGGTAATCGCCTATGAGGACCTGGGCGCGGAGGCGCTGCGGCGGCTGGAGGTGGAGGAGCTGCCGGTTACCGTGATCATCGACGCGCTGGGTACGAATCTCTATGAGACCGGACGGAAGGCCTACCTTGCCTCGCTTTCGCAGCATGAAGACTGAGGGAACCCTTCTTCCGGATTTTCAGCCGAGACCCGGCGCGCCGGTCTACCGGCAGCTGGCGGAGGAGCTGAGCGCGCAGATTCACTGCGGAAGGCTGGAGCATGGCCGCCGGCTTCCTGCGGTGCGCGAGCTTTCCGGGCAGCTGGGCCTTGCGCCCGGAACGGTGCAAAGAGCCTACGACGAGCTTGCGCGCGAGGGCCTTGTGAAGAAAAGCGCGGGCAGCGGCAGCTTCGTGTGCTATGCGCCGCCGGATGAGGGCCGGGCGCAGACGCTGGCCGCAGAGGCGGCGGGCGCGCTTTTAAGCCGCCTTTCGGAGCTGGGCCTGACGCCGGGGCAGATGAAGCGCCTGCTTCTGGAGCGGCTGCACCGCTACTGCGCGCAGCCGGAGCCGGTCCGCGTGGCCCTGGTGGAGTGCAACCCCGAGGTTCTTGCGCAGATTGCGCCGCAGCTTTGCCGGCTGCCGGACGTGCTGCTGACGACATTTCTGCTCGATGAGGTCCGCGCGCAGCCGGGCGCGCTGGCTGCGCACGAGGATATGATGATTACCACGACGGAGCATGCATCAGAGCTGGGCGAAATGACCGGCCAGCCAGAAAAAATTGCAAAAATTGCGCTTCGCCTGAGCAGCCGGAGCGTCTCGCCGATTGTGCGCCTCGCGCCGGGGCAGCACGTGGGAATGGCGGTCCGAAGTCTTCGCTTCGGGAGGCTTCTCGGGCAGTTTCTGAGCAGCTACACGGAGGGACTTTTGCTGGACGAGCCGTGTCTTCTGGACAATCCGGAGACGCTACGGGCCTATCTGACCGGAAAAACAGCGCTTTTGGTGCCGGAGGGCTGGGAAAGCTTCTGCCCGGCGCAGAGCGCGGCGCTGCTGCGCGCATTCTCACATACGCAGAAGCTCATTCCCTGCGCCTATTCTATTGACGAGGGCTCCGCCATCTATGTCCGGGAGAAGCTGGAGCGGCTTCAGCTGCGCCGGAGCCTGAAATGAAGTTTGAAAAAGCGCCGCTTGCAAGCCCTGCAAGCGGTGCAATTTTTCTTGCATTTCGTGCGAATGTGTTTGACTTTGCAGGGAAAAACGACTACCATATAGGCGAAATGACGGAAGTGATGCATTTTTGCGGCTTCCGGGATTCTCGAGGGGGAAGAAAGCATGGAACAGCAGCACAGAAAAAAGGTGCTCGTGATCGGCGTGATCGGCGCGGATGTGCACGCCGTCGGCAACAAGATTCTCTACCACGCCTTCACCGAGGCGGGCTTTGACGTTGTGAATCTCGGCGTCATGGTTTCGCAGGAGGAATATATTGCCGCGGCGATCGAGGCGGACGCGGATGCGATTGTGATCTCGAGCCTCTACGGGCAGGGCGAGCTGGACTGCCGCGGGATGCGCGAAAAGTGCGACGAGGCGGGCCTGCCGGGGATTCCGCTTCTGGTGGGCGGCAACATTGTCGTCGGCAAGCAGAAATTTGAGGAAGTCGAGCAGCGCTTCCGTGCCATGGGCTTTGACCGGGCCTTCCCGCCGGGAACCCCGCCGGAGACGACCATCGAAGCGCTCCGCGAAATTTTACATATGGACAAAGAGGCCTGCGCAGTATGAAGCCGGTTCTTTTGACGGATTTCGGGAGCACCTATACAAAGCTGACGGCTGTGGACGTGGACGGCGCGTCGCTGCTTGGTACGGCGGCGGCCTATACCACCGTGCAGACCGATATCAACGAGGGCTTTTCCAGGGCGCTTGCGGCGCTGCAGGCGCGGCTGGGGCCGATTGCCTATGAGGAGGCCTACGCCTGCTCGTCCGCGGCGGGAGGCCTGCGGATGATGGTTTCGGGGCTTGTGCCGGAGCTGACGCTGGAGGCGGCGCGCTTGGCGAGCCTCGGCGCGGGCGCAAAGCTTGTCGGCCAGTTTTCCTTTGAGCTGACCGAGGACGATCTGGAGGAAATTCAGCGGACGCGGCCGGATATTTTCCTGCTGGTCGGCGGGACGGACGGCGGCAATACGGCCTGCATCGTCCACAACGCGCAGATGCTGGCCTCTCTCCATCCGGATTTTCCGATCATCGTCGCGGGCAACCGTACGGCGGCGCGGCAGTGCATGCGCCTGCTGGAGGGCTGCCAGGCGCGGCTGTGCGAGAATGTCATGCCGAAGTTCGGCGTGCTGAAAACCGGGCAGACGCAGGCGGCCATCCGGGAGCTGTTCCTGGGGCGGATTATTCAGGCCAAGGGCCTGGACCGGGCGGCAAGCCGCATGAACGACATTCTCATGCCGACGCCTGCCGCCGTGCTGACGGCGCTGGAGCTGCTCGCAGGCGGCTGCGAGGGAGAGGAAGGAATCGGAGAGCTGTGCTGTGTGGACGTCGGCGGCGCGACGACGGACGTCTATTCCATCTGCGAGGGCATGCCCCGGCAGATGAACCGCGTCTACAAGGGCCTGCCGGAGCCCTATGCCAAGCGCACCGTCGAGGGCGATATCGGCATGCGCTATTCCGTGCTCGGCATTCTTGACGAGGTGGGCGCGCAGCGGCTTTCCCAGCTGTCCGGCCTGACCCCGGAGCGCGTGACGGAGCTGTGCGGCATGCTTTCCGCGCATACGGAGCTTGTGCCGGAGGCGGACGGGGAGCTTTCCCGGCTGGACTACGCGCTTGCCTGCATGGCCGTGGAAACGGCGATGCGCCGCCATGCGGGCTCGATCGAGGAAACCTACACCATGCTCGGCCAGACGTTTGTGCAGAGCGGAAAGGATCTGAGCGAGGTCCGGTGCATCGTTGTCACCGGCGGGAGCCTGATTCACTCCGCGCGCGCACGCGACATCGCGGCCTTTGCCTGCGCCTCGGCGGACGATCCTTCGTCCCTGCGGCCCAGAAACGCGCAGATTTTACTGGATCAATCTTATATTCTCGCCGCGATGGGGCTTCTTTCCACGCACTACCCGCAGGCGGCGCTTCAGATCATGAAAGGGAAGATCGGATAAGCTATGGACATTCAGAACAAGAAGATCGAAGAGGGGCAGTTTCTGAAGCTGCGGCAGGAGGTCCTGCAGCAGTGGCCGACCGGAAAGGATGTGGACCTGCAGGAGGCCGTGGACTACCATAAGAAGCTTTCGGCGGACCGTGTGTTTTCCAGGAAGCTCCTGGAGGCCAAAAAGGCCGGACGCACGCTTATTCAGCCCAGAGCCGGCGTTCCCGTCCTGGAAGAGCACATCAGGCTGATGCAGTATCTGGAGAAGGAGGGCGAGGCGGACCTGCTTCCGACCACCATTGACAGCTACACCCGCCAGAACCGCTATGAGGAGGCGGAAAACGGCGTCGCCGAGTCCATCCGCCTGGGAAGAGCGATGCTCAACGGCTTCCCCGCGGTCAACCACGGCGTCGCGGGCTGCCGGAGGGTCATCGAAAGCGTCCACACGCCGCTTCAGGTGCGGCACGGCACGCCGGACGCCAGGCTCCTGACGGAGATTGCCTACGCAGGCGGCTTTACCAGCTATGAGGGCGGCGGCATCTCCTACAATCTTCCCTATTGCAAAAACGTTCCCATGGAGACGACCATCCGCGACTGGCAGTATGTGGACCGGCTGACGGGCCTGTATGAGGAAATGGGCGTTTCCATCAACCGCGAGCCCTACGGCCCGCTGACCGGCACGCTTGTGCCGCCCTGCATTTCTCACGCGGCGGCCATCATTGAGGCGCTGCTGGCCGCGGAGCAGGGCGTGCGGAATATCACCGTGGGCTACGGTCAGTGCGGAAATCTGGTGCAGGATATCGCCGCGATCCGCACGCTTGAGGAGCTGACGGAGGAGTATCTGCACAAATATGGATATGAGAACGTCGCGGTGACGACGGTTCTGCACCAGTGGATGGGCGGCTTCCCGGCCGACGAGGCGAAGGCCTTCGGCGTAATTTCCACCGGCAGCCTGATCGCCGCCCTTTCCAAGGCGACGAAGGTGATTGTCAAGAGTCCGCACGAGGCCGTCGGCATTCCGACGATGGAGGCCAACGCCCAGGGCCTGCGCTGCACGAAGCAGGTGGTCAATATGATGGCGGACCAGACGTTCCAGAATTCCCACCTGGACGAGGAGATGGAGATTATCCGGCAGGAGACGCGCTGTATTGTCGACAAATGCTTTGAGCTCGGCAAGGGCGACATTGCGCTTGGCGTGTGCCGGGGCGTGGTGGCAGGCGTACTGGATGTGCCGTTCGCGCCCTGCCGGTATAATGCGGGGCTGATGCTCCCATGCCGGGACAATGAGGGCGCGGTCCGGATTCTCAACATGGGAAATCTTCCCTTTACGAAGGAGCTCAAGGACTTCCACGCCGCCCGCATTGCCGAGCGCGGCCGCGCGGAAAAGCGGGAGCCGGGCTTCCAGATGGTCATCGACGACGTTTATGCCATCGGCAAGGGCCGCCTCGTCGGCCGGCCGAAGCGCTGAAAAATACAAATAAGGAGACTGGAAACGATGAAAATTAAGAATGTGGTCTGCGCGCCGGGACGCACGGGCTTCTACTTTGACGATCAGCGCGCCATCAAGCGCGGCGCGGGGCACGACGGCATGTTCTATACCGGCGCGCCGGTCACCGAGGGCTTTACCGCCGTACGGCAGGCGGGCGAGGCAATTTCCGTCATGCTGGTGCTGGAGGACGGGCAGATTGCCTGGGGCGACTGCGCGGCGGTGCAGTATTCCGGCGCCGGAGGGCGGGACCCGCTGTTCCTGGCCAAGGATTTTATCCCCATCATCGACGCTTACATCAAGCCACGGCTTGTCGGCTGCGAGGCGGATAATTTCCGGGCGCTTGCGGCGATGCTGGAGTCCATCGAGGTGGACGGCAGGCGCCTTCATACCGCCATCCGCTACGGCGTGTCGCAGGCGCTTCTGGACGCAGTTGCAAAGGCGACGGGCCGCATGATGTGCGAGGTTGTGGCCGACGAGTACGGCTGCACGGTTTCCGACCATCCGATTCCGATCTTCACCCAGTCCGGCGACGACCGCTACGACAACGCGGATAAGATGATCATCAAGGGCGCGCAGGTTCTGCCGCACGCGCTCATCAACAATGTGGAAACAAAGCTCGGCCCGCACGGGGAAAAGCTGGAGGCGTACGTCTGCTGGCTGCGCGACCGGATTCTGACCATGCGCCAGGACGAGAGCTACCAGCCGGTTCTGCACATCGACGTTTACGGAACCATCGGCGCGGCCTTCGGCAACCACAATTATGCCGCGATGGCGGATTATCTGGCAAAGCTGGAGGCGCTTGCAAAGCCCTTCCATCTGCGCATCGAAGGCCCCATGGACTGCGATACCGACCGCGAAACGCAGCTGGAGGCGCTGGCGGGGCTGACCGCGGAGCTCGACCGCCGCGGAATCCATGTGGAGCTGGTCGCCGATGAATGGTGCAATACGCTCGAGGATATCAAGCTCTTTGCCGACCGCAGGGCGGGCCATATGATCCAGATCAAGACGCCGGATCTTGGCGGCGTCAACAATACGATTGAAGCTGTGCTCTACTGCAAGGAAAAGGGTGTGGGCGCCTATCAGGGCGGCACCTGCAACGAAACAGACCGCTCCGCGCACGTGTGCGTCCACTGCGCCATGGCGACGCAGCCGGCGCAGATTCTCGCCAAGCCCGGCATGGGCGTCGACGAGGGCTACATGCTGGTCAACAACGAAATGAACCGGATTCTGGCTCTGCGGAAGGCAGGTCTCTGAGAAACGTATGCAAAAGGCCCTGCGGGTTGCTTCACCCGCAGGGCCTTCAGCGTGCCGAAAAAGTCTTTTCGCCCCGCT
>CAKUHJ010000013.1 GCA_934655935.1 uncultured Oscillospiraceae bacterium | reverse complement strand
CGGAGCCCCCGGCGATCCGGCGTCCTTGGCAGATGCGGAGCAATGGCTGAGAGAACACTTTCCTGAGCTTAAAAAAAGCAGACAGCTGTCTTTCAGCAGAAAAGCAATGATTGCATTGTACTTGACCTCAAAGACACTGTACCATGGGCTATCTCACGTTTACCTTGCTTTTCAAAAAAGAGGACAAAAACAGATATGAGCATTTTCCATTCCTTAAAGAGAAGATCGGCAGTCTTCCTCGTGAACCGGGTGTTCATCGGAACCCGGCCCGCTTTTCTTGAAATAAAGAGAAAGCTTTTGAATTCAGTTGGATATTCCATTGGACGCGGGACCCAAATTGTCGGCCCCATCGAATGCACCGGAAAGCTGATTGTCGGAGAAAACTGCTGGCTGGGAAAAAATCTGAAGGTGAATGGGAACGGAACGGTGATCATCGGCAATTGCTGCGATATTGCGCCGGAGGTCACGTTCCAGACCGGCGGACATGAAATCGGAAGCGCAGCCCGCCGCGCGGGGGAGGGACTGATTTTTACGCAGAAGGTTGGAAACGGCGTCTGGATTGGCGGACGCGCGACGATTCTTGGCAATACCTCGATTGGAGACGGCTGCGTGATTGCAGGGTGCGCCTGCGTTGTGCATGACGTTGCAGAGAATTCGCTTGTCGGAGGCGTGCCGGCAAAGCTGATTCGAAAGCTTGAAGTATGAAAATAAAAAGTCTTTTAGGCAGCAGAGTCAGCAAGAACGCAATCTGGCTGATTGCGGGGCGCGTCTACCATATGCTGCTGGCATTCATAGTCGGCTTGCTGACTGCGCGCTATCTGGGCCCAAGCAACTATGGCCTGATCAATTATGCGACAACGTTTACGTCGTTCTTTGCCTCCTTCTGCACGCTGGGAATCAACTCTGTTATTATAAAAAACTTTGTCGATCATCCGGACGAAGAGGGAATAACGATTGGCTCGGCCATAGCTCTGCGGGTAATTTCCAGTGCGCTGTCGGTCCTGATGATTGTCTGCATTACGCTGATTGCGGATGCGGGAGAGCGGGAAACCCACATCGTGGTTCTGCTCTGCGCAGTTGGCGTGATCTTTCAGGTGATGGACACACTCAATTACTGGTTCCAATCCCGGCTGATGTCCAAATATGCCGCAATTGCGTCTGTGATTTCCTACACGGTTGTGTCCGGCTACAGGGTGTGGCTGCTGATGACGGGGAAAAGTGTGGCCTGGTTCGCGGTTGCGTCGTCCATTGACTATCTGGTCGCGGCGCTTGCACTTTATATCCTGTACAGGAGGCACGGCGGACCTGAATTTGCTTATTCCCGCGCAAAGGCAAAGGAGCTTCTTTCCGGCAGCTATCACTTTATCCTTTCCGGCATGATGGTTTCGATTTACGGGAGCACGGACAAATTTATGCTGAAGCAGCTGCTGAGCGACGCAGAGGTCGGCTATTATTCCACTGCGGTATCGCTCTGCTCGGCGTGGGTGTTTGTCCTTTCGGCAATCATTGACTCTCTGCACCCGGTGATTCTGCAGAGCTTTGAACAAGACAGATATCAATTTGAGCGAAAAAACCGCCAGCTGTACGCGATCATTTTTTACTGTTCGGTCGGCGTGTCTGCTGTACTGTCGCTGCTGGCGACGCCGCTGGTGTCGCTGCTCTATGGCGCGGACTATCTGCCCGCTGCAGCGCCGCTGCGGATTGTCACGTGGTATACGGCCTTTTCCTATCTGGGGGTTGCAAGAACGGCCTGGGTCGTGTGCTATAACAAGCAGAACTATCTGAAATACTTATATGTCGGGGCGGCAGTCACGAATGTGATTCTGAACGCCCTGCTGATTCCGGGCCTGGGCGCGTCGGGCGCGGCGCTGGCGTCGCTGGTCACGCAGATCAGCACAATTGTCATCTTCCCGGCGCTGATTCCGGATTTAAGGCCAAACGTCAGGCTCATGCTTGACGCAATCCGACTGAAGGATGTTTTTTAAGAGAACAGGAGAAGAAAAATGTCACAGCTCACGAATGCCACCCTCATGATCACCGGCGGGACGGGGTCGTTTGGGTCGACGGTTTTGAAGCATTTTCTGGAATCCGATCTGCGCGAAATCCGCATTTTCTCGCGCGACGAGAAAAAGCAGGACGACATGCGCCACGCGCTGCAGTCCGAGCATCCGGAGCACGCGAAAAAGGTCAAGTTTTATATCGGAGACGTGCGCGACGCACAGTCGGTGCGCGACGCGGTGCAGGGCGTGGACTACATCTTCCACGCCGCGGCCCTGAAGCAGGTGCCCTCCTGCGAGTTTTTCCCCATGCAGGCCGTGCGGACCAACGTCATCGGCACGGACAATGTGCTGCACGCGGCCATCGACGCCGGGGTGCGGCGCGTGGTCTGCCTGTCCACGGACAAGGCCGCCTATCCCATCAACGCCATGGGCATCTCCAAGGCTATGATGGAGCACGTGATCTACGCCAACGCCCGCGTCGCGGCCGAGCGCGGCGGAACGGTCATCTGCTGCACCCGCTACGGAAACGTCATGTGCAGCCGCGGAAGCGTCATTCCGCTGTTTATTGACCAGATCCGCGCCGGCAACCCCATCACCATCACCGACCCCAATATGACCCGCTTCCTCATGAATCTGGACGAGGCGGTGCGCCTGGTCATGTTCGCCTTCGAGCACGCAAGCCCCGGCGATCTGTTTATCCAGAAGGCCGACGCGTCCACCATCGGCGACCTCGCAAAGGCCGTGCAGCGCCTGTTCGGCGATACCGGCACGCGCATCATCGGTACGCGCCACGGCGAAAAGCTCTATGAAACCCTCATGACCCGCGAGGAGCGCCTGCGCAGCGAGGACATGGGGCAGTATTTCCGCGTCGCCGCCGACAATCGCGACCTCAATTACGACAAGTTCGTGGTCAACGGCGAGGTTCATACCATGGCCGACGAGGCCTATACCAGCAGCAACACCAGAATCCTGGACGTGGAGGGGACGGTGCAGAAGCTCCTGACCACCGACTATGTCCAAAACGCCCGGAAGGAAGGGACGCGCGCATGAACATTCTTGTGACGGGTGCGCGCGGCATGGTGGGGACCGCGCTGGTCAGCAATCTGAAAAATATCCGTGACGGCAAAAACAAAACCCGTCCCGGCCTTCAGCTCGGCGAAATCTATGAATACGATCTGGACACGCCGCCCGAAGCGCTGGAGGGCTGGTGCCGGGACGCCGGGTTCGTGTTCCATCTGGCCGGGGTGAACCGGCCTGAAAGGCCGGAGGAGTTCATGGAGGGCAACCTCGGCTTCAGCTCGGAGCTGCTGGACTGCCTGCGGCGGCAGAACAGCCGCGCGGACGTGATGCTCGCGTCCTCCCTGCAGGCGACGCTTGCGGGGCGCTTCGCGGGCAGCGAGTACGGAAAAAGCAAGCTCGCAGGCGAGCGCCTGTTCTTTGCCTATGCGGCCGAGCGCGGCGTGAAGGCGGCGGTTTACCGCTTCCCGAACCTGATGGGCCACAGCCGCCCGAACTACAACAGCGCGGTCAGCACCTTCTGCTGGGCCGTCGCCAACGACCGGCCCTTCACGGTCGACGATCCGGCGACGGAGCTGGAGCTTCTGTACATCGACGACCTGGTCGAGGGCATGCTGGACCTCCTGGAGGGCAGGGAATGCCGCTGCGAGTTTGACGGCCTGCGGACCGTCCTGAACCCCGAGGGACGCTACTGCTGCGTCCCGGCGACCCACTTCGTCACCCTGGGCGAGATTGTCGGGCTGCTGCAGACCTTCCGGCAGCAGCCGCAGACGCTTCTGATGCCGCGCATGCCGGACGGGTCCTTCGCAAAGAAGCTGTACGCACTGTATCTGACCTATCTGCCGGCGGAAAAATTCAGGTATCCGCTTCCCATGCACGAGGACGCGCGCGGCTCGTTTACCGAGCTGATGCATACCCAGGACTGCGGGCAGGTGTCGGTCAACGTCAGCCGCCCCGGCGTCACCAAGGGCCAGCACTGGCACAACTCCAAGTGGGAGCTGTTCATCGTCGTCTCCGGCCATGGGCTGATCCGGGAGCGGAATATCCACACCGGCCAGACGGTGGAATTTGAGGTCAGCGGCGAGAGGCTGGAGGCGGTCCATATGATTCCCGGCTGGACGCACAGCATCACCAACCTTTCGGAAACGGAAAAGCTCGTGACCGTTATGACCTGCAACGAAAACTTTCAGCCGGACCGGCCGGACACGTTCTATGAGCCGGTGTAAGGAGCAAGACCATGCCTGATTACAGTAAAATTTCTTTTCAGCAGAACGGCCGGCTGAAGCTGCTCATTCTTGTGGGCACCCGGCCGGAGATCATCCGCCTGTCGGCGGTCATCCGCAAGGCGCGGCGCTATTTTGACGTCATTCTTGCCCACACGGGGCAGAATTACGACTATAACCTGAACGGCATCTTCTTCCGCGACCTCGCGCTGGAGGAGCCGGAGGTCTACATGGACGCCGTCGGCGCGGACCTCGGCCAGACGATGGGCAATATCATTGCCGAGTCCTACCGGCTGATGGAGGCGGTCCGGCCCGAGGCGGTGCTGGTGCTGGGCGACACGAACAGCTGCCTGGGCGTGATTGCGGCCAAGCGCCTGCATATTCCGATCTTTCACATGGAGGCCGGGAACCGCTGCAAGGACGAATGCCTGCCGGAGGAGACGAACCGGCGCATCGTGGACATCATTTCCGACGTCAATATGGCCTACTCCGAGCATGCGCGGCGGTATCTGGCCGAGTGCGGCCTGCCGAAGGAGCGCACGTTTGTAACGGGCTCCCCGATGGCGGAGGTTCTGCACGAAAATCTGGAGAAAATCAGATCGTCCGATGTGCATGCCCGGCTTGGCCTGGAGAAGGGGCGCTACATCCTCCTTTCCGCGCACCGGGAGGAGAACATCGACACAGAAAAGAATTTCCGCTCCCTGTTTTCCGCAGTCAACGCGCTGGCAGAGAAATATGACATGCCGATTCTCTATTCCTGCCATCCGCGCAGCCGCAAACGCCTGGAGCAGAGCGGCTTCCAGCTGGACAGCCGCGTCATCCGCCATGAGCCGCTCGGCTTCTACGACTACAACTGCCTGCAGCTGCACGCGTTCTGCGTGGTCAGCGATTCCGGCACGCTGCCCGAGGAGAGCAGCTTCTATGCCTCCGTCGGCCAGCCGATTCCCGCCGTGTGCATCCGCACCAGCACCGAGCGCCCCGAGGCGATGGACAAGGGCTGCTTCGTCCTGGCAGGCATTGACGGGGCGCACCTGCTCGCGGCGGTGGAGCTGGCGGTCGGGATGCGGGAAAACGGCGATTGCGGCGTGCCTGTGCCGGATTATACCGACGAAAATGTATCCGGCAAGGTCGTGAGAATCATCCAGAGCTATACCGGCATTGTCAATAAGCTTGTCTGGCGGAAGGAAGAATAAAATCGGGCCGGGCTGCAGCTTGAGCTGCAGCCCGGCCCGTTGTAATACTTAATACCGTTTGAAGGACTTATACAGGACGGCGAACCAGACCATGCTGACGCCGTAGGCCAGCGCCGCCGGAATCAGCAGCACCAGGGGCGAGACATGCTCGACCACGTGGCCGACGACGTAGGACGTTCCCGCCGCGCAGATGTTCAGCAGCACCCAGCGCAGCGCGTTGTACTCCCCGGCGATCTGCGGGTCAATCATATGGCAGACCATGACCGGCATGACGTAGTCAATCAGGATGCGGCCAAAATACGCGATCAGGAACAGGAGCATGAAGACGGTGCTGTTCCCGTGGGGCAGGAAGATCATGGCCAGCGTCATCGCGCCGCCGATCAGACCGATGGTGACGACGGACATGCGGTGCTCCACAAACGCGAACAGCGCACACGCGCCGATGTAGGCGCACGAGCAGATGACCGGCAGGCTTGCCGCATCGCTTTCCCGGATGCCCATGGCAAGGGCGATGAGGGCGATGGAGTCCATGACGCCCTGCGTGACGCCGCGGATGGCGTTCGGAACCAGGAATTTGCGGAAAACCGGCATGCGGATGAGGGCCAGCGTCGAGGCCTTTTTCTTTTCTGCCGCAGGCGGGGCCTGATCGAAGCTGTGGTCGACGATACGAAGCCTGTGATTGAAGAAGGTGCTGGCGGCAAGCATCAGCAGGCACAGAAGCATTCCAGCAAGGTAGCCGCCGCCGTCCGGAATGGAATTGACCAGCCGCGCATAAAGCCAGCCGACGCCCGCGCCGACCACCCCGATGACCGCGCCGGCGATCGAGGTCAGGCGGCCGTAGTTCTGAATCGGGGTAATCTGATAGATCAGCTTGTACTCAAAAATCGCCTTGGAGGCGTAGAGCAGCATCTGGATGGCGGCGGCGCCGAGCAAAATCAGATAAAGCGCCGTCCCGGAGGTCAGAAGCGCAGCCAGCGGATAAAGAAGGTAGGCGAGCATCTGCGCGAGCATGATTCTTCCGGACTGCAGAACTGCGTTGCCCTTTCGCTCGGCGATGGAGGACAGAAGCACCGTCGCGGCGATGTTCACAATATAAAGAATCATGTTGAACGTGCCGATCCTGGCCGCAGAGACGCCCTGGAAGGCCAGGAAGAGCTGAATCAGGGTTCCGTTGAGAAATGGAAGGGCCGCGTTGTAGGCGGCGCTCCGGGCTGCGTAGACGATCTCGTTGTGCGCCTGTATGCGCTGTGCGGTGTGCTTCAAGGCTGTTGGTCCCTCGCTTTTCAGAAGCCGGAAGGAGACGGCCTCCGGTAAACGGGAGGGTCTTCTGCGGCATGGTATAAAAAGACCGCTGCGAACCTGATGCAGTTCGCAGCGGCATGGCGGAGTGGGAGGGATTCGAACCCTCGGGCCGCTCAACACGGCCACACGATTTCCAGTCGTGCTCGTTATGACCGCTTCGATACCACTCCAAATCAATTTTGACGCCCGGCCGGTCATGGCGAACGCCGCATGCTGAGCCACGGCTCAAACAGCCCCATTATCATACACAATGGGAGTGGAAATGTCAAGCATTTCTTTTGCCCGCGGGCAGAATATTCTGCCCGCGGGCGCTGCGCGCATGCGCGGAGATCGTCAGGATAGAGCCTGGCCATATCGTCACGTCCCGGAGCGGGTCATGCTCGTCAATCTGATGTGCCTGCCGGTCGTTGCCGGGGCCGGGTATGACAAGGTCCGCGGCAATCCGGGGCGCGGGAATCTGCGTTTAATTGAACGCGCCGAGCTGCTTGCCGGACAGAACGTGGAAGTGCAGATGCTGCACGGTCTGCCCCGCGAGCGCGCCGACGTTGGTAACGACGCGGTAGCCGCCGGCAAAGCCAAGCTCCTTTGCAAGCTTTGCAATGACGGTATAGATATGGCCGACGACGGCCTCGTTTTCCTCGCAGATTTCCGCCGCGGAGGACAGATGCAGCTTCGGCACGACGAGAAAATGCGTCGGCGCGAGGGGACTGATGTCATAGAACGCATAGCAAAGCGCGTCCTCGTAGACCTTTTTGGACGGGATTTCGCCCGCGATGATGCGGCAGAACAGGCAATCGGACATGATCGTTTCCTCCTTATTTCAGATGTTCGGCGACAAAATCGTCTACCATGGCCAGCGCGTCGTCCAGCTTCAGGACGTCCGTGCCGCCGCCCATGGCGGAGTCGGGCTTGCCGCCGCCCTTGCCGCCGACAATGGGCGCGATGGTGCGGATGATATCGCCGGCCTTGATTCCGGCAGCGACGGCGTTTTTGCCGCAGACGGCCAGCAGCGTGACCTTTTCTCCGTTCACGGTGCCGAGCACGGCGACGGTCGACGGGTCCTTGTCGCGCAGGAAGTCGCCGAGGCGGCGAAGATCGTTTGCTTCCGTATTTTCCCGGCTTGCCGTGACCACGCGGAGCTCGCCGACCTTCTTGGCCGAGAACAGCAGCTCGTTGACGTCGCCGGCAAAGAGCCTGTCCTTCATGCGCTCGATGGTCTGGTGCAGGTCGCGGATTTCCGCCATGCTGCTCTGCGCCTTGGCAAAGAGCTCGCCCGGCGTGGTCTTGAGCACCTCGGAGACCTTCAGAAGCCGCCGGTTCATCTCCTCCGCCTGGTCCAGGAACACCTGGCCGGTGACAGCCTCGATGCGGCGCACGCCGGAGGCGACGGAGGACTCGCTTGTAATGCGGAAGGGGCCGATTTTTGCCGTGTTGTCCACATGCGTGCCGCCGCAGAGCTCAATGGACTTGCCGCCCATATTGACCACGCGGACCACATCGCCGTATTTTTCGCCGAACAGCGCGATTGCGCCGAGCTTGCGGGCCTCTTCAATCGGCATCTCCTGCGTCACAACGTCCATGCCGTCCAGCGTAAGCTCGCTGACAATGCGGGAAATCTCCATGAGCTCCTCTGTAGTGACGGCGGAGAAGTGCGTAAAGTCGTAGCGCAGCCGGTCAGGCTCCACGAGAGAGCCGGCCTGGTGGGCATGCTCGCCCAGAACCTGGCGCAGCGCATAATCCAGAAGGTGCGTGGCAGAGTGCGCGCGCATGACGGCCTTGCGGCGCGCAGCGTCGACGGAGGCCTCCACACGGTCGCCCACGGAGAGGCTTCCGGCAAGAAGCCTACCGTAATGCAGGAATTTGCCGCCCTTGTTTTTCTGAACGTCCGTGACCGCGAAGCGGGCCTGGCCCGCGGCGATCACGCCGTGGTCGGCGACCTGGCCGCCCATCTCGGCGTAGAAGGGCGTCTGGTCGAGCACGAGGATGGCCTCCTGCCCGGCGGTGATGGCCTCGCGCAGCTCGTCCTCTGCCACGATGGCAAGAAGCCTTCCTTCGCCGCTGAGGCCGGCGTAGCCGGTAAAGACCGTGGCGGGGATTTCCTTTCCAAGGTCGACGCCGGCCCAGCCGAGGTCGCCAAGGGCCTTGCGCGCCTCGCGCGCGCGGACCTTCTGCTCCTGCATGAGCTTGCGGAAGGCCTCGTCATCCACCTGCATGCCCTGCTCGGCGACCATCTCGTTCGTCAGGTCGATCGGGAAGCCGTAGGTATCATAGAGCTTGAAGGCGTAGCTGCCGGAGAAGACGGTCTCGCCCTTGGCCTTATGGCCGGCAAGCATGTCGGAGAAGATCTTCATGCCGCCGTCGATGGTCTTTGCGAAGCTCTCCTCTTCATTTTTGATGACGCGGGTGATATAGGCCTGCTTTTCCCGGAGCTCAGGGTACTGGCATTCGTTTTCATGCACGACAGTGTCGATGATCTCGTAGAGGAAGAGGCCCTTGACGCCAAGGAGCCTGCCGTGGCGCGCGGCGCGGCGCAGAAGGCGGCGGAGCACATAGCCACGGCCCTCGTTGGAAGGAAGGATACCGTCGCAGATCATGAAGGTCGACGAGCGGATATGGTCCGTGATGACGCGCAGGGAGACGTCCGTTTTCGGGTTCTGCTTGTAATGAACGCCGGTGAGCTCGGAGACCTTGCGCGTGATGTTCATGACTGTGTCGACGTCAAAGAGCGAGCCGACGTTCTGGCACACGCATGCAAGACGCTCCAGGCCCATGCCGGTGTCGATGTTTTTCTGCTTGAGCTCGGTATAGTGCCCCTGGCCGTCGTTGTTGAACTGCGAGAAGACCACGTTCCAGACCTCGATATAGCGGTCGCAGTCGCAGCCGACGGTGCACGTGGGCTTGCCGCAGCCGTATTCCGGGCCACGGTCATAGTAGATTTCCGAGCACGGGCCGCAGGGACCTGCGCCATGCTCCCAGAAGTTGTCCTCCTTGCCGAAGCGGAAGATGCGCTCGGCGGGAATGCCGATTTCCTTGTTCCAGACGTCGAAGGCCTCGTCGTCGTCAAGATAGATCGACGGATACAGACGCTCCGGCTCAAGGCCGACCCACTCCGGGCTCGTCAGGAATTCCCAGGCCCAGGGCAGTGCCTCGTGCTTGAAGTAATCGCCGAAGGAGAAGTTGCCGAGCATCTCAAAATAGGTGCCATGGCGGTCGGTTTTGCCGACATTGTCGATATCGCCCGTGCGGATGCACTTCTGGCAGGTGCACACGCGATGGCGCGGGGGCTCCTCCTCACCCTTGAACCAGGGCTTCATCGGCGTCATGCCGGCGTTGATAAGAAGAATGGATTTGTCGTTCTGGGGGACCAGCGAGAAGCTGGGCAGGCGCAGATGGCCCTTGGTTTCAAAGAACCTCAGGAACATCTCACGCAGCTCGTTCAGGCCGTATGCCTTGTGTGCCATAATAAAAACTCCTTCTGATGAAATATAATACCGGTTTTTCGGGCGGCACGGAATATAAAACCCCGCCCCCTGAAACAGGGGCGAGGTGAATCGCGGTACCACCCTGATTATGCCTTGCGGCATATCTTGGTTACGCGATATCGGGCGAACCCGCCGCGCTCGTCGCGCGGATGCTCCAAACTGGCCGAAAGGCGCTTTGCCGAAGGGCTTCCACCGTCCCCTTCTCTCTTCTGGCAGGCCTGCCTTTCTCGGTTTTTCATCGCAGCTGCATATTTCCTATGTATTCTACCACAAAAGCGGCGAATGTCAACCGGTTTATTTCCCGGAAAGGTCGACGGCGCGCCGGACGAACGACATCGGCGGCACCTGCGCCGGGAGCTTTGCGCGGAAGCGCTGCTGCGGGGTGCGGGGCTCGGGAAGGGGGAGTCCGTCCAGATCCTCCATGAGCGGAACCGTCCACGGGCGGGGGCGGAAATCCGGGCCGACCAGCTCCGTTTCATCGCCCATAGCAAATTTGTTCCGCAGGCTGAGAACGGCGTTTCCCTCCGCGTCGCAGCTTTCCACAACCGCGCAGATCTGCCATTGCCGGAGATAGCGGGAGCTTTCGGTGTACTGTCCCGGCTGACCGTAATAAAAGCCTGTGGAGTAGTGCCGGTGAGACACGTGCTCCACCTCATCGCGCCAGACGGGGTCCGGCGCGCGGCCGGAGAAGACGTCGTCCAGCACGTGGCGGTAGGCGCCTGTGACAATGGCCGCGTAGTAGGCGGATTTTGCCCGGCCCTCAATCTTGAGGCAGTCCACGCCGGCGTCGATCAGATCCTGCAGATGGTCGATCATGCACATGTCGCGCGAGTTCATGATGTACGTGCCCTTTTCGTCCTCGAAGACGGGGAAATATTCGCCCGGACGCTTTTCCTCCATCAGCGCATACTGATACCGGCAGGGCTGGGCGCATTCGCCCCGGTTGGAGTCGCGCCCGGTCATGTAGTTTGAAAGCAGGCAGCGCCCGGAATAGCTCACGCACATTGCGCCGTGGCAGAAGGTCTCCAGCTCCAGCTCAGGCGAGACCCGCGCGCGGATCTCTTCGATTTCCGGCAGGCTCAGCTCGCGCGCAAGCACCACGCGCGCCGCGCCAAGATCAAACCAGCTCTGTGCGCAGGCGTAGTTTGCAATGGACTGCTGCGTGGAGATATGCCGCTGGCAGTGCGGCGCATAGCGCCCGGCCAGCGTGAACGCGCCAAGATCGGCAAGAATCAGCGCGTCGACGCCGGCGCTGTCCAGAAGCTCCAGATAGGCGGGCAGCGCCGCGGCTTCGCTGTTTCTCGGCATGGTGTTGACGGTCACGTGGACCCGGACGCCGGCCTCGTGCGCAAGCCGGACGGCCTGCGGCAGGGCCTCGGGGGTGAAATTGCCCGCAAAGGAGCGCATGCCGAAGCTGCTGCCGCCCAGATACACGGCGTCGGCGCCGTAGCAGATGGCCATGCGCAGCTTTTCCGCGTCTCCGGCGGGGCAAAGAAGCTCAGGCTTCGGGCGTCTGATTTTCGGTGTCTGCATGGCTGTCGCTTTCCGCCTCCTGTGCGTCTTCTTCGGGCAGGGCCTCGCCCTGCAGGCTTGCAAGGAAGGCCTGATGATCGTAATAGTTTTCTGAGAAGTGGTGCACGCCGTCTGTGCCGAGCGCGTAGAAATAATAGCCGGTTTCCGCGGGGTACAGCGCCGCGCGGATGGAGGCGGCGCCCGGATTTGCGATGGGACCGGCGGGAAGACCTGCGTTGCGGTAGGTGTTGTACTCGCTGACAATTGATTTATCTGCGTTCGTCAGGACCTCCTTGCGCTCGTCGAGCGCGTACTGAATGGTCGCGTCGAGCTCCAGACAGGGATAGAGCTTGCTGCAGAGCCGGTTATAGATGACGGAGGCGATGTTTGCGCTTTCCGACGTGCGGGCCGTCTCCTTCTCCACCAGCGAGGCCACGGTGATGATATCGTGCATCGTAAGCCGCTTGTTTGCAATCTCCTGCTCGGTAAAGTCGTTTGCCGCCAGCTGCGCGGCAAGGCGCTCGTTCAGGGCGTCCAGCGCGTCGTACATCTCGGGCTTCAGCTTGGACTTGAAGTTCCGCAGGAATTTGTCAATGACGTTCTGCGCGTCGTCGTCCACATAGAATTCATAGGTATCCGGGAAGAGGTAGCCCTCCAGCCGGTTCGCGGCCCCGTAGGGAAGCTCCTGCAGGAATTCGTAGTCAAACGCGTCGTGCGCGGCGGAGGCTTCCAGCTCCTGCACGCTGCACACGCCGTTTTCGGCCAGAAGCTTGAAAATATCCTCGCATTCGTAGCCCTCCGGCACGGTGAGGGTGACGGTGGAGCGGTCGGCGGAGGCTGCGGCCATGCCGCTGATGAGCGCGTGGTAATCGTAGAGATTGTTCAGCTCATACGTGCCGGGCTCGATTTTCTGCTCGGCGTGGGAGTACCAGCAATAGAATTTGAACAGCCACTCGTAGCGGATGAGGCCCTTTGCCTTCAGCTCGCGGCTGACGTCGGCGATGGTGGCGTTTTCGGGCACGGTGACGGTGATATCCTGGTCGGCCTTCGTCAGGGCGAGCACGTCGTCTGCGCAGCGCCAGGCAAAGATCGCCAGAAGCACGGACGCGGCCAGCACGCAGCAGACGTAAACCAGCGTCCGGACGCCTGCGGGCAGCCGTTCGCGCGCCGCGCTCTGCGCGGCGGGCTCCTCCGGCTGCGGCTCGGCGGCGTCCTCATATTCCCGGCTGGGGGAGAAGAGCGGCTGCATGGAGGCCTTTTCGCCCGAGCCGGACGCTCCGTCCCCCTCTGAGCCAAGATCGTTTTTTACGGAATTCAGGAGCTCGTCCAGCGAGAGCCCTTCCAGCTCTGCCAGCTCCTGCTCGTCCGGCTGCAGAGCGTCCTCGTTTTCCGGCTGCTCCGGCTCCAGCGCGGAGCGCTTTTCTTCATCGGACATGGGCGCCTCCGTTTCTGCTATAAACCAGCTGCGCGCGAACAGCCTGCTCTGCCTCGGCTCCGCGCAGCGCTTCAAGCAGCGCCAGGCCGAATTCCGTGGCTGCGCCCGGCGCCTCGCCGGTCAGAATCCTGCCGTCCCGCTGTGTCTGGCCGCCGGTGTAGACGCACTCCGGCATCTGTGCCTGGCAGCCGGGATAGCAGGTGATGCGCTTGCCGGCAAGAAGGCCGCAGCGGGACAGGACCAGGGGCCCGGCGCAGATGGCGGCGAGAAGGACGTCCCGCTCCGCCGCCTCGCGGACCAGGCGCAGAACGGCAGGGCTTTCCAGCATTGCGTTCACGCCGCCCATGCCGCCCGGCAGCATGATCAGCTCCGACGCCTCCGGGCGAAGCTCCTCCACGGTGCAGTCGGCCTCTACGGTGATTGCGTGCGCGGCGCGGATGCGTGTGCCGCCAAGACCGGCCAGCTGCACCTCCACGCCGCCGCGGCGCAGAATATCGCAGGGCACAATGGCCTCCATCGGCTCAAAGCCCTCGGCAAGAATGATTGTAACCATCGTCAATCCTCCAGACATGCTTTTACATAGCGGTAAATTTCTTCGTGTATGTCTTCGACGCGGCGAAGCGCTCCGCCGCGGCTGCAGTCGATGCGCGTCCAGCCGCCGTGCTCCGCGGCCTCCCGCGCCACGGCGCGGCAGCGCAGAAGATAGTCCTCGTCGCGCTCATGGATATCGGCCTTCGTTCCGGTTCTGCTTTCGCGCGCGCGCATGAGCTGCTCGCTCAGCGCAACCGGCATGTCCAGCCACAGCACGAGCGACGGCTCCGGCAGCCCCAGCTTTTCATATTCCAGGTCATAGAGCCAGCGATAGAAGGCCCCGCGCTGCTCCGGCGGAAGCTTTCCGCCCTGGTGAACGGCGTTCGAGGTGGTATAGCGGTCGCTGACGATCAGGCGGCCGCGGCGGTAATCGTCCTTCCAGACGCGCTGAAAGGACGCGTAGCGGTCCACGGCGTAGAAGGTCGAAGCGGCGTAGGCGTTCACCGCGTCCGGGTCCGTGCCGAATTCGCCGCCCAGATACATCCGGATGAGCGCGGAGGAGGGCTCCTGATACTGCGGGAACTGAAGCTTGCGGAAGTCGACGCCGTCGCCCTCCAGCCGCTTTGTCAGCAGCGCCAGCTGCGTGGACTTTCCGCTCCCGTCCGTGCCCTCGAGCACAATCAGCTTACCCATGCTTCCGCCTCCGCCCTTCTTTTTTCGCTGCGAGAATATACTTCGGCAGCCGGAGCATTCGCCCGAAGCGCTTCGGCTCTTTGATAAGCCGGTAGAGCCACTCCAGATTGCAGCGGATCATCCAGCGCGGCGCGCGCCGGACGGTGCCGGCAAAGCTGTCAAGCGTGCCGCCGAGACCGGCCATCAGCTTTACATGCAGCGCCTGCCTGTGCGCGTGCATGAACTGCTCCTGCTTCGGCGCGCCGAGGCAGACGAACAGCACGTCCGCGCCCGCGGCGTTGACAGCGTCGATCACCGGCGCGTCCTCTTGGAAATAGCCGTCCGCCGTGCCGCAGATGACGAGCTCCGGATGGCGCACAAGCATGTTCTGCGCGGCAAGCTCCGCCACGCCGGGCTTTGCGCCCAGCAGGAAAAGCTTCTGCCGCGTCTTTTCAAGAAGGCCCAGAAGACCCTCCGCAAACTCCACGCCCGCGACCTTTTCCTTCAGCGGCGTACCCAGAAGCTTCGAGGCCAGCACCACGCCGGCGCCGTCCGGCAGCATCAGCTCCGCTTCGTTCAGAATCCCGCGCAGTGCCGGGTCGTGCAGCGCCTCATAGGCAATCTCCGCGTTCGGCGTCACCACGCAGTTCACGCCGCTTCCGGCCAGCATCTGCTGCGCGCGGGCCAGCGCCTCGTCCATGGTGATATTATCAAACTGTAATCCAAGAATATCCAGCTTCATTTGGAATCATACCCCATTTTCAGGTTCTGCCGGTATTTTAACATAAGCGGCCGCGTTTGTCCATTCCGGGATACAATTGATTCGACCGCTTGTGTTTCACTTTTTCGCCCACGTGCATAAACTGATGATGAAAGCGTCTTCTGGCGCAGGCAATCCCCATCCCATCATCAGGAGGTAATCCCAATGGCTGATATTTCCCAGGCAAAACCGGCGTGCGATCTGCGCGGCATCCGGGAGGCCGTTTGCGTGCATACCGGAAAAATCACGGACAGCTGCATGGCCAAGGACTGCATCGAGGATCTGCACGTGTACTTAACCGTAAGCTCCCAGCAGCTTCTGGACTGCGCGACCAGCGCGAAGGCCCGCTATGTGGAGCTGCTGCACGTCGGCGTGCAGGTCGAGGCCGTGCCGTATTCCTCGGGCTATTATACCGTGGACGTCACGTATTACTACCGGGTCGTCGCCGACGCCGTCGTCTCCGCAGGCCGGGCCAACACGGTGACGGGCCTTGCGGTCTTCTCCAAGCGCATGGTGCTCTTCGGCGGCGAGAGCAGCGCCCGCGTTTTCACAAGCCGGACGGACACGGCGTGCCTTTGCAAAAAGACCCTGACGGCGGGGAGCCTTCCGCAGGGCGTTGTGGAAACGGTCGATCCCATGATCCTGGGCTCCCGCGTGCAGGAGGCCTGCGGCTGCAATTGCTGTGCGGCGAGCGCGCCGGTGATCCCCGAAGCGCTTCTGGGCTGCTTTGAAGAGGAGCTTGTGCTCTCGGGCGAGTGCAAGCAGCTGCTTGTGACCATCGGGCAGTTTTCCATCACGCGTCTGGAGCGGGATACCCAGCTGCTCATCCCGACCTTCGACTACTGCATCCCCACGAAGACCTGCCCCTCCGTCTCCGGCAGCGGCACGGAGAGCCCGTGCCAGGTCTTCAGCCAGATCGATTTTCCGATGGACGCGTTTTTCCCCTCGCGTGCGGACAGCTGCATCCCGCCTGCAGACAGCTGCACCGGCTGCAGCCGTACCGGCAAATAAGAAACGCTCCCTCCGGCGCGCCTGCGCCGGAGGGAGAACTTATTTATGGCGTAAATATAAGGATATAGGCCGCTTCCGCGTCCGGAGCGCCGAAAAGCTCGGAGGAAAGCGCAGCCTGCGCGGCGAGCGTATCCAGAAGCGCGCGGTCCGCTTCGTAGACGACGGCGCCGCCTTCCTCCTGCACGGGGCTCAGCGCACGCAGCGCCTGCGGAAGCTCGTCCGTCCAGACGGCAAGCGCCTGCGCGTTGTGCGCGGCGGCAAAGCTCCGGGCAAATTTCCGGTCGTCCGCGCGGAAAAGTCTTGTCAGTGCGGAATCCGCAGCCGAGCCGATGGAGACCGCAGCCTGCCCGTCTGCGGAGTAGCCGGGGCTCAGGAATCCGCCGAGACCCAGAAGCAGGACCAATACAGCTGCGGCGGCCAGCCAGAGGGGGAGCCGCTTCTTTTTCTCCTGCGCGGGCTTTTTCTGGGCGCGGACACGCTGCATGACGGTGTCGTGCAGCGCCGCGGGCGGCGTCAGCTCCGTGCCTAAAAGCGCTGTATCCAGCTGCGAAAGCTCCTGGGAAAGCGCCCGGCAGTCCGCACAGCCGGCAAGATGCGCCTGCAGCGCGGCTTCCTGCTCCGGCGAAAGCGGCGTATCCAGCTTTTGAAAAATCAAGGCCTGCGCCTGCGCATGGTTCATGGCTTACGCACCTCCAGATCCGATTGCTTCGCTTGATTGGACGAATCGGAATCAAAGAAGTTCCCGGCTTTTAAAAGATTTTTTAAAGCCATCCGCGCCCGGCTCAGCCGGGACTTGACCGTACCGGCGGGCAGGGAGAGAATGTCGCCGATCTGCTCATAGCTCAGCTGGCGCACCACGCGCAGCTCGAGAATGGCACGGTAGTCCGGCGGAAGCGTCTGCATGGCCTGCGCCACGGCCTGCCGGCGGTCCTTCTGCAGAAGCTGCTCCTCCGGAAGCGGCTGAGGGTCCGGCACGGAGAGCTCCTGCTGCTCGCCCTCGTCGTCCGTGAGAACGAGCGGCTGCTCCTGGCGGCGCTTTTTTCTGCGCAGAAAGTCGATGCAGAGGTTTGTCGTAATGCGGTAGAGCCAGGTGGAAAACGCCGCGTCAAACTGATACTGGCCAATGCTTTTCCAGACCCGCAGGAAGGTTTCCTGCGATAAATCCAGCGCGTCCTGCTCGTTTCCGAGCATCCGGAAGCAGAGATTGTATACGCTTTTCTGATGTGCCAGCAAAAGCTGCTCGAACGCATCCGCGTCCTGCCGCTGCGCGCGGCGGATGATCGCCTCTTCCTGCATCCCGTTCACCTCAAATCCCGTTTGATTCCGGCGGCGATGGCGTAGATATCGTCCATGGAGCCGATGGCGGAAATTTTCTCTTTATAATAGCCGCTGTAGGGCACGCCGCGCAGATACCAGGCAAAATGCTTGCGCGCCTCCAGGCAGGCGATGTGCTCGCCCTTGTCCTGCGCGGCCAGCTCAAACTGGCGCAGCGCCGCATCCACGCGCGCACAGAGCGGCGGGCGCTGCGGAATTTCAAGGCCGCTGAGCGCGGCCTCGCACTGGGCAAAAATCCAGGGGTCGCCGAACGCGGCCCGGCCGATCATGAAAAGCGCGGCGCCGGTCCGGCTCCGGCACTGGACGGCGGACTCCGGCGAGACGATATCGCCGTTGGCGACCACGGGAATATGCACGGCCTGCCGGACCTCGCGGATGATATCCCAGTCCGCCACGCCGGAATAGAGCATGGTCTTTGTCCTTCCGTGCACGGCGACCGCAGCCGCGCCGGCCTGCTCGAGCACGCGGGCAAGCTCCGGCGCGTTGACAGAGCCCTTGTCCCAGCCCTTGCGGAGCTTTACGGTAACCGGGATGGAGACCGCCTTTGCCGTGGCCTCTACAATCCGCGCGGCAAGCTCCGGGTCCCTCATGAGCGCGCAGCCGTCTCCGTTTGAGACGATTTTCGGCATCGGGCAGCCCATATTGATATCCAGAAAATCCGCGCCGGACAGCTCTGCGGCAAAGGCCGCGGCCTCGGCCATAACGGAAGGCTCGCTTCCGAACAGCTGCGCGCCGCAGACGCCGCAGCCGGTTCTGCGCAGAAGGGACATGCTTTTTTTATCGCGGTATACCAGCGCGCGGGACGAGACCATCTCCGTCACGGTGACCGCCGCGCCGAGCCCGGCGCAGAGCGTACGGAAGGCGTAGTCCGTTACGCCCGCCATGGGCGCAAGCACGGTGTGGCCGCTGATTTCAAGGTTTCCAAGCTTCATTCCAGTGTATCGTCCTGGTCGATCCAGTTCTGAACCGGAACGACGGTAAAGGTCTGCTTTGTATTGCGGATGACCACGCGGCGGATGCCGGCGTTGATGATGGTGCGGCGGCACATGGAGCACGAGGTCGCGTCGGAAAGAATCTCTCCGGTGCGCGCGTCGTGGCCGACCAGATACAGGTCTCCGCCGATGCACTCGTTCCGGGAGGCGGAAATGATGGCGTTGGCCTCGGCGTGCACGCTCCGGCAGAGCTCGTACCGTTCTCCGCGCGGAATGCGCATCTGCTCGCGCACGCAGTAGCCGAGGTCGCAGCAGTTCCTGCGGCCGCGGGGCGCGCCGTTATATCCGGTGGCGACGATCTCGTCGTTGCGGACGATGATGGCCCCATACTGCCGCCGCAGGCAGGTGGACCGCTCCAGCACGGTTTCGGCGATGTCCAGATAATAGTTTTCCTTTACAATCCGCTCCATAATCTGCCTCCTTCCTCAGCGGAGCTCAATGCTGCCGCCGTTTTCCAGTGTTTTTCCGTCCAGAAGAAGCAGCTTTTCGGCAAGGAGCCTGCTGAAGCCGGACAGAATCGCCATGGAGACAATCAGCTCCGGCGTGTCGCGCGCGGCAAGCTCGCCTGCGTCCTCATGGCCGAGGATCGAGGCCCCCGCCAGGCGCACCTGCGAAACAAAGAAATCCGCGCAGAGCGCCTGCCGCTGGCGGAAGTGCTCGTAGCGTTCGGGAAGCTCCTCCCCGGAAAGGCCCGCGGGGAACACGCGCGAGAGCATGGAAAGGCTGAGGCTCTGCTTGAGCGTGCAGATGACCAGAAGATACGCGATATGCGGGCGGTAATAGCGCTTTTTCACGGGCTCCGGCATCACGCGGTTGCGGACGTAGTTGTTGATGGCGGTCGGCGTGATGATCTGCTCGTCCTTCAGTTCCGGCGGCAGATAGTCCAGATATTCCCGCAGCAGGCTTACCACCTGCTCCATATAAAGACCGAAGTCCGGGATGTCCTGCCAGGACGGCAGACGGTAGCGCCCAAGATAGGTCTCCCAGCGGCGAAGCTTTCCGGCGATCAGATCCTGGTCATAGGCCATGGCAGGCGCCTCCTTTCTTGTCAACTGACGCTTATTTTGTCAGACTATATCACATTTTTTCCCGAAAAGCAATGTGTGCATTGACTTGCGGGTGAAAACGTGATAATCTTGTCTACAACACAAGATAAACTGGGGGCAACCGAAATGTACACCATCGTGACCGACACATCCGCCAATCTTCCGCAGCCGCTTCTGGAAAGGCTGCAGGTTCCGGTTGTACCGTTTTCTTATTTTTACTCCGGCGAGGAGCATACCTGCGTGGATACGGAGGCGTTTGACGCGGCAGGCTATTACGGCGCAATCCGCAAGGGGCTGACGGTAACGACCTCGCAGGTGCCGCCGCAGCGCTTTGTGGAGGTGTTCACGCCGATTCTCGAGCGGGGAGAGGACGTGCTGTTTATCAGCATGTCCTCCGGCATCAGCGGCTCGTTTGACTCCGCGCAGATGGCGGCAAAGCAGCTGCGCGAGGCATACCCGGAGCGGAAAATCTGCCTGCTGGATACGCTTGCGGCCTCGCTTGCGGAGGGGATTTTTGTGTTGGAGGCCGTGAAGGCGCGGCAGGCCGGCGCCGGAATCGGGGAAAACATGCAGGCGTTGGCGCAGCGCGTGCAGAAGATGTGTCAGATTTTCACCGTCGATGATCTGATGCACCTCAAGCGCACGGGGCGGCTGAGCGCGGGCGCGGCCATCATCGGTACGGCGCTTGGCATCAAGCCGCTGCTGAAGGGAAACGAGGAAGGGAAAATCGTCACCGTCCAGAAGCTGCGCGGCCGCCGCGCGGCCATTGCGGCCATTGCGAATGAATACGAAAAGCTTGTGCAGGCGCCGGAGGAGCAGACCATCGGCATCGCGCACGCCGACTGCCGCGAGGATGCGGAGCAGCTTGCCCGGCTTCTGCGCGCGAAGCGCGCGCCGAAGGAAATCCTTCTGGTGGATTACGAGCCGGTTACGGGCGCGCATGTGGGCCCGGGCGCGCTGGCGCTGTTCTTCTTCGGCACACACAGATAAGGAAGTGCTCAATTGTCTTTTGCATGAAATTATGATAAAATTGGAGAAAAAAGAAGGAGGCCATCCAGATGAATCCCTATGTCCTGACCTGCTGCTCGACAGCGGACCTTTCCAAGGAGCATTTTGAGCGCCGGAACATTCCCTACGTCTGCTTCCATTATAATATGGACGGAGTGGAGTACCCGGACGATCTCGGCCAGTCGATTCCGTTTGCGGAATTCTACCAGCGTATTGCCGACGGCGCGGCGCCGACCACCTCGCAGGTGTCCACAGGCCAGTTTATCGATTTCTTCGAGCCCTTCCTGAAGCAGGGCCTGGATATTCTCCACGTCAGCCTCTCCTCGGGCCTTTCCGGCAGCGTCAACTCTGCACGAATTGCGCGCGACGAGCTGCTTGAGCGCTATCCGGAGCGCAATCTTGTTGTGGTGGACAGTCTGGGTGCGTCCAGCGGCTACGGCCTTCTGATGGACCTGGCGGCGGACCGGCGCGACGCCGGCGCGACGCTTCCGGAGCTGCAGGCCTGGCTGGAGGAAAACAAGCTGCATCTGCACCACTGGTTCTTCTCGACCGATCTTACAAGCTATTACCGCGGCGGCCGGATCTCCAAGACCTCTCAGGTCTTCGGCACGATGCTCTCAATCTGCCCGCTGCTCAATATGGACAATCTTGGAAGGCTCATCCCGCGCGATAAGTACCGCGGCAAGAAGCGCGTCATTCAGGAAATTGTAAAGCGCATGGCCGAGCACGCGCAGGATGGAACCGGCTACAGCGGCAAATGCTTTATTTCCATGTCCGCCTGCGAGGAGGACGCGCGGGCTGTGGCGGAGCTTGTGGAAAGCACATTCCCGAAGCTCAACGGCCGCGTGCTGATCAACAACATCGGCACCGTCATCGGCAGCCACACCGGCCCCGGCACGGTGGCTCTGTTCTTCCTGGGAGATGAGCGCGTTGACTGAGCGGGAGGACGTTTTCTCCAAAAAGCCGGAGGAATGCGCGTATTCCTTTTTTCAGCATGCGCAGTGCGAATTTTTCCCCTGCCATGAAACGGCGCATCCGGAGAGCTTCAACTGCCTGTTCTGCTACTGCCCGCTTTACGCGCTCGGAAGCGCCTGCGGCGGGAACTTCCGCTACCTTGATAACGGCGTCAAGGACTGCAGTGCCTGCCTGATTCCGCACAGGAAAAACAGCTATTCCTATATTATGGAGCGCTTTCCGAAAATTTCGGAGCTGGCCAAGAAAAACCGATAAAAAACGGACTGCAGCGAAGAAAAAACGCTGCAGTCCTTTTTATTGCCGCTTATTTGGAGGCGAAGACTTTTTTCAGCCGCGCGAAGCGGGGCAGGCCGTCTTCCTTCTCAAGCTTCGTCTCGCCCTGGATGAGTGGCAGCGCGTACCGGACGAAATCGTCCGTCACGTGGTTGCCGTCGGCGGTAATCCACTCGGCGGGGAACTTCTTTTCAAAGTTTGCCACGTCTGCCAGATCAAAGAGCTTTGCCTTGCAGCTGTAGCCGTTTGCGCGGTCGCACTCGAAGCCGACCATCTTGTCGGTCGTGCCCTTGAGCATTTCCTCCACGGCGGTCTGACCGGACAGATATGCCTCGTCGATATCGGTCTGGGAGGCGCAGTGGGCCGCGCAGCGCTGCAGAAGGCTCAGCTCAATGCCGCGCACCTTCGCGCCGGTCTTTTCCTTCATGATGTTTGCGAGCATCGCGGCCAGGCCGCCCAGCTGCGCGTGGCCGAAGCCGTCGGTCGCGGCGGTCTTGGCTTCGGAGACGAAGCGGCCGTCCGCATAGTGGATGCCCTCGGAGACGGCGACGATGCAGTTGCCGTTCTTCTTGTAGCAGGCGCTGACGTCGGCGATGAACTTATCCATGTCGAAGTCGACCTCGGGCAGGTAGATGAAATCGCAGCAGGGCTCCTTGTAATTGGCGAGCGCGGCGGCGGCGGTCAGCCAGCCGGCGTGGCGGCCCATGCACTCGATGATGGTGATCATGCCGGTATTATAGACGCGGGAGTCGCGCGCGACCTCCATGACGGACGTGGCGATATACTTGGCGGCGGAAGCAAAGCCGGGGCAGTGATCCGTGCCGAACAGGTCGTTGTCGATGGTCTTGGGGACTCCCATGACGCGGCACTCGTAGCCGACCTTCTTCATATACTTGGAGATCTTGTTGCAGGTG
>CAKUHJ010000012.1 GCA_934655935.1 uncultured Oscillospiraceae bacterium | reverse complement strand
TTTCATGGTGTTGTAGTTTCTCTGCTTGCACTCATTGCATCTGAGCGTGATCTTTACTCGCATTATCGGCACCTCCTTAAATCTTGCCTCCCTGCATCACCGCGGCTATTGAAATTTTAGCCCGACGCCGAAACTACCTGGCGTCCCGCGGCTGAAAAGGGCGCAAAAAAAGAAGCCCTTTTTCACAGGTAAAGACATTCTAGCACAGAAATGCGGCCCGGTCAATCTGTTTTTTGCGGAAAACAGAAGAAAATTTTAAAGAATTTGCGATTTCGGACGCCGCGTGCTATACTATCGGAAAATATGGTATGCCGGAGGAGGACTGCGGATGAAGGTTCTGGCGATTGATTACGGCGACGCGCGCACAGGCGTCGCAATTTCCGACGCGATGGGCTGGCTGACGGGGCATACGGAGGTCATTGCCTCCCGGAACCCGGAGAAGACGGCCCAGACGCTGGCGGAGCTGATCAGAAAGCACGGGGTGGAACGCGTCGTGATGGGATACCCTAAGAATATGGATGGAAGCGAGGGACCGCGCGCAGAGCGTTACCGCGCCTTCGCGGCCCGGCTGGAGGCGGCGTGCGGGCTGCCGGTTGTGCTCTGGGACGAGCGCAGGACCACCATTGAGGCGCACCAGATCCTCTCAGAAAGCAATTATCACGGGAAAAAGCGGAAGAACACGGTCGACGCGGTCGCCGCCTCCCTGATTCTGGAGGGCTACCTGAGCTATCTTGCAAAGCAGAAGGGAAACTGAGCATGTTCACAGGCTATTCGGATAAGCTTGCAGACTTCTTCTGGGAGCTGCGCTTCAACAATTCGCGCGAATGGTTCGCGCTTCATAAGCAGGAGTTTTCTTCCCTGGCCGCGGAGCCGACAAGGGCGCTTGCAAACGAGCTTTACGACTGGTTCGCCGCCGGCAGCCCGCAGCTCGGGCTGAACCTGCATATTTCGCGCATTTACCGCGATGCGCGGCGGCTGTTCGGCCGCGGGCCTCTGAAGGATCATATCTGGTTTTCATTCCAGAATGAGACGGAGAACCGGGACGAGGCCCCATGCTTCTGGTTTGAGATCGGCGCGGAGGGCTACAGCTACGGCATGGGCTGCTACGGCGCAGGCGCGGCGATGATGCGCAGGCTCCGCCAGAGCATCGACCGCGATCCGACGGAGCTTCTTGCGCTGCAGCGAAGACTCTCCCGGCAGAGCGCCTTCCGCCTGGAGGGTGCGGAATATGCCAGGCCGAAGGGACACACGGAGGACGAGCTTGTGCATTGGTACAACAAAAGGAACCTCAGCCTGACGGCTGCGCGGCCCTATGACGACGTCAGCGCCGGCCGCGCGCTCGTGACGCTTCTGGAGGAGGGCTTTTCCTTTTTACTACCTTATTATACGCTGATGCAGAGAATCTATAAAATGGCGGACTGACATGACTTGACAAGCCGGACGGATGCCGATATGATAAAATCAGAATCGCCCGGTTTTTGTCATTTTATGCGGAAAATGCGGCGCTGCCGCAGGGGGAGAGAGCTTGCTTCATAAATTTTTCGCGCGGACGGCGGCCCTTGGGCGAAGACTCCGGCCCGCGCAGATCATCGCGCTGGTCTTTGCGCTTCTGATTCTGGCGGGGGCGGGACTTCTGTGCCTGCCGTGCGCGTCCCGGGCGCATACGCGCACGCCGTTTCTGACCAGCCTTTTTACCGCCGCAAGCGCGACATGCGTAACGGGGCTGATCCGCGTGGATACCGGAAGCTACTGGTCCGGCTTCGGGCAGGCGGTTCTGCTTCTGCTCATTCAGATCGGCGGCCTTGGCTTTATGAGCGTCGCCTGCGTGTTCTTTTTCGCGCTCCGGCAGAAAATCGGCCTGCGGCAGAGAATGCTGCTGGCCCAGGCGCTCAGCGCGGCGGAGTATTCCGGCGTGGTGAGTCTGGTAAGAAACGTGCTTCTGGGTACGCTTGCGGTGGAATCGGCGGGGGCGCTTGTCCTGACGCTGCGCTTCTGGCCGGAGTTCGGCTTCGGGCGGGCGCTGTGGTACGGCGTGTTTCATTCGGTGTCCGCGTTCTGCAACGCGGGCTTTGACGTTCTGGGCGATACCGCTGCGGGCGGCAGCCTCAGCCGCTATGTATCGGACCCGGTGGTGAACCTGACGGTCGTCGCCCTGATTGTCATCGGCGGGCTGGGCTTTTCCGTCTGGGGAGAGATCCGCAGAAGAAAGCTGAGCGTTTACGCAAGGCTCGCCGTCAGGCTTACGCTCGGGCTTCTGCTTGGCGGCGCGGCGCTGTTTGCGCTTCTGGAGTGGAACAATCCGGCCACGCTCGGCGGGCTTTCCGTGGGCGGGAAGCTGCTTGCAAGCCTCTTTCAGTCCGCCACGCTCCGTACGGCGGGCTTTGTGACCATCGACCAGAGCGCGCTGCACGACGTCAGCAAGGTACTGTGTGATATTCTGATGTTTATCGGCGGCTCGTCCGGCTCGACGGCGGGCGGCGTAAAAACCGTCACGGTGGGCGTGCTGCTGGCGTTTGTGTTCGGCACGGCCCGCGGGCGCGAGCATGTGAGCGTCCTGCGGCATACCATCAGCGCCCGGGACGCGGCGAATGCCGCGGCAATTGCCGTGCTGGTCTTTGCGCTGGCGCTCGGCGGCGCATGTGCGATTTCCGTCTGCGATGCGCTGCCGATGGACGCGTGCCTCTACGAGACCATTTCGGCGCTGTGCACGGTCGGCATCACGACGGGAATTACGCCGGGCCTGAGCGTTTTTCCCCAGATCCTGCTGATTTTGTATATGTTCTTCGGCCGTGTGGGCATTATGACCATCAGTGTGGCCTTCCTGGCCGCAAACCGCGCGGGGAGCCGCGCCCGCTATGCCGACGCCCGGCTTCTGATCGGGTAGGATTACGAAAGAGGAATATACTATGAAAAAGACATTTGTCGTGATCGGCCTCGGCCGGTTCGGAACCGCCGTCGCAAGGCGGCTGTATGAGCTGGGGAACGAGGTTCTCGCCGTGGACGAGGACGAGGAGCTTGTGCAGCATATGGAGTCCTATGTGACCTGCGCCGCCGTCTGCGACGCACGGGACGAGGGCGCGCTCCGCGCGCTCGGCATACGGAATTATGACTGCGCCGTCGTCGCCATCGGAACCAATCTGGCCGCGAGCGTCGTCATTACGCTCAATCTCAAGTCCATCGGCGTTCCGCAGGTCATCTGCAAGGCGCAGGACGATACGCAGAAGCGTGCGCTGGAAAAGCTGGGCGCCGACCGCGTGATCATTCCCGAGCGGGAGTTCGGCGTAAAGCTGGCGCAGTCGATGACCTCCTCCAGCATTCTGGACTTTATCGAGCTTTCCAGGGACTGCGGCATCGCGGAGCTGCCGCTGCCCGCAGCCTGGGCGGGAAAGTCCATGCGCGAGCTGGAGATCCGCGCAAAATACGGCGTCAACATCATTGCCCTTCGGGAAAACAGCGGCGTCAACGTCTCGCCCGACGCCTCTGCGCCCCTGAAGGAGGGCTGCATTCTGGTGGTTCTGGGCGAAAACAGCCGCCTGACCAGGCTGACCCGTCTGAAGCCATGAAGGAGGAGCTTGTAACCAGCCGCCGGAACTCCACGGTCCAGCATGTCAGAAAGCTTCTCAGCTCCAAAAGCTACCGGCTTTCGTGCGGCGCATATGCCGCGGAGGGCACGAAGCTTCTGGACGAGGCGCTGCGCTGGGGCGCGGAGGTGCAGCTTGTGCTGCTGCAGGAGGAGCTTGCGTGCCCGCAGCTGCCGCAGGGCGTCAGCTGCGTCCGCGTGCCGCGGGATGTGATGCAGTCGGTATCCCAGCAGCAGAGCCCGCAGGGCGCGGCCTTCGTCTGCAAGCTGCCGCCGCAGAGGCCGGCAAGGCTTCTGCCGGGAACGCTGCTGCTGGACGGCGTTCAGGACCCCGGAAACCTCGGCACAATGCTCCGCACGGCGGACGCGCTGGAAATCCCGGTGGTTCTGCTGGACGGCTGCGCCGAGGCTTACAGCCCGAAAACGGTCCGCGCGTCTATGGGCGCGGTGTTCCGTACGCCGCCGGTCTGCCTGCGCGCGGAGCAGGCGCTTGCGCTTTGCCGGGAGGCGGGCCTTCGCGTGTGGGCGGCGGCTCTGGAAGAGGGCGCGGCCGATCTTCGCGCCTGCCCGGTTGCGGACGGCGCGGTGATCATCGGCAGCGAGGGCCAGGGCGTCCGGCAGGCGCTTCTGGACGCGTGCGACGGGACGGTCGTGATTCCGATGAATCCGCGCTGCGAATCGCTGAATGCGGCGGTGGCCGCCGCCATTGTCATGTGGCAGATCCGCGCAGGCCGCGCGTAAGTCCGCGCGCACGGGAGGAAGAAAGACGCTATGCTTGAATACTGGCTTTGGCTCGCGGAGCGAAAACGCTTAAAAACGTCGGATGCGCTGCGGCTTCTGGAGCAGTTCCAGACGCCGGAGGGCGTTTACTGCGCCCCGGAGCAGGACTATGGCCCACTTGTGCCGCAGGCGGCGCTTGCCTCGCTCGCGGATAAGGCGCTGGAGTCGGCAAGAGCGATTGTGCGGACCTGCCGGGAGAAAAAGATTCATATTCTGACGCTTCAGGACGCGGCCTACCCCGCGCGCCTGAAAAGCATTCCGGACCCGCCGCTGGTGCTTTATTACCAGGGGCGGCTTCCTGCCTTTGACGAGACGCCGGCGATCGCCATGGTCGGCACAAGAAGGGCCTCCGTCTACGGGCTGGTGCAGGCCAAACGGCTGGGCTGCCAGCTGAGCGAGCTTGGCATGCTGGTGATCTCCGGCGGCGCGGCGGGCGTGGATACGCTGAGCCTCAAGGGCGCGCTGTCGTCCGGCTTCGGCGCTGCGGCGGTATTCGGCTGCGGCGTGGACGTGACGTATCCGGCCTCCAACCGCGCGCTGTTTGACGATCTGCGGGAAAACGGCTGTGTTCTGAGCGAGTATCCACCCGGAACGCCGCCGCTGCGGGAAAATTTTCCCCGGCGCAACCGCCTTCTGAGCGGGCTTTCCATGGGCGTGGTCGTGGTGGAGGCGCCGAAGAAAAGCGGGGCGCTGATTACGGCGCAGTATGCGCTGGAGCAGGGCCGCGATGTGTTTACGCTTCCCGCAAATCTCGGCTCGGAGACGGCCGCGGGAAACCTTGCGCTTTTAAAGCAGGGTGCGATTCTTGTGACCGACGGCTACGACGTTCTGCAGGAATATACCCATCTGTTCCCGGAGCTTCTTTCTGCAAGCGCCTCTGCGCCGCAGGTGGAGCTGAGCCAGGCGGAGCTTCGGCAGCAGGCGCAGGCGGCAGAGCGTGCGGAGCGGCGCGTGGCGCAGACCGCCCGGAAGCCCGCCGCGCCGCAGGCGGAGGTAAAATCGCCGGGAAACGACACAAATCCCATTGACAAAGCGCCGCAAAGAGCTTATATTGACCTGCAAGAGCATTTTTCGGAGCTGAGCGAGGACGAGCGCGCCGTTGCGCACGCCATTGCGCAGGGCCCCGTGCAGATTGATATTGCCGCCGAACGGGCGGGGCTTCCGGCCGGGCGCGCCCTGGCGGCGCTGACGCTGCTGGAGGTCCGGGGTCTGGCTGTGCAGCTGCCCGGAAAGGTCTACGCGCCGGCGGGAAAATAACAGATGGAGGCAAACATGCCGAACGAAAAGCAGAATCTGGTCATCGTCGAGTCCCCCTCGAAGGCGAAGACCATTGGAAAATATCTTGGGCCGGACTACACCGTAAAGGCCAGTATGGGCCATCTGCGGGATCTGTCCAAGAGCACGATGAGCGTGGATATTGAGCACGGCTTTGAGCCGCAGTACCGGCCGCTCAAGGGAAAAGAGGACATTATCCGGGACCTGCAGAAAACCGCCGCCGAAAGCGCGCGGGTTTATCTTGCAACCGACCCGGACCGCGAGGGAGAGGCAATCTCCTGGCACCTGAAATATCTGCTGGATATTCCGGACGATCAGACCTACCGCGTGACGTTCAATGAAATCACGCGCGACGTGGTCCGCAAGGCCATCGCCGCGCCGCGCGCAATTGACCAGAATCTGGTCGACGCACAGCAGGCCCGGCGTGTGCTGGACCGGATTGTGGGCTATCAGCTCAGCCCCTTCCTCTGGCGCAAGATCCGCAAGGGCCTGTCCGCAGGCCGCGTGCAGTCCGTGGCGACGCGGCTGGTTGTGGACCGGGAAAATGAAATCCGGGCTTTCACGCCGCAGGAGTATTGGTCGCTCGACGTACGCCTGAGCCGCGTCGGCAAGCCCGGAAGCTTCCTGGCGCATTATTACGGCGACCCCAAAAAGCGGGAGCTTGAAAATGAGCAGGCGGTGCTCTCCGTTCTCGAAGAGCTGAAGGATGGAGCGTTTTCCGTCTCCAGCGTGAAAAACTCGGAGAAAAAGCGCAATCCCGCGCCTCCGTTCATCACCTCGACGCTCCAGCAGGAGGCCTCCCGCAAGCTCAACATGACCCCGCGCCAGACCATGATGATCGCACAGCAGCTCTATGAGGGCGTCGAGGTCTCCGGCGAGGGCTCAATCGGTCTGATCACCTATATGAGAACGGACTCCCTGCGTATCTCGGAGGAGGCGCTTGCCGCGGCGGCGGATGTCATCCGCAGCCGCTACGGCGCGCAGTATTATCCCGGCGCGCCCCGGCGCTACAAGCCGAAGTCCGGCGCACAGGACGCGCATGAGGCAATCCGGCCGTCCAACTGCGCGCTGACGCCGGAGCAGCTGGAGCATGACCTGACGCGGGACCAGTTCCGGCTCTACAAGCTCATCTGGAGCCGGTTCATCTCCTCTCAGATGGAGAGCGCCGTCTATGACGTTACGGCCATTGAGGCCGCCTGCGGGCGGCATGTCTTCCGCGCCAGCCACCAGAGCCTGCGCTTTGCGGGCTTCACCGCCGTATATGAGGAGAGCCGCGACGACGAGCAGCAGACCATCGACGAGGCGCTGCCCGCGCTTGCGGCCGGCGAGCCGCTGACGGTGCAGCAGTTTGACAAACAGCAGCACTTCACACAGCCGCCCGCCCGCTACACCGAGGCGACGCTTGTGCGCGCAATGGAGGAGAAGGGCGTCGGCCGCCCGTCCACCTATGCGTCTATCATTTCCACCATCCAGGACCGCGAATATGTCCTGAAAAAGGACAAGCGCCTCTGGCCGACGCCGCTCGGCGAGGTGGTAAACGGCCTGATGATGGACCGCTTCCCGAATATCATCAGCGTGGAATTCACCGCCGGCATGGAGCAGGAGCTGGATCAGGTGGAGGCCGGCCAGCGCAACTGGAAAACGGTTTTGTCCGAGTTCTACACGGGCTTCCATCAGGAGATGGAGGACGCAGAGAAGGCGCTGGAGGGCCAGCGGCTCAAGGTTCCCGACGAGGAGACGGACGAAATCTGCGAGCTGTGCGGGCGGAAGATGGTTGTAAAATCCGGCCGCTTCGGAAAATTCCTGGCCTGCCCCGGCTTCCCGGAGTGCAAGTTTACAAAGCCGATTGTCGAGCGGATGCCGGGGCGGTGTCCGAAGTGCGGCAGCGGGCTTTTAAAGCGCAAAAGCAAGCGCGGCTACGCCTACTATGCCTGTGAGCGCGGCGCGGAATGCGGCTTCATGAGCTGGGACGTGCCCACGGATCAGGATTGCCCGGTCTGCGGTCAGACCATGTTCAAGCGCTCCGGCCGCGGCGCGATGAAACCGTTCTGCGTGAACCCCGCGTGTGAAAACTTCCTTCCGGAGGACCGGCGCGGCTACCGCCGCAAGGCTTCCGGCGGCGCGGCGACGGCAGAGTCGAACGCCGAGGCGGCGCACGACGCGGAAATCTCCAAGGCTGAGGCCAAAAAGGAAAAGGCCGCGGCGGAGAAAAAAACGGCGGAAAAAAAGCCTGCGGCGAAAAAAGCTGCGGAAAAGAAGCCAGCTGCAAAGAAGCCCGCGGCGAAAAAGCGCGCGGCATCCACAGAAGAAAAACCGGCGGCAAAGCGGACCGCCGCAAAGAAAAAGGACGCGTAAATGGATCAGCAAGTGAAAATCATCGGCGCGGGTCTTGCCGGCTGCGAAGCGGCCTGGCAGCTGGCCGAGCGCGGAATTCTGGTCCGGCTTTCGGAAATGAAGCCGAAAAAAATGACGCCTGCGCACCACAGCGCAGATTTTGCGGAGCTGGTGTGCTCCAATTCTCTGCGCGGGGACAGGCTGGAAAACGCGGTGGGCCTTCTGAAGGAGGAGCTGCGGCGGCTCGGAAGCCTGATTCTGGCCTGCGCGGAGGAAAACCGCGTGGAGGCCGGCGGCGCGCTGGCGGTCGACCGGTATGGCTTTTCCGGCATGGTGACGGAAAAAATCCGCTCGCATCCCAACATCACGGTTGTGGAGGAGGAGGTCACGCAGGTGCCGGCCGGACCTGTCATTGTGGCGACGGGGCCTCTGACCTCGGATGCGCTGAGCCGGGCCATCCAGGACTATTTCGGCGGCGAGAAGTATATGAGCTTCTTTGACGCCGCCGCGCCGCTCATTACCTTTGAATCAATCGATATGGAGCAGGCGTGGTTTGCCTCCCGCTATGACCGCGGCGAGGCCGATTACATCAACTGCGCCATGGAGAAGGAGGAGTATCAGGCCTTTGTCCGCGCGCTTGCCGCCGCGGAGGCTGCCGATGTGCACGGCTTTGAGGACAGCATGGTCTTCGAGGGCTGCATGCCGGTGGAGGTCATGGCCCGCCGGGGCGAGGATACGCTGCGCTACGGACCGATGAAGCCTGTGGGCCTGAAGGACCCCAGAACCGGGCGCGAGCCCTACGCGGTGGTGCAGCTGCGCAAGGACAACGCGCAGGGCTCGGTCTATAACCTGGTCGGCTTCCAGACGCATCTGAAATTCCCGGAGCAGAAGCTCGTGTTCTCCATGATTCCGGCGCTGCGGAATGCGGAGTTTGTCCGCTACGGCGTGATGCACCGCAACACCTTCCTGGACAGCCCCCGGCTTCTCGACCGCTATTATTCCGACCGCCGCAATCCGCTCGTGGCCTTCGCCGGGCAGATGACAGGCGTTGAGGGCTATGTGGAGTCCACGGCCTCCGGCTATCTTGCGGCGGTGTGCATGGCGGCAAAGCTCCGGGGTACGGCGTTGCCGGATTTTCCGCGCGAGACGGCCATCGGCGCGCTGGCGCAGTACATTTCAGATGCATCCATCGGAAATTTCCAGCCGATGAATATCAATTTCGGGATCATCGCGCCCCTGGGCTACCGCGTGAAGGGCAAGGCCAATAAGAACCTTGCCATCGCCGAGCGGGCCCTGCGGGTGCTGGAGCAGATGAAAACGACACAGGAAGGAGCGGCACAATGAGAATTCTGGTTGACGCGATGGGCGGCGACAATGCGCCGAAGGCGGCTGCGCTCGGCGCGATTGCGGCTGCGCAGGAGCTTGGCGGCGAGATTGTTCTGGTCGGCCGGGGCGAGGCAATTCTGCAGGCGCTGAAGGACGAGGGCGTGCAGACGCTTCCGAAGGGCGTGGAAATTGCAAATGCCGAGGACGTGGTGGATATGCACGACGACCCGGCCACGGTCATCAGAAAGCGGAAGGACTCGTCCATGGTCGTGGGCCTTCAGATGCTCCGCGACGGCCAGGGCGACGCATTTGTCAGCGCGGGCTCCACGGGCGCGCTTTTATCGGCGGCGACGCTGATTGTCAAGCGCGTCAAGGGCGTGCGCCGCGCGGCGCTCGCACCGGTCATTCCGACGAAAACGGGCCGGGGCGCGCTTCTGATTGACTGCGGCGCGACGGCGGACTGTACGCCGGAATTTCTGCTGCAGTACGCGCTGATGGGAAGCCTTTACGCGGAGAAGATCATGGGTCTGGCAAAGCCCCGCGTCGCGCTTTTGAACATCGGCGCGGAGGATTCCAAGGGCGGCGAGCTTCAAAAGGCGGTTTATCCGCTGCTGCGGCAGGCGGCGCAGGACGGTCTTTTGAATTTCACCGGCAACATTGAGGCGCGGGATGTGCCGCTGGGCGGCGCAGACGTGGTTGTGAGCGACGGCTTCTCCGGCAACATTCTTCTCAAGGGCGTCGAGGGCACGGCCATGTTCATGGCCTCCATGGTCAAGGACCTGTTCCGGAAGAATCTTCTGACGAAGCTTGCCGCGCTTCTTTGCCGCGGCGGGCTGCAGACGTTCAAAGACACGCTGGACTACCGCCAGACCGGCGGCACGGCGCTGCTCGGGCTTTGCAAGCCGGTCATAAAGGCACACGGCTCGTCGGACGCGCTTGCCATGAAGAATGCGATCCGGCAGGCCGTTCAGGCGGCGCAGGCGGAGCTTCCGCAGGCGCTTTCGGAACTTGCGGGAAAGCTGACATTGGAAAGGAAGCAGGAACATGCTGAGTGAATTGGAACGGGGTCTTGGCTATTCCTTCCGGGACAAGGCGCTCTTGCGCCACGCGCTGACGCATAGCTCATACGCCAACGAAAACCGGGAGCTGGGGCTCAAGGATAACGAGCGGCTGGAGTTTCTGGGCGACTCGATTCTGGGCTTTGTTGTGGCGGAGTATCTTTACCGCAGCTGCCCGGAGCGGCCGGAGGGTGAGCTGACGCGCATCCGCGCGGATCTTGTATGCGAAAAGAGCCTTGCGCGGGCGGCGGCGGTCATCCAGCTGGGAGATTATCTGCTGCTTGGCAACGGCGAGGAGCACGGCGGCGGCCGCAAGCGCGACTCCATCGTCTCGGACGCCATGGAATCCGTGCTGGCTGCGAGCTATCTGGACGGCGGCTTCGAGGCCGCCAGAGGGATCATCGACCGCCTGATTCTGTGCGACGTGCAGATCGGCCGCGCCCGCAATTTTGACTATAAGACGGCCCTGCAGGAGCTGGTGCAGCGCAAAAAGGACCAGCAGCTGCACTACGAGCTGGTTTCTGAGTCCGGGCCGGACCACGACAAGCATTTTGCCGTGCGGGTGCTGCTGAACGGCGAGCCGGTCGGCGAAGGCGAGGGCACAAGCAAGAAGCGCGCGGAGCAGACGGCCGCCGAGGCCGCCATCGCAAAGCTGTTCGAGCAGGAGCTGAAGTGACATAATTTCGCGAGGACGTGCCGCAAAAGGCATGTCCTCGTTCGCTTTTCAGAAATCTTCAAAAATTGCGCCCGCCGGTTTCTCGGCGGGCGCCTTGTTTAGCCAAGCGTGATGCTTTTTCTGGCGCTGCTGTCGTACATCCGCACGAGGATGGCCGCAACCTCGCTGCGCCGGATGGAATCGGCCGGGTGGAACGTTCCGTTCGCATCAGAGCCGGTCAGAATGCCCGTGCGGTAGAAATCATAAATCTCTGCCTCATATGCATTGCCGGTCTTCACATCCGGAATCGCACCCTCCGCAACCGTATTGATTTCCTGCAGATCGCCCGCCGCCGCGTGGAAGATGTGGACAAATTCCGCGCGCGTGACAGGGCTGTTCATCTGTGCGTCTGTGTAAGCGCCGTAGGCGCGCTCAATCAGGCCGTTCTCGATGGCGTAATCCACATACGTGCTGTACCAGCTCGTATCTCCGTTTTCCAGAGAAACCCTGCCCCGGTAACTGAGCTGATGCAGAGCGGCGGCCAGCTTGATGGCCTGCGCAACGCTCAGCGTCTGCTCCGGCATATAGCGCGTGGCCGTCACGCCGTCAATCAGTCCCTGCGTCCATGCGTCCCGGACCGCGTCATAGTACCAGGCGCTGCGCGCAACGTCCGTAAACGGGAAGCGCGCTTCCTCCAGCACCGGCGCAATGGGGAATTCTGCCTCCAGGCGCGGAATCACATGCGTGCGTCTTGAAAGCTCTTTTTTGCAGACGGTGCAGTAACGGACCTCGTCATAGCTTCCGGCCTGCAGCAGCGTAGCCTCCGTGACGTTTTCCTTCACGGCCTCTCCCGCCTTATGGCCGGACGCCGGAATTCTCCGGGTCTCGGTCTGGCCGCAGCCGCTCCGGCGGCAGCTGCGGAGCTCCTCGCCGTCTGCGGTGCAGCTTGCCGCCCTCCGCTGGGTCCAGCTGCCCCAGTCATGTGCGCGATTGGGGGGCAAAAGTTCGGCTTCCGCTGTGGTTGGCGTAACCCGATCCTCCTTGAAGACCTCGCGACATGCATCGCAGGTCCAATACGCACGGTTTCCGGAATGCACACAGTCGGGGGCTTTTGCTGCGGTATACGTCATTTCGGAATGTGTGCATGGGGGCGGCGTTACGGTGATCGTGCATGCTGCGGTTTTATCGCCGGCTTTTGCCGTAACGACGGCGGTACCTGTACCGACAGCGGTAAGTGTGCCGTGCGTATCCACACGAATGACAGAAATATCATCTGTCGCCCATTCAATGCCGCGATAGGTCGCATGCTCCGGCAGTACAGATACGCGCAGGGATAGGGTATCCCCAAGGGTCAGCTTGACGTAAGATTCTGGAAGAGCCACGGATTCGACTGCAACGGAAGGCTCGTTGCTGTCATAGTCGCAAAGGATTGTTTCATCATCGGTTGTCAAAGCGTAGGCCTGCTTTTCAACGTCAAATTGCTGCGGGATGCGCCCGGAAAGCGTGTGGTTCTTTTGAATGGGAATTTCATAAAATTCAACGTTTCGGCTGACCAAAAGGTTCTCGCTGACCTCTGCAATGGAATATGCCATAATTCCATCCTCGCGTGGGATAATCTCAATCCGGTAATCCTTATCAGCCGGATACAGGAAGGCCTTTTTCCCGTTGCAGTTCATCAGCATAACGGAATCGTCCGCGCAATTTTCTGCTTCGTTGACAACAGATGCAAGAAGCGTCCCCTCGCTATCGTACAGGTAAACGTCGACCGGACACATAACCGAGGTGATTTTATACCGGTTTGCGACAATATTTCCATGGCAGGCCGCCTTTTTCCAGGATGCTTTATAAATTGTCGCAAGTTCCATGGTCTTTTTTGCAGCGGAATCAACCTTGCTGGGGGAGGACCATGCTGTTGCATCAAACAGAGCGCCGTAATCATACAGCGTATGGAATAAGTACATATTCAGGTCGCGCAGACAACTGAATGCGAGATCGTAGAAGACGGCGACGGGTTCGGTTTTTTCTGTGTTCAGTGTCTGACGATAGCCAGACATGGCCTGATCTATTCCGGCTTCGACGGGCGCAGCATAATACATAATCTGGTACAGCTGCCCTTTTCCGCTGATTTTCGTCAGCTTGTCCAGCATAGAATATGTGCCGTTATAGGCTGCGATGAATGCAGCCAGCTCTGCCGAACCGAAGCCGGGAATATTTAACGTGCGGACAATTGAGTTGTTGATCCACGTCTGAAATACATTTTTAAAGCCAAGCGTCCAGACAGCCCCGAGCTGCGGGAAAAGCCAGCTGTCGAACAAATACTGATTTAAAGCATGTTCATCTGTGGCAATGGCGTAAAACTGATCCAGAGTCTTTTTGAAGGAAAACGCGCTCTGAAAATCTTCTGCACGCATAGCCTCAGCGGCGTCATAAAGAACCTGAAATACGTCCGCATTGACAGACGCGCATACCTGAGCGGTTGCACAGGCATTGGAGAAAGCCTTTACAACCTCACTGCCGCGCCGGTAGGCCTGTTTGCCAAAGCTGAAGCCGCTTGCCAGGTCTCCGTAGATCGTATCTTTCAGCGTCCCGTCTTTTACAGAGGCTGAAAGGAATTCATCATATACCTCCCGGTCGTTTTCAGATAAATTCCACGGCTCATCAAACAGAGTTTGCAAATCGGTCTCCAGATACTGGGGATTTTCAAATTTCTTCAGGAAAATTTCCCAAAAGCCCTTGCTGTATTCCTGGCCAAGGATTGCCGCCCACTCCTCCTGAGAATAGCTCTTTGTGTTTGCCAGGGCTACGATGTTCCTGATGACACCGTTCAGCACGTCATGATAGAGACTGAGGTGCTGCGCCTGTGCGCGGTCAAAAATCTTATCCCGCATCAGTGTATCGGAAACACCGCTGACGGTGATAAGATAATCCGTAATAAATAACTCGTAATAATCGTCGAAGATCAGAAGATCATCGAATTTCAGCGCGGCAATTTCGCCGACGTCGCCGACAACCTCCCAGACGCGATAGGCAAACAGCGTATCCTGTGAGGCTGCAAACCAGTACGCATGGTTAAAGCCGCTGCGCTGTTCAAGGGTGTCATAGCGGTTATTTGCAAAATCAATATGTGCATTGATATAGGTGCGGTCCACACTGCCGTCACGGGCCAAGGAAATCAGGTTATCGGCAAAACGGTCTTCATAGAATTTCAGATCGGACAGATAGCACATAAAATCGTCATATCCGTAGGCAGAGACGATCAATGCATTCTCATTTGAAAGATTCCGGACGGTATCAGCCAGATAGAATGCGCCGCTGGCGTCGGTCTGCCCCAGGATATGGTCTTTTGCCATGTATGCGACATTGGCGCCGCTTACAGGCGTTCCGTCCTCGTTATCAACAACGGAAATCCGGCACTGTACGCGCTTATCCAGAATAACGGAAGCGCTGTCCTGCAGAATGGGCGCGCCAAGCAGGCTGTTTATCATCCAGACCGATTGAAAATCCCAGCCTGAAAAGGAAGCGGCATTTTTAAAGGCGTCTGCAGAAAGCGCTGTGGCGCGATAATCGCTTTTGCAGCTGTTCAGATAATAGCAATTCGTAATGGTTGCGTTGCCGCGCGAATAGGCGGTGCTGCCGCAAATGCTTGCACAGTATGATTTTCCGCGCACCTGGCCAATGTTATGGCAGTTCTTGATTGTTTTATAGGTGCCGCCGCAAATTCCGCCCGCGTTGCTGCCGAGGGATGTAATGTCGCCCGTATTGAAGCAGTCTTCAATATAGGCGTCACCGTTTCCGAAAAAGCATTGATCGGCACTGCCGACAATACCGCCCGCATATTCAGAAGACGCGGTTACCGCGCCGGTATTGGCGCATCTGGAAACCATAATGTAATCGCCGGTATAAAAATGATAAACCCGTCCAAGAATTCCGCCGACCGAGCTTGCGCCGCGTACCTCTGTATTGTCATTGAAGCATGCTGCAATCCTCGGGCGGTAGTAACCGGTGGACGTCTCTCCATCGGACTTGAAGCCGCAGATTCCGCCGACAGATTCGTTTCCGCTGATTGTGCTGTTTTTGACCACGCATGCTTCAATCTGCGTAATCCGGTTCCCCCAGTTTAATTCCGGATAGCTTTTGGGCGCGATTGCGCCGACAATGCCGCCGACATCGTCTTTGCCGGAAATTGCAGTCCGGAGGATCTTGCAGCCGGAAATATCCCCCCGTGCCTGGCCGGAAATTCCGCCGGTCGTATTGCTTCCGGTAATTTCGCTGTCAAGAACCTGGCAGTTTGTAATGCGGCCGCCAAGTCCGTCGGCGTTTTCGCTGCGGTTCAGACCTGCAATTGCACCAAGAAAGGCTGTGCCCTTTATAACCGCGTGGTCTATGACGACGCCATCGATGTTTCCGGTTACGACGCCAAACAGACCTGCATAGCATTCCGAGGCTTCTATTTTCAAGCCGCTTATTTTGTAAGACTGGCCCAGATAAGTCCCGGAAAACGGATGCTCCTGGGTTCCGATCGGCGTCCAGCTGCCTTCCAGCAAAATATCAGAGGTTTGCTGAAAATAGCTGCCTGAATAGGACGTGCCTCCGTTTACGCAGTTGGCCAGGAGGGTCAGTTCTGCCGCGGAGGAAATCAGATATGGATCATCCAATGCTCCGCTGCCGGAGAAACCGGCTGCAGCGCTGCGGGATATGGAGTTCGGTTCCTGTGCGAAGACCCGTGCAGGGAAAAGGCTGATTGTCATGGCGATGCATAAAAATAATGATAATATGCGTGCTTTTGCTGTCATATTTCTTTTTCTCCTGTTATTTCACTGCTTTTTCCTGCGCCCGGATGCGGCTGAGGGTTACCGGCGTGACGCCGAGGAAGGAGGCGATATCCTTCAGCTGCATGACGTCCTGAAGGTTCGGGTAGGTCTTCTGGAACCAGCGGTAGCGCCTGGGCGCAGATTCGCGCATAATTTCGTGCACCTGCCACATCTGGCGGTAGCCCTCCTCCAGCTTTTTTGCGTAGACCCGGAGCAGCTCAATGGAGTTCGGAAGCTCCTTTATGATGGGCCGGACGTCAAAGAAGAGCAGCTCCGTATCTGTCAGCGCTTCGAGATTTTTGTTGAGCCGGAATTCATGCTCCATTCCGATTGCGCCGATGTGCGAATGGCCGTATTGATAAAGAATACACTCCGTATATTCCCTGCCGCCGGCGCTGAGGGTATAGCCGCGGAGAATACCGGAAATCAGAAAATAGAGATAGGTGGTATCCTCGCCGCCTTTGTACAGGCTCTCGCCCTTTTTCAGCCTCCGGTGCTGCGCCAGGGGGATAAAGGTCTGCCGCAGGGAAGAAGACTGAATTTCAAGATAATCCAGCAAACGTAAAACTTCGTTCATGTCTCATCCTCCAGTTCTGAATCTATTCTATTACAGAATCCTCCAATTGCAATTATCAAATGTTAAGCAGAGGCGGGGCGTGCAGAATAAAAACGGATGATCCCATGTTTTTTTGTAAAAAAACACCGCTGAAGTTCCAAAATTGAACCGCAGCGGCGCTTGTTACGATTTTTCAAGAAGGCCGAGGCTGCCGTTGCCTGCGGTCACGATGAAGGAAAGATCGTCGCGGACCAGGAGCAGCACATCCGGCTGGAAGCTGTCCAGATATTCCAGAATCGAGCAGCCGGTATAGTAGCGGAAATCCAGGCTGCGCATTTCGTCAAACGCGGGATAGAGCAGGCATTCCAGCGCGTTTGTAAACGAGTCGCCCACAATCAGGAGCTTCGGCAGCTCCGGGCGGCCTGTGCAGAGCTGCGTTTCGGCGACGTCGCCGCCCATGTAATAGCCGTAGAGATTGTTCCGGCTGTCGTCGAAAACCGCGGCGGGGACCTCTTTTCCGTTGTCGCGCCGGGTGAAGGGGACGCCGGCAGGCAGCGTATAAGTATACAGCTGATCCTCCGAGGAAAACAGCCCCATGAGCTTTCTGGCCCTGGATCCGAGAAACGGCGTCTGCACGGGCGTAAACTCCGGCGCCGGCAGGCTGCGCGCATCAAGGCCCATGTCCTGCAGGCGCAGGAAAATCTGACGGCAGGCTTCATAGGCGCCGTAAAGATTGTAATGGTGATCGGTCTTGGGGTAGTAGGCGTCCGCGTCAGACAGGAGCACCGGCGTCATATCGAGACAGGGGACGCCGCGCGCCTGCAGGCCGCGCAGGAAGTCTTCGCGCATGGCGCCGTCGCGATAGGCGGAGGAGAAGAGTCCCTCCGGATAGCGGTCTTGAAAGGCGCTGCTCTGCTCGGGAATTGCGACGTATAAAAACGCGACGCCCCGCTGCGCGCAGGCCTCGTTCAGCCGCTCCAGAAGCGCAAGCTCCGTCTGCATCGCCTCGTGGTCGTAGGTGGGAAGCTGCACAGCATGATAGGGGAGCAGCGTGTCGCCGGAGATGACAATGTCGCCCACAACCGGCGCCTTCAGGGCGAGCTTCACGCCCGTGTTAAGCTTCAGAAGCGGCTCTCGCAGGGCCAGATGGTCGCTGAAATAGCGCTCGGCGCCGCGGAACGCGCTGCCGTCCAGAAGGGTTTGCATGCTCAGAACCGGCGCGGCGGCAAGCTGGCGGTTTTCATAAAAGGAGACGCCCGGCTGCTTCTGAAAAACCGTCAGAAGCAGCATGGCAAGAAGAAGGCAGAGAAATACAGGCGGTAAATACTTGCTTTTCATGGTCAGGTATCAGACAATTTCATAGCCAAAAGGCGGAGGCACGGGGCCTCCGCCTTGTTCGGTTTTGCGGGACTGCGGCTCAGAGCTCGCAGTTGCCGACGGTTCTCGGGAACGGGAGAACGTCGCGGATGTTGGAGATGCCGGTCAGGTACATGACGCAGCGCTCAAAGCCGAGGCCGAAGCCCGCGTGCCGGGTCGAGCCGTACTTGCGCAGGTCCAGATAGAACTTGTAGTCCTCGTCCTTCAGGCCGCACTCGTGCATGCGCGTCAGAAGCGTATCGTAATCGTCCTCACGCTGGCTGCCGCCGATGATCTCGCCGATGCCGGGCACCAGGCAGTCCATGGCTGCGACGGTCTTCCCGTCGGGATTGAGCTTCATATAGAAAGCCTTGATCTCCTTGGGATAGTCGGTGACGAACACCGGGCGCTTGAAAATCTGCTCAGTCAGATAGCGCTCGTGCTCGGTCTGCAGGTCGCAGCCCCAGAAGCCTGACCGCCTCGGTGTAGGTGACGTGGCCAAAGTCGGAGGTCATGACGTGCTGCAGGCGCTCGAGAAGCCCCTTGTCCACGAACTGGTTGAAGAAGGCCATCTCTTCCGGCGCGTGGTCAAGCACATAGGCGATGATGAACTTGATCATGTCCTCGGCAAGCTTCATATCGTCGGACAGATCGGCAAAGGCGATTTCCGGCTCGATCATCCAGAACTCGGCGGCGTGGCGCGTGGTGTTGGAGTTCTCCGCGCGGAAGGTGGGACCGAAGGTGTAGATATTCTTGAAGGCCTGGGCAAAGGCCTCGCCGTTGAGCTGGCCGGATACGGTCAGGTTCGTGGCCTTGCCGAAGAAATCCTTGCTGTAGTCGATGCTGCCGTTGTCCGTCCGGGGCGGATTGGAAAGGTCCAGCGTCGTAACCTGGAACATTTCGCCCGCGCCCTCGCAGTCAGAGCCGGTGATGAGGGGGGTGTTGACGTAGACGAAGTCACGTTCCTGGAAGAATTTGTGAATGGCATAGGCGATGAGGCTGCGCACGCGGAAAACTGCCTGGAAGGTGTTTGTGCGCGGACGCAGGTGCGTCACCGTGCGCAGATACTCCATCGAGTGCCGCTTGGGCTGGATGGGGAAGTCCGGCGTGGATGGACCTTCGACCGCGACCTTTTTCGCCTGCAGCTCGAACGGCTGCTTGGCCTCGGGCGTGAGAACGAGCGTGCCGGTGACAATCACGGCCGCGCCGATGTTCAGCTTGGAAATCTCGGTGAAGTTTTCAAGCTCCGAGCCGTAGACCACCTGCAGCTGGGAGAAGAACGTGCCGTCGGAAAGGTTGATAAAGCCGAAGTTCTTGCTGGCGCGGAGGTTGCGCACCCAGCCGCCGACCTGAATTTCCCGGCCGGCGTAGGCTTCGGTTTCCTGAAACAGGGAACGGACAGATACAAGCTGTTCCATTTAAAAGTCCTCTTTTCGTGTCGTATTACAGAAGCAGAATTCCGGCCTTCGCGCAGGCCTCGCAGGTTGCCGGGTCCCAGAGGCTCGACTGAACCTCGCCGATATGGCAGGTGCCGATCATGAGCATGCACAGCCGGCTCTGGCCGATGCCGCCGCCCATGGTAAGCGGAAGCTGGCCTGAAAGCAGCATTTTATGGAACGGGAGCTCCCGGCGGTCGTCGCAGCCGGCCAGGTGCAACTGGCGGTCCATCGCCGCCTCGTCCACGCGGATGCCCATGGAGGAAATCTCAAACGCGCATTCCAGAACCGGGTTCCACATTAAAATATCGCCGTTGAGCGTCCAGTCGTCATAGTCGGGCGCGCGGCCGTCGTGCGGCTGGCCGGATTTCAGCTTATCGCCGATCTGCATGAGGAAAACGGTGGGGTGCTCGCGGACAATGGCGTTTTCGCGCTCCTTGGGGGTCTTGTCCGGGTAGAGGTCCTCAAGCTGCTGCGTGGTGATGAAAAACACATCGCGCGAAAGCTTTGTATGCAGGCTCGGGAACGCGACGCCGAGCGCGTCGTTCGTCTCGCACACCGCGCCGACAATGTCGCGCACGGTCCGCTTCAGATATGCCTCGTTCCGGTCCTCGCGGGAGATGACCTTCTCCCAGTCCCACTGGTCGACATAGACCGAGTGCAGATTATCCAGCGCCTCGTCGCGGCGGATGGCGTTCATATCGGTGAACAGGCCCTTGCCGACGTTGAACTCATAGCGCTTGAGCGCCAGACGCTTCCACTTTGCAAGGGAATGAACGACCTGCGCGTTCGCGCCGACGTCCGGAATGTCAAAGCTGACCGGGCGCTCGTAACCGTTGAGGTTGTCGTTCAGGCCGGAATTCTCCTCCACAAACAGCGGCGCGGAAACGCGGCGCAGATTGAGTGCATTTCCCAGATTCACCTGGAAATTGCTCTTGATAAATTCGATGGCCCGCTGCAGCTCATACACGCTCAGCGGCGCACGGTAGTCTTTCGGAATAACGACCTTGCTCATGCGACAAACCTCCCTTTCACGGTTTTTGTTTTTTGAAATATCATGAGCTTGCTCATGAATGTGTCATATTATACAATGCCTTGCGGCACGATGCAAGCATGATCCACAAAAAACAGGAAAAAAACGCCGGGGCCCGCTGCCGTTCCGGCAGCGGGCCTCAGCCAGGATGGTGTTGTGTAAAGGAAATGAGGGTGAGGATGAAACGGCCGGTAAGCAAATGTCCTCCTTTCTATAAAAGTTACAAAATGTTTACCAGCTGTAACAAGTATAGCAGAAACTGTTACGATTGGCAAGGGCCGGGGGCCTTAAGCTTTTCTGAAGATTTTCCGTATTTTCCGGCCTCCTGCAGCTGCTGCAGAGCCTCGCGCGTATCGCAGTCGCTCAGCTCCAGCGCGCCGGTCTCCAGCGCGAGAAGCCGGTCCTCATGGCGGCGGATGACGGCGCTGCCGCCCCGGTCGCCGCAGAGCGCCTGAAGCTCGGGGAAAAACGCCCGCGGAAACACGCAGGGATTTCCGCGGCGGCCGCCGCAGGCCGCGCTGACGATTTTTTCGGGATTTTCCCGCCAGGCTGCTACAAGCCGGCGGATGGTTGCGGCGGTCAGAAGCGGCTGGTCGGCGACCATATATAAAATTGCGTCGCAGCAGCCGCCAAGCGCGCCGGTGCCCAGGCAGACCGTATGGCTCAGCCCCAGCTCCGGGTGACGGTTGCGGACGCAGGAGAAGCCGTACGTTTCGGCAAGCGCTTCGATCCGGTCATACTGCGTAACGACGACGACGGCATGGAAAAGCCCCTCCGGCACGGCGTCAAACGCGCGGCGGATCAGGCTTCTGCCGTCCAGCAGGGCCTCAAGCTTATTTTCTCCGAAGCGCGCGGCGTTTCCCGCGGCCATAATCACACAGCCGACGCGGGCGGCAGATTGCATGCATAAGCCCCTCCTTTTGGAAATCTGACCAATTCAGTATAAGCTTTTTTGACACAAAAGGCAAGTTTGTTCGGCAATTCCGAAAAATTCGTTATCTCAAAACTAGAATCACGCTTTTGCTTTTCCTTTTTTTCGCCCTGTGTTATGATAAAATCAATCAAAAAAGGCGGGAAGGCCTGTCTGCGCCCGCCTGCAGCAAACGGAGGTATCACAAGCATGGGCATCGTAGGAAAGAGCGAGGTTCGTGTGGACGCCTTTGACAAGGTGACCGGCCGAACCAGATATTATGACGATCTTGCCCCGAAGGACGCGTTGATTGTCAGAATCAAGCACGCGGAAATTGCGCACGGCTTTGTCAAATCCGTGGACCTGAGCCGGGCGGAGCAGATTCCGGGCGTGGTGAAAATTCTGACCTGCTTTGATGTGCCGGACCTTCCCTTCCCGACGGCCGGACATCCCTGGTCCATGGACCCGCATCATCAGGATGTGAAGGACCGACATCTTCTGAACCGCCATGTGCGCTATTACGGGGACGACGTCTGCGCCGTCATCGCGGAGGATGAGGTTGCGGCCATGCAGGCCGTGCGCGCCATCACTGTGGAGTATGAGGAGCTTCCGTTTGTCCTGGACGTACAGAAGGCGATGGAGGACGGCGCGCCGCAGCTGCATGAAAAGTATCCCCATAATATTCTGAACCATACCTCGGCCTCCGCCGGAAACTACGCGCAGGCCAGTCAGGAGCCGGGACTGATCCGGGTAGAGGGCTGGTACGAAACGCCGACGGTCCAGCACTGCCATATCGAAAATCACGGCTGCTTCTGCTATGAGGAAAACGGCCGCATCGTCGTGACCAGCTCCACGCAGATTCCGCACATCATCCGCCGCATCGTCGGCCAGGCGCTGGGACGGCCATGGGGTGACGTCCGCGTCGTCAAGCCCTATATCGGCGGCGGCTTCGGCAACAAGCAGGACGCGCTCTATGAGCCGCTGTGCGCCTGGTGCTGCACGCAGGTGGGCGGGCGCTGCGTCAAGCTTGACTGCTCGCGGGAGGAAACCTTTGTTTCCAACCGTGTGCGCCACGCCATCCGCTTCCACCTGATTTCCTGGCTGCGGAAGGACGGAACGATCGCCGCGCGGAAGGTCGAGTGCTTCTCCAACCAGGGCTCCTACGCCTCGCACGGCCACTCGATTGTGGCAAAGGCCATGGGCTCGTTCAACCAGCATTACCCCTGCGAGAATTTTGAAGGCGACGCCTACACGGTCTTTACCAACCGGCCGACCGCGGGCGCAATGCGCGGCTACGGCATGCCGCAGGCCTCGTTTGCCGACGAGTCCCACGCGGAGGAGTGCGCGGCCGCCGTCGGCATGACGCCGCTGGAGTTCCGCTGGAAGAATTTGATGCCCAAGGGCTATGTCGACGGCTTCTCCAAGAATGAGCTTTACGAGGACTCGTTCCGCCAGTGCCTGGAAAAGGGCATGAAGGCAATCGGATACGAGGAAAAGCTCCGGCAGTATCAGAATCAGACCGGTCCCATCCGCCGCGGTGTCGGCATGGCGACCTTCTGGTACAATACCGCGGTGTTCCCGATTTCGCTGGAAACCTCCTCGTGCCGGATGCAGCTGAATCTGGACGGCTCGGTCATGGTGCAGGTCGGCGAAACGGAGATCGGCCAGGGCGCCGATACGGCCTATGCCCAGATGACCGCAGAGGTGCTGGGACTGGCGGATTACCATAAGGTGCACGTCGTCTCCTGCCAGGATACGGACGTCACGCCGACCGGCCTTGGCGCCTATGCCTCCCGGCAGACGTTTACGGCAGGCTTTTCCATCCGGCAGACCGGCCTTCTTCTGAAGGAAAAAATCCTGAAATATGCCTGCGATGTGACCCGGCAGGCGGTCTATAATATGGACGTCGTGGACTCCAACATTGTCCGTACAACGGACGGGCGCGTCCTTATGAGTCTTTCGGAGCTCTCCATGACGGCGCAGTATAACCCCGTGCATTCCGAGCATCTGACGGCGGAATCCACCTATACCATCCGCAACAACGCCTATTCCTTCGGCTGCACCTTCGCCGAGGTGGAGGTGGATATCCCCATGTGCAAGGTGACGCTGAAGGACATCATCAACGTCCACGACTGCGGCGAGCTCATCAACCCCGCCCTGGC
>CAKUHJ010000011.1 GCA_934655935.1 uncultured Oscillospiraceae bacterium | reverse complement strand
TTCGACGCTGAAATCAAGAACGCACCGAAGATCGGCGTTGAGCTGACCGACCTCGGCATGGCGGAGTACACCATGCCCGGGGAAAAGGCTTTCTATGAGGGCTGCGTGACGGTTGCCGATATGGCAAAGCGCGCAGAAACCATGGAGGGCGCGTCCTTCATCTGCCTGCACCTGGAGGGCGCAGACCCCAACGGCCTGAACAAGTCCGTGGACGAGTGCGTCCAGCTTGCAAAGGACGTTGCGGCGGCGACCACGATGCCGCTCGTCATCATGGGCTGCAAGAACATCGAAAAGGACACGGAGCTGTTCAACAAGATTGCCGAGGCGCTTGCCGGCAGGAACATTCTCGTGCTCTCCGCCCGTGATGAAAACTACAAGACCGTCGGCGCCTCCGCAGGCCTTGCCTACGGCCAGAAGGTCGGCGCGGAATCCGCCGTCGACATCAACCTTGCCAAGCAGCTCAACACCGTTATGACGCAGCTGGGCGTAAGCCCGCAGTCCATCGTCATGAACATCGGCTCCGCAGCTGCCGGCTACGGCTATGAGTATGTGGCCTCCACGCTGGACCGCGTGAAGGACGCTGCGCTCAAGCAGGCCGACGCCATGCTGCAGATGCCCATCATGACGCCCGTTTCCGCAGACACCTGGGGCGTGAAGGAGGCCGTGATGGCCGAGGCCGATATGCCCGAATGGGGCAGCCAGGAGGAGCGCGGCATCGAAATGGAAATCACCACGGCCGCGGCGGTTCTCGCCGGCGGCTCCGATGCGGTCATCATGCGCCATCCGGAGGCCATCCGGGCGATCGCCAAGATGATTGACGCTCTGATGTAAGCGGGAAGGAGGAACTATACAATGGCAGTAAAAGGTCTTGACATTTTTAAATTATCCCCGAAGAAGAACTGTAAGGAATGCGGCAGCCCCACCTGTATGGCGTTCTGCATGAAGGTCGCGCAGGGCGCGCTTCCCATCACCAAGTGCCCGTACATGTCCGAGGAGGCCATTGCGCTTCTTTCCGAGGCCACTGCGCCTCCCATGAAGACCATCGAGGTCGCCGGCCATAAGCTGGGCGGCGAGACCGTGATGTTCCGGCATGAGAAGACGCTCGTCTCCCGCAACCTCTTCGCCGTTTCCCTCTGCACCTGCATGGACGACGCGAAGGTCGACGCGAAGATCGCAGAGCTGAAGAGCGTGGACTATGAGCGCATCGGCGAGCGCGAGTACGTCGAGTTCGTATTCGTGCACGATGGCTGCGGCGACGCGGACAAGTTCGTTGCGCTGGCAAAGAAGGCCGCCGCGCTGGAGCGCGGCGTGGTGCTCGATACCGAGAATGTGGAAAACGCGAAGGCCGCAGTTGAGGCCATCAAGGACGTCAAGCCCATTCTGAACGGCGCCAATAAGGATAACTTTGCCGACATGAGCGCAATCGCGGCCGGCGCGGGCCTCGTCCTGGGCGTCAAGGGCGCTTCCATCGAGGAACTGCACGACACCGTCGAGGCGCTGGAGAAGGCAGGCAACAAGAACCTGGTCATCGACGTCACCGGCGCGAGCGTGAAGGAAACCTTCAAGAACGCCGTTCTGGTCCGCCGCTCCGCCCTGAAGGACAACGACCGTACCTTCGGCTATCCGTCCATCGTCAATCTCGCGGCGCTCTGCCAGGGCGACGTGCACCTGGAGACGGCGCTTGCCTCCGTCTTCACGCTCAAGTACGGCTCCATCATCGTCATGGAGACCATCCGCTATGCAGAGGCGCTTCCGCTCTACGGCCTGCGCCAGAACATCTACACCGACCCGCAGAAGCCCATGAAGGTCGCGCCCGGCGTCTATCCCATCAACGGCGCAGGCCCGGACGATCCGTGCTGCCTGACGGTCGACTTCGCGCTGACCTACTTCCTGGTTTCCGGCGAGCTCGAGCGCTCCAAGGTGCCCATCAACCTCCTGATTACCGACGCGTCCGGCATGTCCGTTCTGACGGCCTGGGCCGCGGGCAAGTTCTCCTCCAGCTCCGTCAAGAAGTTCTTTGACGAGTATGACATCGCCGGCAAGATCAACAACCGTACCTTGGTCATCCCCGGCAAGGTTGCCGTCATGAAGGGCGAAATTCAGGACAAGCTGCCCGACTGGAACGTCGTCGTCGGTACGCGCGAGGCGGTTGAGCTCGTCAAGTACCTCAAGGACGGCGAGCATGTCAAGGCTGCCGAGGCCGTCGCCGCCTCCAAGAAGCCGGCAGAGGAGAAGAAGGCTGCCGTCGACGCCGACGCGCCGCTGGACTTCGAGAAGATTGCCGCCTCTATCCCCGCCATCAAGATCCGCGACGATCTGGACGCGCACTACAAGCAGAGAGATCCCGAATCGCCCAAGTTTGTCACCATCGGCGAGCGCATCCACTGCATCTCCCCGGTCATCCGCGAGGCAATGGCCACGTTCAACCCCGATCCCATTCTTGAGCGTGCTGCGCAGCAGATCAAGGCCGGCGCGACGTATCTGGACGTCAACATCGGCCCGGCCGAATCGAACGGCCCCGAGCTCATGACCTGGGCGGTCAAGCTGCTGCAGGAGAACTTCAACAATGTGCCTCTGGCGCTTGATACGGCCAACAAGAAGGCCATCGAAGCCGGCATCAAGGTCTACAACCGCACGAACGGCAAGCCCATCGTAAACTCCGCGGACGCGGGCTCGCGTATCTCCTATATCGATCTGGCTGCCGCCAACGACGCTATCTGCATTGCGCTCTGCTCTGCCGACGGCATCGCCAAGGACAACGAGGAGCGCATGATGCACTGCCACAATATGCTCGAGCGCGGCCTGAGCCTTGGCATGGAAGCCACCGACCTCTGGTTTGACCCGCTGTTCCTGGTCGTCAAGGGCATGCAGGACAAGCAGATGGACGTTCTGAACGCCATCAAGCTCTTCTCGGACGAGGGTCTGAAGTCCACGGGCGGCCTGTCCAACAACTCCAACGGCGCACCGAAGACGCTGCGGCCCATTATGGACTCCGCGCTGGTCGCCATGTGCATGATGCAGGGCCTGACCTCTGCCATCGTGAACCCGAACGACCTGCGCCTGATGGAGACCATCAAGTCCTGCGACATCTTCAAGAACCACGAGCTGTACTCCGATTCCTATCTGGAGGTCTAAGTCTGTCTCTTTCTGTTCCCTGCCGCTTGCCGCGGCGGGGAACAGGTGTTTATCTCCCGGCGGGCAAAAACTGACAAATTTCAGTCAAATCACAGCAGGAGGGTATATATGAGCGTATTAACCGATCTGATTTACGGCGGCTCAAACGCCGTCGCGGGCCTGACGGAGGGCGCTGTCAACGACGCCATCGCCAAATACGGTCCGGACAAGGAAATTGCATTCCCGGATACCGCGTACTTCTTCCCCACCATCTATGCCGCAACCGGCGTCAAGGTCAAGACCCTGGGCGACCTGCCCGCCTGCGTGGGCGTGCTCAAGAGCCTGATCACCAACCAGGAGGATCTGGGCCAGGCGCTGAACGCGGGTCTGGCGACTGCCGTCGGCGCGGAAATCCTCGAAGGCCTCAAGTTTGCCGAGCCGAAGGAAGCCTATGAGGATGCGCGCGTGGCCGGTATCGGCTTCGTGCCCGACCCCATTATCCGTTCTCTGGGCGTGCCGCTGGTCACGGGCGATATCCCCGGCGTGGCCGTCGTGCTCGGCAAGGCCGAAAACGCACAGGACGCGGCGGCGGTTGTCAAGGACTATCAGTCCAAGGGCATTATGACCTTCCTGATCGGCGACGTCATCGAGCAGTGCGCCGACTGCGGCGTCAAAATGGGTCTGGAGCTGCGCGTGATTCCGCTGGGCCACGACGTGACGGCGGTCATCCATGTGGTCACCGTCGCTATCCGTGCGGCGCTGATCTTCGGCAACGTGCAGCCCGGCGATCTTGCAGGCCTGCTTGCCTATACGAAGGAGCGCGTTCCCGCGTTCGTCAACACCTTCGGCCAGATTGACAGCGTCGTCGTTTCTGCCGGCGCGGGCGCAATTGCGCTGGGCTTCCCGGTTGTGGTCGACGTCGACCTTGGCGAAAATCAGGTTCCGGGCGCGCTGGAATCCTGCACGGACCATGCCGAGACGGTCAAAAAGTCTCTGGAGCTGCGCGGCATCAAGATCAAGTCCAAGGATCTGCCGATTCCCGTGGCGTTTGCGGCGGCCTTTGAGGGCGAAATTATCCGCAAGGCCGATATGAAGGTCGAGTTCTGGTCGGCAAAGAATACCACGTGCGAGCTGGTTCTGATGAAGGACGCCGCCGAGGTGGAGGACCATAAAATTGTCATTGACGGTCCGGATATCGATTCCGGCGCGCTGGAGTATGCCCTGGCGACCTGCGTCTATGTCGCGGGCAAAAAGATGCAGGCGGATTTCGAGTCTGTCATCGAGCGTAAAATCCACGCATGGTTCAACTATATGGAAGGCGTCATGCACACCGGCCAGCGCAACCAGTTCCGCATCCGCATTTCCAAGGACGCCTACGACAAGGGCCTGCGGCTGACCCACTTTGCCGAGGTTCTGTATCACATGATTACCGACGAATTTGACGCGGTTGTGGACAAGTGCGAGGTGCACCTGATTACGGACCCGGACAAGGCGACGGCCTTCCTCAACGACGTTGCAATCCCGCGCTACAACATGCGCGACGACCGCCTGGCCTCCATGACCGACGAATCTGTGGACCGCTTCTTCACCTGCATTCTCTGCCAGTCCTTCGCGCCTGCGCACTGCTGCGTGGTAACGCCGGAGCGCCTGGGCCTGTGCGGCGCGGTCTCCTGGCTGGATGCGAAGGCCACCTATGAGCTTAACCCCAACGGCCCCTCCCAGCCAATTATGAAGGAGGGCTGCCTCGACGAGCGGACCGGCCGCTACACGACGGTCAACGAAGCCATTCAGGACGCGACGCACGGCGCGGTGGAGGAGGTTACGCTCTACTCCATCATGGAGGACCCGATGACCTCCTGCGGCTGCTTCGAGTGCATTTCCGGCATTGAGCCGACGTCCAACGGCTTTATCGTGGTCAACCGGGAATACGCGGGCATGACGCCTGCGGGTATGACCTTCGGCGAGCTGGCTTCCTGCACCGGCGGCGGCGTACAGACGCCGGGCTATATGGGCCATGGCCGCCACTTCATCTCCTCCAAGAAGTTCATCCACGCCGAGGGCGGCATCGAGCGCATTGTCTGGATGCCCAAGGAGCTGAAGGACGACGTCGGCGAGCGTCTGAACAAGACGGCCAAGGAGCTGTACGGCATCGACAACTTTACCGATATGGTGGCGGACGAAACCATCTGCACCGACTGCGACGCGCTGATGGAGTTCCTGCAGCAGAAGAACCACCCGGTTCTGAATATGGAGCCGCTGATGTAAGCAGCACGCCCCGGAACACCGAGACACCGTGGGGAGGGCGTTTGCCCTCCCCATTTTTTGCTATGCAAATAGCAAAATAAGAATGTGCCATTTCCTCGCCCCTGCGGGGTAACCGGAAATGATGCACAAAAACTTCATGCACCGGCATTTGCGCTTTTTCGTGGTGCAGCGTACGTATGCATGAAGTTTTATGGGCGGGGAAAAGCCGGCCCGGCAGCCGGCCTTTCCATGCGCATAAAATATATAATACAGTGCAAGCAGAAAGGAATCCAGATATGTACCAGATTACCTTCCAGTTCGAGAACGGCGCGAAGCCGGTTGTGATGGACGCTCCGTCCGGCATGACGCTTCTTGAGGCGGCCCGGAGCGCGAACGTCGCCATCGACGCGCCCTGCTCGGGCAACGGCTCGTGCGGAAAATGCCGGGTGAAGCTGCTTGAGGGCGAGCTGCAGAGCGATCCCAGCAGCCATATTTCCGAGGCGGAGTACGCCGAGGGCTGGAGACTCAGCTGCGCGAGCAGACCCGCAGGCGACGTGACGGTGCTCGTGCCGGATATTGCCTCGGCCTATCAGAGCCGCATGAAGACGGCGGACCTGTCCACGGGCGAGGAGGTTGCGCTCTTCGGCCGTCTGCAGGCGGATATTCAGGCAGCCGGCGTTGCGTTTGAAAATGACTTTGTCCAGGTCTGGCTGGAGCTTGACGAGCCGACGCTCGACGATACCATGCCGGACAACGAGCGCCTGATGCGAGCTGCGCAGGCGGCCTTTGACGGCTGCACGGAGGTAAAGCTGAGCTACTTTGTACTGAAAAAGCTGGCCCGGACGCTCCGGGAGGCGGATTTCAAGGTGCAGCTTTCCGGGACGCTGACGGACGGCGTCCTGACGATCATGGACATTACGGCGCAGAAGGACGCGCCGGTTTACGGCTGCGCCATCGACATCGGCACAACGACGGTCACGGGCCTCCTGATGAACCTGGCCGACGGCACGCTGGCCGCGAAGGCCTCCGCCGGCAACGGCCAGATCCGCTACGGCGCGGACGTCATCAACCGCATTGTCGAGCAGACCAAGCCCGGCGGCGTGAAAAAGCTGCAGGACGCGATTCTGAAGGAAACGCTTCTGCCGCTGGTCGCGGCTATGTGCAGGAGCGCGGGAATCACCACCTCCCGGATTCTCCGGGTGTGCATCGCCTCGAACACGACGATGAACCACCTGCTGCTCGGCGTGGACGCAAATCCCGTCCGGATGGAGCCGTATATCCCGTCGTTCTTCCACCTTTCCGGCCTGACGGCAAAGGATCTCGGCTTCCCGGCCAATCCGGAGGCGGAGCTTCTGATTGCGCCGAACATCGGCTCCTATGTCGGCGGCGATATTACTGCGGGCGCCTTCGCAAGTCTCATCTGGGACAAGGATGAGTTCTCCCTGTTCATCGACCTTGGCACAAACGGCGAGCTGGTGTTCGGCAACCGTGATTTTATGATGTCCTGCGCCTGCTCCGCGGGCCCGGCCTTCGAGGGAGGCGACATTTCCTGCGGCATGCGCGCGACTGACGGCGCAGTGGAATCGGTGCACATCGACCGCGACACCATGGAGCCCACGCTCGGGATTGTGGGCGAAGCAGGGCAGAAGCCTGTCGGCATCTGCGGTTCCGGCATTATCGATGTCATCGCCGAGCTTTACCGCACCTCCATCATCTCGGCCAAGGGCCAGTTTGTCCGCGAGGGCGGCAGGGTCCTGCGCGACGAGCATGGGATGGGCCGCTATGTGCTTGCAGCGCCGGCCGAGAGCGAGACCGGACGCGAGATTTCCATCACCGAGGTGGACATTGACTCCTTCATCCGCGCCAAGGCCGCAATCTTCTCCGCCATCAATATCATGCTCTCCAGCCTGGATATGGATGTGAGCGTTCTGGAGCATGTCTATGTTGCGGGCGGAATCGGCTCCGGCATCAACATGGAGAACGCTGTGCGCATCGGCATGCTGCCGGATATTGACCGCAGCCTCTTTAGTTATCTTGGCAATACCTCGCTGTCCGGCGCATACGCGATGGCGCTTTCGCAGGACGCGGCCGGAAAGGTTGCCGAGATTGCCGCGAATATGACCTATATGGAGCTTTCCACCAATCCCAGATATATGGACGAGTTTGTCGCCGCGTGCTTCCTGCCGCATACCAGCCGCGAGCTCTTCCCGTCCAGCGTGCAGGAGTGAGCAAATGCAGCTGCAGAACAACAAGGAAGAGGTGCCGTTTGCGCACTATGAGGAAAAATTCCGCGCGCTTTCGCCGGAGGAGGCCAGCGCGCGCTGCGGCGTGCCGTTTGAGAACGGGCGCTTTGCGCTGACGCTGCTGGATACGCGCTATCAGCTTGCCTGGCCGCAGTATGCCATCACAGCCGACACGCCGGATGCGTTCGCATTGAAGAGCCTTCCGGCGCAGACCTTTCTGCTGCGCTTTTTGCTGGAGGGCAGAAAGGCGGCGCGCAGCACGCAGTACAAGACCTTCCGGGAAATGCCCTGGGGAGAGATGTACATCGGGCCCTACACCGGGCGGGTCCTGACGCGCGCGGCGTTCACCTTCGGAACGAGGGTACAGAAATTTTCGGACGCCTGCCAGGCGCTTCACGGCGGGAAGCTTCCGCACGGCGACGCCGGATACGAGCTGGAGCTGCTGCCGGGCTACCGGATGCAGATCATGGTTTACGCCGGGGACGAGGAATTCCCGCCCAGCGCGCAGGTGCTGTATTCGGACAACTTTGAAACCGGCTTTGCGGCCGAGGATCGCGTCGTGGCCGGGGACCTTCTGATTTCTGCCCTGAAAGCGCACATGTAAAAGGAGAATCATATGGAACTTCAATATCGCGGCCTTAAGGCCACGCTGGAGCATGTAGATGTGACCGACGCCGAGCTTGACCGGCAGATGCTCCGTCTGCAGCAGCAGAACCCCAGAATTACCGTTGTGACAGGCCGTCCTGCGCAGCTTGGAGACGAACTGGCGCTTTTCTACGCGGGCTTCTGCGAGGGCGTGCAGTTCCCGGGCGGCACGGCGGAGAATCAGACGCTGACGCTCGGCAGCCATACCTTCATCCCCGGCTTTGAGGAGCAGCTTGTCGGTGCGGAGGCCGGAAGCGACGTCACAGTTCACGTAACCTTCCCTGCGCAGTACCATGCGCCGGAGCTTGCGGGAAAGGCGGCGGAGTTCCGCTGCCACATCTCTGAAATCCGGACGCGCACAGCCTATGAGCTGGACGATACGTTCGCAAAGGAGGTCGGCCAGTGCGAAACCCTTGACCAGATGCGGCAGAAGGTGCGCCAGAGCATGGAGGAATACTATCTCCACCGTGCGGAGCTGGAGCTGCGGGAGAAGCTTCTGAGTCAGGCCGCGGCGACGGTTTCCTACACCCCGACGCCGGAGGAGCTGGAAAAGGCTGTGGACGAGCAGCTGGATACGCTCAAGGCGCAGCTTGCCCAGCGCGGGCTGACGCTGGAGAGCTACTGCGAGTTTACCAAGTCCACGCCGGAGCAGCTCCGCGTGGACGCGCGGGCCGACGCAGAGGAGGCCGTCCGCGTGAAAAGGCTGGTGGAGACGGTAGCCCGGCTTGAGGGGATGACGGCGGAGGAAAAGGAACTGGCGGACGCCTATGCGGAAATCTGCCGGATGAACCACATGAGCATGGAGGAACTTCGGCCGTATCTGGACGATACGTTCCGCGCGGCGGTCACGCATTCCATCCTGCGAGCAAAGGTTGCAGAGCTTCTGCGCCAGACGGCTGAGATTACCGAGACAAAGGCGCCGGGTGTATGAAGAAGCTCCTGCCTTATCTGAGGCCGTACCGGCTGCAGTGTGTGCTTGCGCCGCTTTTTAAGATGCTGGAGGCGTGCGCGGAGCTCTTTGTGCCGCTGGTAATGACGCGCATCATCGACCGGGGAATCCCGGCCGGCGATACGGCCTTTATTCTGAAAAACTGCCTGCTGCTGGTGCTCCTGGGTCTTGCAGGTCTGGGCTTTACCACGCTTGCGCAGTATTTTTCCGCCCGCGCGGCCTCCGGCTTTGCGGCGGATGTGCGCCAGGCGCTCTTCGGGCATATCATGCGCCTTTCCTATGCGGAATATGACGTCATGGGTGCTGCGACGCTCATCACGCGCATGACAAGCGACATGAACCAGGTGCAGACTGGCCTGAACCTGACGCTGCGGCTGCTGCTGCGCTCGCCCTTTGTGGTGTTCGGCGCGATGGTGATGGCCTTTACCGTGGATGTGAAGGCGGCGGTTCCGTTTGCCGTGGCGATTCCGATTCTGTTTGCGGTTGTATTTGCCATTATGCTCTCGAGCATTCCGATGTACCGCAGCTCACAGAAAAAGCTGGACCGGGTGATGGACGCCTCCCGGGAAAATCTTTCCGGCGTACGCGTGGTACGCGCGTTCTGCATGCAGGACCGGGAGGAGGATGATTTCCGGGCGCGCACGCAGGAGCTGCTGGACGCGCAGCTGCGTGTGGGGCGGATTTCTGCGCTGCTGAATCCCGCGACCTATGTGATCATCAACCTTGCCATTGTCGCGGTGCTGCGTACGGGCGCAGTGCGCGTGGAGTTCGGCGCGCTGACCCAGGGGCAGGTTGTCGCGCTCTACAACTACATGTCGCAGATTCTGGTAGAGCTGATCAAATTTGCAAATCTCATTCTGAACATCACGCGGGCGCTTGCCTGCGCGGACCGCGTTTCGCAGATGCTTTCCATTCAGCCCGGCCTGACGGACGGGCAGAAGCGCGTCTGTGCGGCGCAGGCGCAGGAGCTGGTGCGCTTTGAGCATGTCAGCTTCCGCTATCCCGGCGCGCTGGGCGCGGCGCTGCAGGATATCAGCTTTTCGCTGCAGGCCGGGCAGACGCTTGGCGTGATCGGCGGCACGGGCTCCGGAAAGACGACGCTGATCAATCTGATCGCCCGCTTTTATGACGCCTCGGAGGGGCAGGTGCTGTTTGCCGGCTGCGACGTCCGGGCGCAGACGCTGGCCTCGCTCCGGGCGCAGATTGGCCTCGTGCCGCAGAAATCGCTTCTGTTCACCGGCAGCATCCGGGAAAATCTTCTCTGGGGCAACAGGGAGGCGTCGGAGCAGACGCTTGCGCAGGCGCTTGACGCGGCGCAGGCCCGCGACGTGATTGCCTCGAAGCCGGATGGCCTGGAGGCCGCGGTTGAGGCCGGAGGCCGGAATTTCTCCGGCGGCCAGCGGCAGCGGCTCTGCATTGCGCGGGCGCTTGTCAGAAAGCCAGCGCTTCTGATCCTGGACGACAGCGCCTCCGCGCTGGACTATGCGACGGACGCGGCGCTGCGGAAGGCGCTGCGGACGCTTGCGTGGAAGCCGGGGGCGATCATTGTCTCGCAGCGCACGGCGTCGATCCGCCACGCGGATCAGATTCTGGTGCTGGAGGACGGAAGATGCGCCGGCCTCGGCACGCACGAGACGCTCCTGGAAACCTGCCCGGTCTACCGGGAAATCCACGAATCTCAGTATAAAAAAGAGGAGGCGGCACAATGAAACATACCTCCTCCCAAACGCTCCGGCGCGTGCTGGGGTGGCTGCGGCCGCAGAGCGGAAAGCTGGTGCTGATGACGCTTCTGGCGGCGGTTTATGTGGCGGGCTCGCTTTATATTCCGATTCTGGTCGGCCGGGCGATTGACCGCATGGTCGGGGCCGGACAGGTGGATGCGGCGCTGGTTGCGCGCTGCGGCGTGCGCATCGCGCTGATTGCCGCTGTGTGCGCGCTGGCCCAGTGGTGTATGCAGGCGCTTGGAAACCGGGTGTGCTTCGGCGTGAGCTGCACGCTGCGGCGCGAGGCGTTTTCCAAGCTCCAGAGACTTCCGCTTTCCTACCTGGACAGCCATCCGGCCGGAGACCTGCTCAGCCGGATGATCGCAGATATCGACCAGCTCTCTGACGGCCTGATTCTGGGGGCGAACCAGCTTTTTACCGGCGTTCTGACCATTGTGGGCACGCTCGGGTTCATGCTGTGGCTCAACTGGAAAATTGCGCTTCTGGTGGTGCTGCTGACGCCGATGTCCCTGCTGGTGGCAAAGTTCATCGCCGGCAGAACCTACTCCATGTTCAAGCTCCAGTCGCAGGCCAAGGGCGAGCAGACGGCAGAGCTGACAGAAAGCATTGCCGGCGCGCGCGTGGTGCAGGCGTTCTCGCAGGAGGCTTCCCGGATGGAGGCGTTTGAACGCGTCAACCGGAAGCTGGAGGCGGCCTCGGTCCGGGCGACGTTCTTCTCCTCGCTGACCAATCCGACCACCCGCTTTATTTACAGCGTGATTTACGCCTGCGTGGGTCTGGCGGGCGCGTTCAGCGCGGTTTCGGGAGCGATTACGGTCGGCAGCCTCACGAGCCTTCTGAGCTATGCGAATCAGTATTCCAAGCCCTTCAATGAAATTACGGGCGTCATCACCGAGCTTCAGAATGCGCTTGCGTGCGCGGGGCGGGTATTTGAGCTGTTGGACGCGGAGGACGAAACGCCGGACGCGCCGGACACCGCAGTGCTTCAGAACGTCCGGGGCCAGCTGACGCTCCGGGACGTCAGCTTCCGCTACGAGCCGGAAAAGCCGCTCATTGAGGGCCTGCAGCTGCAGGTCAGCCCCGGCCAGCGCGTGGCGATTGTCGGCCCGACGGGCTGCGGCAAGACGACGCTCATCAACCTTCTGATGCGCTTTTACGATGTGTGCGGCGGCGCAATTTTGCTGGAGGGACAGGATATCCGGAAGCTGAAGCGCGAGAGTCTGCGCCGCAGCTATGGCATGGTGCTGCAGGATACCTGGCTCAAGACCGGCACCGTCCGCGAGAATATCGCGCTGGCCAGGCCGGACGCGCCGTTTTCCGAGATCGAGCTTGCGGCGAAGGCCGCGCACGCGGATTCGTTTATCCGCAGGCTCCCGCAGGGCTATGACACGCAGGTCTCCGACGGCGGGGGAAGCCTTTCGGCGGGGCAGCGGCAGCTGCTGTGCATTGCGCGGATTATGCTCTGCCTGCCGCCGATGCTGATTCTCGACGAGGCGACAAGCTCCATCGATACCCGCACGGAGCAGAAGATTCAGTCGGCCTTTGCAAAGCTCATGCAGGGCCGGACGAGCTTTATCGTCGCCCACCGGCTTTCGACCATCCGCGAGGTGGATGTGATTCTCGTGATGAAGGACGGGCATATCATCGAGCAGGGAAAGCACGACGAGCTTCTGGCGCAGAACGGCTTTTACGCGAAGCTCTATCACAGCCAGTTTGAAGCATAAAAAACCGCGCGGGACGCGCCGCTGAAAGCGGCGCATCCCGGCTGTGTTCGGGGTGCGAATTTTACCGGGATTTTTCTTGCGCTGGAACGGCAGGTGTGTTACAATCAGAGCAGATACATCTGCCCTTGGGACGGCCTGCGGTCATCGTCCGGCGGCTTCAGCCGATCTCCAGATATGCGGAGACCGGCTGCTTATGTTATTATGGAGGCGTTTTCATGGAGGCTCTTGCACAGTTTCTTTCCGATTTTCATACGGACGTCCGTGCCGACGCATTTCGCTTCCTGGGCTGCCACGCACAGACGGAGGGCTTTGTGTTCCGGGTGTGGGCGCCGCGGGCGCAGCGGGTGAGCGTCGTGGGGGACTTCAACTTCTGGAATGTGGACGATCTTCCTATGCAGCGCCTGGAAAACGGCGTATGGGAGGCGTTTTCGCCCTATCCCCGGCGTCTGCAGCGCTACCAGTATTATGTGACGGGGCCAGACGGCAGAAGCGTCTATAAGACGGACCCCTACGGCAACCGCTGCGCGCCGCTGCCGGACACGGCCAGCGTCATCGACCCGCCGGACGGCTTTGTCTGGCATGATGCGGCGTACCGGAAAAAACGCCTCGCGGAGGACCCGCTCAGAAGGCCCCTGAATATCTATGAGGTACATGCCGGCTCCTGGCGCCGGCACGCGGACGGCAGCTGCCTTTCCTATGAGGAGCTGGCGCAGGAGCTGATTCCCTACGTCAGGCAGATGGGCTATACGCACATTGAGCTTCTGCCGCTGATGGAGTATCCCTACGACCCCTCCTGGGGCTATCAGGTGACGTGCTATTACGCGCCGACGCATCGCTACGGCGCTCCGGCGCAGCTGATGCGCTTTGTGGACGACTGCCACCGGGCGGGACTCGGCGTGATTCTGGACTGGGTGCCCGCGCACTTTCCGAAGGATGCGAACGGGCTTTACGAGTTTGACGGCACCTGCTGCTATGAGCTCTCGGACCCCATGATGAACGAGCATCCGGACTGGACCACGCGCATTTATGACTACGGCAAGGCGGAGGTCCGCAGCTTTCTGGTCTCCAACGCCTGCTATTGGCTGGAGTATTTCCACGTCGACGGCATCCGCGTCGACGCGGTGGCGTCCATGCTGTATCTGGATTATAACCGCCCGAATTACCGGCCCAATCGGTTCGGAGGCCGGGAAAATCTGGAGGCCATCGCCTTTTTGCGCGCGCTCAACGAGGCTGCGTTCCGCGTAAACCCGCGCGCGCTGATGATTGCGGAGGAATCCACGGCCTTTCCGCTCATTACCCGCCCCGGCTACGACGGGGGACTGGGCTTTCTTTTCAAGTGGAACATGGGCTGGATGAACGATATGCTCCGGTATATGCAGACGGACCCGCTGTACCGCAAGGGCGACCATAATGCGCTGACCTTCTCCATGACCTACGCCTACTCTGAAAACTTCATTCTGCCGCTGAGCCATGACGAGGTCGTGCACGGCAAGCGCTCGCTGATTGAAAAAATGCCGGGCGACTACAAGGACAAGTTCTGCAACCTCCGGGTGCTGCTGGCCTATCAGATGGCCCACCCGGGCAAGAAGCTCAGCTTTATGGGCAGCGAATTTGCGCAGTTCATCGAGTGGAGCTATCAGAGCGGGCTGGACTGGCTGCTGCTGGACTATGAGCAGCACCGCAAAACGCAGGACTTTGTCCGGACGCTGAACGAATTCTACCGGAAGAACCGCCCGCTCTGGGAAAACGACCAGGACTGGGACGGCTTTTCCTGGCTCAGCTGCGACGACCGCGACCGCTCGGTGATTGCCTTTACGCGGACCGACCGCAGGGGAAGGCGCCTTGCCGTCGTATGCAATTTCTGCCCGGTGCTGCGGGAGGACTATTTCCTGCCCCTGCCGAAGGGCGGATGGTATGTGCCGCTTCTGAACACCGACGAGGACCGCTTCGGCGGCTACGGCTTCCGGCCGGAGACCGTACAGGCGAAAAAGCAGAAGGACGGCGGCTGGGGCGGAAGCTTCCGTGTGCCGCCGATGAGCGTGGTATTTTACGCGGTGCGCAGCCGCAGACCGGAATCCGACAAAATAGATTGCGTATAGATTTGCGTATATGAGGAGGAGAAATTATGCAGTTTCAGAAAAAACGCTGTGTTGCCATGCTCCTTGCGGGCGGACAGGGCAGCCGTCTGATGGTTCTGACGGAGAACACAGCCAAGCCTGCCGTGCCCTTCGGCGGGAAGTACCGCATCATCGATTTCCCGCTTTCCAACTGTGTCAATTCCAAGATTGACACCGTCGGCATCCTGACGCAGTATCAGCCGCTGGAGCTCAACGAATACATCGGCAACGGCCAGCCTTGGGGCCTGAACTCCTCCCACGGCGGCGTGCAGGTGCTGCCGCCCTACGCCAAGAGCAAGAACTCGGAATGGTATAAGGGCACGGCCAACGCCATCTATCAGAATATTCCCTTCATCCAGCGCTACAATCCCGATCATGTCCTGATTCACTCGGGCGACCATATTTACAAGATGGACTACGCGAAGATGCTCGGATTCCACGAGCAGAACGATTCGGACTGCACCATCGCCGTGCGCGACGTGCCGCTGAAGGAGGCCTCGCGCTTCGGCATCATGAACACCCGCCCCGACGGCTCCATCTATGAATTTGAGGAAAAGCCGAAGCACCCGAAGTCGACAAACGCCTCGATGGGCATCTACGTGTTCAAATGGAGCGTTCTGAAGGAGTTCCTGGAGGCGGACGAGGCCGACAAGAACAGCGAAAATGACTTCGGCAAGAATGTCATCCCGGCCATTCTGAATACCGGGCACAGGCTCTTTGCCTATCAGTTCGATGGCTACTGGAAGGACGTCGGCACCATCACCAGCCTCTGGGAGGCCAATATGGACCTGCTCGGCAAATACCCGGCCTTTGATATCTACAGCGCCCAGGGCCATAAGATTTACGCCAGAAATGCGGCCATGCCCTCAAGCTATATTGACCGCTCGGCAGAGCTGCACGACTGCTTTGTCTCCGAGGGCTGCAGTGTCTCGGGCATGATCAACCATTCCATCCTCTCTACGGGCTGCACGGTCGGCAAGGGGGTGGAGATTACAGACAGCGTGATCATGCCGGACGTGGTAATCGAGAACGGCGCGGTCATCCGCAGCGCCATCATCGCCGAGGGCTGCCACATCTGCGCGGGCGCGCGCATCGGCGAGCAGCCCGCGCCGGGAGAGGAACGGAGAATCAGCGTGGTCGGCAAGGAGAAGCGGATTGCGGAGGGCACGGTCATTGAGGCCGGCGCCATCGTCTGAAGAGGAGGAGCGGCATGGATATGAGTCTCATGGGCATCATTTTTTCCAACATCTATGACAGCTATATGGGCGAGCTTGCGCGCGAGCGCACCTCTGCCTCCATTCCCTTTGGCGGCCGTTACCGCCAGATCGACTTTGCCCTTTCCAATATGGCAAATTCCGGAATCCGCAGCATCGGCATCATCACAAAATACAACTACCAGTCCCTGATGGACCATCTGGGCAACTGCGAGGAGTGGGATCTTCAGCTGGGAGACGGAGTCCGGTTCATGCCGCCCTATGCCACGGGCCACACGGGCGCCTATCGCGGCAAGGTGGAGGCGCTGCAGACGGCCCTGCCGGTGCTGAACCGCTCGGACGCGGAGTATGTGGTGCTGTCGGATACGACGGTGCTGTGCGCCATCAATTTCTCCATGGTGCTCGAGCACCATATTCAGTCCGGCTGCGACCTGACGGTGATCGCAAAGGCGGGCCGCGCGGACGGAAAAACCGTTCAGACGCTTGCGCTGAAGCTGGACGAGCAGGGGCAGCTCTGCGACCTGGCCGTGGATTACCGCGCGCCGGAGGATTATCTGGTCGGCATGAGCATGTTTATCATCCGCCGAGAAAAGCTCATCGAGGTCATCCACGAGATGGTGCCGCACGGGAAGTACCATCTGGAGCGGGACTTCATTCTGCCGGAGTTCAACGCGGGCAGACTGAAGCTCAATGTCTATCCGTTCCACAATGTCGCACTGTTCAATGAGAGCGTGGACGAATACTTCCGCAACAATATGCTCCTGCTGCAGGAGAATGTGCGCCACAGCCTTTTCCGCAGCGAGGTTCCGATCTATACCAAGGTGCGCGACGCGGTTCCCACGCTCTTCGGACAGAAGGGAGAAGCGCCCAACTGCCTGATTGCAGACGGGTGCCATGTCTTCGGGCGGGTGGAAAACTCCGTCATCTTCCGCGAGGTGGACGTCGACGAGGACGCCGAGGTGCGCGACTGCGTGATCATGCAGGGCTGCCGGATCGGCGCGGGCGCGAAGCTCCGCTATGCGATTCTGGATAAAAATGTGACCATCCGCCCGGGTACGCAGCTTCTGGGCTCGGCGGATCATCCGCTGGTGGTCGACAAAGGAGATACCGTATGAACATTGCAATGCTCGCCTCCGAGGCCGCGCCCTTTGTAAAAACCGGCGGTCTGGCGGATGTGATGCAGGCGCTGCCGCAGGCGCTTTCCAAAATCAAGGGAAACAGCGTGAGCCTGTTTCTGCCCTATTATAAAAGCATCAAGCAGAATCCGGAATTTGAGACGGAGCTTCTGGGCACGTTTGAGGTGCAGCTGGCCTGGAGAAGGGAATATGTGGGCGTTCTGCGCCTGCGCAGCCGCAGAAAAAAGCTGCAGATCTATTTTCTGGACAATGAGCATTATTTTTTCCGCGACAGCATCTATGGCCATCCGGACGACGGCGAGCGCTATGCCTATTTTTCCAAGGCTGCGCTCGCGGCCATCGCCTTTTTGAAGCTGAAGCCGGATGTGGTACACTGCCACGACTGGCAGGCGGCGCTGGCGCCGCTTCTGATGCGGACGGAGTTTGCCGCAGAGTTTCCGAAGAGCAAGAGCGTCTTTACCATTCACAACATTGAGTATCAGGGCAAGTGCAACCTGCAGTTCAATTACGATGTGCTGGGCTTGCCTGCCTACTGTGATGAGATTCTCCGCTTCGGCGAATGCACGAATTTTATGAAGGCGGCCATTGTGATGGCGGACCGGGTCAATACCGTCTCAGAGACCTACTGCCAGGAGCTGCGCTATCCCTACTACGCGCACGGCCTCAACGAGCTGCTCTACGCCAGGGGAAGCGACTTTTCCGGAATTACCAACGGCATCGATATGGACGTGTTCGACCCGGAAAAGAGCCGCTTTATTGCCGCGCATTATACGGCAGCCTCTCTTTGCGAGGGCAAGCTTGCAAACAAGCTTGCGCTTCAGAAGCGCCTGGGCCTTCCGCAGGACCGGGATACGGCGGTGCTGGCCATGGTGACGCGGCTGGCGGGACACAAGGGCATCGACCTTCTGTGCTACATCGCCGAGCGGCTGGTCGCGCGGCGGATTCAGCTGGTCGTGGTCGGCACGGGCGAGGAAAAGTACGAGTGGTATCTGTCCACGCTCCGCGAGCGCTTCGGGGACAAGGTCGGCATTGAGCTCCACTTTGACGCGAGGCTGGCGGAGCTGGTTTACGCGGGCAGCGATATTTATCTCATGCCGTCGAAGTCTGAGCCGTGCGGCCTGTCGCAGCTGATTGCGATGCGCTTCGGCGCAATCCCCGTCGTCAACGCGACGGGCGGCCTGAAGGATACCGTCTGGCCGTATGACAGCCAGACCGGCGCCGGAAGGGGCTTTACCTTCCAGAGCTATAACGCGGACGATTTTCTCGGCGCGATTGACCGCGCGCTCGGGCTTTACTACAACGCCCCGGACGAGTGGAGAAGGCTGGCGGAAAACGACATGGCGGTGGACTCCGGCTGGCGCGTGCCCGCGCGGCGCTATCAGGCGCTTTATGAATCTGTATGTGAAGGAACCAAAACAGAATGACAACGGAACTGACAAAAATCCAACTGGTGGAGGCGGTGGAGGAATTCTGCCTGCGCCTGTACGGCTGCAGCCTGTCCGAGGCGGCGCCGCTGCAGGTGTACCGCGCGCTGTGCCTGTATGTGCGGGAGCTTCTGACGGACGACTGCCGCCGCTTCCATGACCGCGTCCGGCGCGAGGAGCAAAAGCGCGTATACTATATGTCGATGGAATTCCTGGTCGGAACAAGCCTTCGGAACAATCTCTACAATCTGGGCCTTCTGGAGCTGGCGCGGGAGGGCCTTGCCGAGCAGGGCTTTTCTCTGGATGCGCTGTGCGAGCTGGAGCCGGACGCAGGGCTTGGAAACGGGGGGCTTGGCCGCCTGGCTTCGTGCTACATGGACGCAGCCTCGGGCCTTGGCTATGCGTTTACAGGATTTTCCATCCGCTATGAATTCGGCATCTTCCGGCAGAAGATTGTCGACGGCTGGCAGATGGAGTTTCCGGACAACTGGCTGGAGAAGGGCGACGTCTGGCTCCGGACCCGCAAGGACGACGCGGTAGAGGTGCGCTTCGGCGGAACTGTGCACGAATGGATGGAGGGCACGCAGTTCAAATGCGAGCAGGTCGGCTACGAGCCGGTCATTGCGGTGCCGCACGACCTGTTTATCTCCGGCTACGACTCCGACACGGTCAACCGCCTGGTGCTCTGGAGCGCGGGCATGCCGCAGAGCTTTGATATGGCGGCGTTTTCGCGCGGAGACTATGTCCGCGCGCTGGAGCAGAACACCATGGCCGAGGCCATCTCAAAGGTACTCTATCCGGCGGACGATCATCTCAGCGGCAAGCGCCTTCGCCTACAGCAGCAGTATCTGCTGGTTTCGGCGAGCCTGCAGACCATTCTGCGCGCGCACCAGAAGCAGTACGGCACGCTCAGAAATCTGCCGGAGAAGGCGGCTGTTCATATCAATGACACGCATCCGGCCCTGTGTGTGCCGGAGCTGCTGCGCCTGCTGCTGGACGACTACGGCTTCGGCTGGGACGAGGCGTGGGACATTGCCTGCCGCACGCTCTCCTATACGAACCACACGGTCATGACCGAGGCGCTGGAGCGCTGGCCGGAGACGCTTTACCGCGAGCAGCTGCCGCGGATCTACGCCATTACGGCGGAAATTGACCGGCGGCTGCGGCGGGCGGTTTCCGCATGCGCGCCGGGAGACGCCGGGAAGCTTTCGCGCATGGCGGTGCTGGAAAACGGCGAGGTGCGGATGGCAAATCTCTGCCTTGCCTGCTGCCATAAAATCAACGGCGTCTCCCGGCTGCATACAAAGATTCTGGAAAACGGCATTTTCCGGGACTATTACGAGCAGACGCCGGAGCGCTTCCTGAACGTGACAAACGGAATTGCCTATCGCCGCTGGCTCTGCCAGGCGAACCCGGCGCTCAGCGCGTTCCTGGAGGAGCTGCTCGGGCCGGGCTTCCGGCAGGACGCAGGAGGGCTGGAGGCGCTTCTGCAGTATCAGGACGACGCCGCGGTCCTGGAGCGGCTTCTTGCTATCAAGCGGGAAAACAAGCGGCGGCTGGCCGACTATATTGCAAAGGCGAACGGCGTCGTGGTCGACCCGGACAGCCTCTTTGACGTTCAGGTCAAGCGCCTGCATGAGTATAAGCGGCAGCTTCTGAACGTGCTGCACATTCTCTGGCTCTACCGCCGGATCAAGGCCGAGCCGCAGGCGCCGGTGCAGCCGCGCACCTTTATTTTTGCGGCCAAGGCCTCGGCGGGCTATCAGCTGGCCAAGCAGATCATTTCCCTGATTGCGGCGGTCTCCGGCCTGGTCAATGCCGATCCGGATGTACGGGGGAAGCTCCGGGTCGTATTCCTGGAGGATTACAAGGTCTCTCTGGCGGAGAAAATCATTCCCGCGGCGGATATCTCCGAGCAGATCTCCGTCGCCGGCAAGGAGGCCTCCGGCACGGGCAACATGAAGCTGATGCTGAACGGCGCAGTGACGCTCGGTACGCTGGACGGCGCGAATGTAGAGATTCTGGAGCAGGTCGGCCGGGACAATCTCATTCTCTTCGGCATGACGGCGCAGGAGGTGGAAGCCCTCTGGCAAAAGGGCTACGACCCGCAGGCCTTTTTGACGCCGGAGCTGTCGTCGGTTCTGGACATGCTGGTTTCCGGCGCGCTGGGCCGCCGCTTTGACGAGATTCACGACTCCCTCCTGACCAACTGCTTCGGCACGGCGGACGGCTATATGACCCTGGCGGATTTTGAAAGCTACCGCCTGGCCCAGCAGCGTGCGGCCGAGGCCTATGCCGACCGCCGCAGATTCGCGAAAATGATGCTGGTGAACATCGCGAAGGCCGGCGTCTTCTCCTCTGACCGCGCGGTGGAGGAATATGCGCAGAAAATCTGGGGGCTGAAATGAGAATTCTCTATAACAGCTGGCTGAGCCAGTATAAAACGCCCTTCGGCACGCTGAAGCCGGGAGAGCCCTGCACCATGCAGCTGAAAATTCCCTGCTCCTGTCAGACCTGTGCGGCGGAGCTGGTGCTGCTGCGGGAGGACGGCGGCGAGTACCAGAGGCTTCCGTTTTCGCGCCGCTGCGCAGATGAGCTTTATGAGACCTGGGGCGGCACGTTCTGCCTTCCCGAGCCCATGCTGGTTTTCTACTATTTTCATATCACCACGCGCAACGAAGCCTTCCGCCTTTACAAGCAGGGGAGCGAGACCAATATGGAGGCCGGCGACCTCTGGCAGCTGAGCGCGGTTTCTCAGGCGCTCCTGCCGCCGGAAGCGGCCATGGGCGCGGTGATGTATCAGGTCTTCCCGGACCGCTTTGCCATCAGCGGCAGCTGCGATCTGACCGGCAAGCTGCAGCCCTACTGGGTGCATGAAAACCTGGACGATACGCCCGTCTTCCGCCCGGATGAGAAGGGGGAGGTCCTGAACAACGATTTCTACGGCGGCAATCTGCGCGGCGTTCAGGAAAAGCTTCCCTACCTTGCGTCTCTTGGCGTGGAGTATCTGTATCTCAACCCCATTTTCATGGCCTGGTCCACACACCGATATGACACCTGCGACTACCGCCGCATCGACCCCATGCTTGGCACGGACGGGGATTTCCGCGCGCTGTGTGAAGGCGCGCACGCGCTGGGCATGAAGGTGATTCTGGACGGCGTGTTTTCCCATGTCGGCAGCCGCAGCCTCTATTTCCAGTCTGCCGTTCAGGACCCGGCCTCGCCGTACCGGAGCTGGTTTCAGTTCCAGCACTATCCGGACGTCTACACCAGCTGGTGGGGCGTCACGACGCTTCCGTGCATCGACAAGCGCAGCCTGGACTTCCGCCGCTTCCTGATTGACGGGGAGGACAGCGTCTGCGTGCACTGGCTGCACCTGGGCGCGGATGGCTGGCGGCTGGACGTGGCGGACGAGCTGCCGGATGAATGGATTCTGCGCCTGAAAAAACGCATCCGGGCGGAAAAGCCGGATGCGCTGCTCATTGGCGAGGTCTGGGAGGACGCCTCCAACAAAATTGCCTACGACGTCAGGCGGCGGTATTTTGTGGACGGCGAGCTGGATTCCGTGATGAACTACCCCTGGCGGAAGGCCATCCTGCGCTATGTGCGCGGGGAGGACGACGGCAGCGGCCTTGCACAGAGCATTATGACGCTGGCGGAGAATTATCCGCCGCAGGCTCTTAGCTGCGTGATGAACATTCTCTCCACCCATGATACGCCGAGGGCAATCAACGAGCTTCTGGACCCGCGCGACGGCGAGCGGGAGGAGCTGGCCCGGCGCAGCTTTTCGTCCGAAGCGCTCGCGCGGGGGAAGCAGCTTCTGCGCATGGCTGCCTTCCTGCAGTTTACGCTTCCGGGCATGGCCTGTATTTATTATGCGGACGAGGCGGGGCGCACCGGCTACCGGGACCCCTTCAACCGGCGGTTCTACCCCTGGGGGCATGAGGATGAGGCTCTGGTGCGCTTTTACCGGGACCTCGGCCAGCTGAAAAAAAGCAGCCCCGCGCTCCGCCGCGGCGGCGTGGAGGTTCTGACCGGCGGTGGGGGAAGGCTCCTTTTCCGGCGCAGCTGCAAGGAAGGCAGCATGAACGTCTACTGCAACCGGGGCGCGGAGCCCTGGCTGGTCCAGCAGCGCGGCACGCTTCGCTTCGGCGGCAATCTGGAGCGGTATACGCCCGGCGGCGTGATTCTCGCGCCGGGCGGCTACTGCCTGATGGAAATCTGAGATTGTATAAAAAATGGCTGTCCCAGTCTTGTGGGACAGCCATTTTTATGTTGTTTTCGGGGATAAAGCTTACTTCAGCTCGGCCTCGGCGCCAGCTTCCTTCAGCTCGGCAACGATCTTCTCAGCCTCTTCCTTGGCAACCGCTTCCTTCAGGGTCTTGGGAGCGCCGTCGACGAGCTCCTTCGCTTCCTTCAGGCCCAGACCGGTCAGGCCGCGGACGACCTTGATGACAGCGATCTTGTTCGCGCCGGCGGACTTCAGGACGACGTCGAACTCGGTCTTCTCTTCCTCAGCAGCGGCAGCGCCGGCAGCGGGAGCAGCAACAGCGGCAGCAGCGGCGGAAACGCCGAACTCCTCTTCCAGAGCGTGGACCAGCTCGGCCAGCTCCAGAACGGTAAGGGTCTTAACTTCTTCGATCATAGCAGTAATCTTTTCGGATGCCATTATAATTACCTCCAATTAATGATTTTGTTCAGGTTTGAATGAGAATCTTACTCTGCGGCAGCTTCCGCGGGAGCGCCGCCCTTCTGCTCGAGGATCTGGTTGAGAACCACGGCCAGAGAGGAGATCGGGGCAAGGAAGGTACCAAGAACCTGCGCGACGAGCGCGTTCTTGGAGGGCAGTTCGCCGAAGGACATCAGTTCGTCGACCGACAGAACCTTGCCTTCTACCATGCCGCCCTTGACCTTGATCACGTTCTTGTTCTTCTTGGCGAATTCGCAGACGACGCGAGCCGGAGCAATGGGGTCGTCCGTTGTGGATGCCATGGACGTCGTGCCGTTGAGCAGCTCGTCAAACTCGGAATAGCCGGCCTTGTTGGCGGCAAACCGGGTGAGCGTGTTCTTAACGACCGCGTACTCGACATTCGCAGCACGGAACTGATTGCGCAGCTCGGTATCCTGTGCGACGGTGATGCCCTTGTAGTCTACAAAAACGGCAGAAGTTGCGTTCTGGATTTTCTCAGACAGAGCATCAACGATGGTTTTTTTGCTTTCCAGTACCTTTGCGTTGGGCATGAATGTCA
>CAKUHJ010000010.1 GCA_934655935.1 uncultured Oscillospiraceae bacterium | reverse complement strand
TCGGAAAACCCTGAAATATCAAGCGTTTGAGAAGAAATACAAGACTTAAATGGAGATATAAAAAGATGATTAAAGTACTTTTTATTTGCCACGGCAACATCTGCCGCAGTCCGATGGCGGAATTCTGCTTCCGGGAGCTGGTCCGTCAGGCGGGCGTTCACACCCGGTTTGAGGCCGCTTCCGCGGCGGTCAGCCGGGAGGAGCTCGGCGCGCCGATGGACCCGCGCGCGCAGCGAACGCTGCAGCGGCACGGCGTGCCGTTTGCGCCGCGCAGCGCGCAGCTGATGACGAAGTCGGACTATGACGCCTACGATCTGCTGCTTGGGATGGACCGTGAAAATCTGCGGCGCATGGCGCGCATCTGCGGCGGCGACCCCGCGGGAAAGCTCCGGCTGCTGCTGGATTTTACGGATGCGCCGCGCAACGTCGCAGATCCCTGGTATACCGGGGATTTTGAAGCGGCGTGGGCCGATATTGAATCTGGCTGCCGCGCGCTTCTTCGCGCGCTGCAGGCAGCGGAGGCCCGCCTATAGCCGCCTGGGAGCCGCGCTGCTGCGGAATATAGGAAGCGAGTCTTGCATTCTCCGGCAGGCGCACGGCGCACCCGCTTCCTCGGCCGACGCAGACGGTTCTGTCGTTTTCGATTCTCCAGCTCCGCTCGCTTCCGCGCCAGCGGACGCGGACCGGGCGCGTATGCGCCTCCGGCTTTTGCGGCAAATCCGCCGCGCCGCTGATACGCGAGGGCGCGTCCGGAATATTGCTTCGCGTCAGAAGGTAGTAAAGCGTCCCGGCCAGCGCATAGACGTCTGAGCAGCGCCCCTGCGGGGTGGTCGCAGAATACTGCTCCGGCGGCGCATATCCCGCCTTGAGTACAATCGTGAACTGCTGATTGGTGCGCCGTGACAGATCCTTGGCGCTGCCGAAATCAATCAGCTTGACGCTGCCGCCGTCGCAGAGCATGATGTTTTCCGGGCTGATATCCCGGTGGAAAATGCCAATATCGGTATGAATCCGTTCAAGCGCGCTGCCGGCGCTCTGAATGATGTACAGCGCACGGTCGAGCGGAAGGGGGCCTTCCTGGCCGACCAGCTGGCGGAGCGTTCGGCCGCGAAGAAACTCCATCACAAAATATGCGGAATTGTTTTCGTAAAAATAATCTGTGATTTTGACAACCTGCGGGATATAGGCCAGCCGCTTGAGCGTCATGGCTTCGTCCATGAAGCGCTTGCGCGCGTGCAGGAAAATCGCGCGCTTGTTTTCTACCTCCGGCATGAGCGCGCCGTTCCTTTCGTCGGCGGGAAGCTTTCCGGGGCCTGCCCTGGAAACTCTGGCACACCAGATGGAGGCGAGCACGACAGCGGCCGGATTTCAGCAGAAACTGGTCGCCGTAATACTCTCCCCTGATGCATACCAGCCAGCCGACCACGGGCTCAATGCCGATCAGAGAGGCATAATAGCCGACCGTCTTTTCCGCGTCGTCCTGCGCTGCAGCGGAGACCGGGCGCTGAATTTCCTCCTTTAAATCCGAGACGGGCGCTGCGCCGGCAAACAAACAGCTCAGCACAAGCAGCAGCGCGAGGCACGCGCGCGTGGTTTTCCGAATGTATTTCATAGAAGTCCTCTCCTTTTTTCTGGTAAGAACAAGCTATCAAATATTTGTCAGCTCTTGGCTGAATTGTTACGAATAACGCACGGGGTGTAATATTTATCCGCGCCGGAAGCCATCCGCGGCGCGCAGGCGCAAACAGAAGCAGCCCCGCCCGGCGACTTCAGAAGTCAAAAAACTGAAATCGTCGGGTGGGGCTGGAAAGCCTGGCTGTTTTGTGTTAAAATGCAAAAAGAAATAAGAAAAAGAGGGAGAGCCGGTATGTATCTTGCGCTCTGCGAGGATTCGCCGCGGGAACTGGAGGCGCTGCAGGAGCTGCTTCAGAAGTGGCAGGATGCGCGCAATATCCGCATCCGCTGCGCCAGCTTTTCAAGCGCGGTGGAGCTTCTGACCGCCGCGCAGCGGGAGCATTTCACGCTGTATCTAATGGACATCATGATGCCGGGCATGACCGGCATCGCCGCAGCTCGCGAGCTGCGGCGCTTTGATAACGCTGCGGCCATTGTTTTTCTGACCTCCTCGGTGGAATTTGCCTATGAGAGCTACAGCGTGCATGCGCTGGACTATCTTCTCAAGCCCGTCCGGGCGGAAAAGCTCTTTCCGCTGCTGGACCAGCTGCTTCTGCGCGAGCAGACGCCGCAGGAGGGGCTGAACATCCGGTGCGGCCAGACGCTCAACCGGATTCCCTTCTCGCAGCTTTCGCACGTTGAGGTAAACGGAAAGCGGCTGACCTTCACGCTGGCGGACGGCACGCAGCTGCAGACGCCGGGCGCGCTGAAGAATTACGAGCAGACCCTGCTCGCACGGACCGACTTCTTCCATATCCACCGCTCCTACATTGTCAATATGCTGCAGATTGCCGCGCTTACGCCGGCAAGCGTACAGATGTTCTGCGGCGAGCGGCTGCCGGTTTCCAGGCTTCTGTACCCGAAGCTGCAGGCCGCCTATCTCCGGCTGATGTTTACGCGGGAGGAGGAATGAGGCCATGTACGCGCTTACATACTCTCCCGCGCTGACGCTGGCGTTCGTGTTCGGGCTTCTGTGCATCACCATGGACATCGATCTGCGCGCGCTGCACCCGGTGAAAAGGTGGCTCGTGCTGCTCGGCGTGGCGGCCCTCGCCGCCTTCAACCACGTGCTCCGGAGCGTGCTCGGCGCGGCGGAATACGGGCGGCTGATCTCGCTGACCATGCACCTTCCGTTTTTCCTGCTGTTTCTGTGGCTGAGCAAGGACAGCCCGGTCAAGGTCATCTTCATGATTCTGACCGCGATGATCTTCTGCGTCCCGGCCGTCTTTCTGAATCACCTTGCGCAGGCGCAGCTGTCGCACGCGCGCTGGGTTTTATTTCTGGCCGATTTTCTCGGCTATGCGCTGACGCTGCTGCTGGCGCAGCTCGTATTCCGCAAAAGCTTTCACTTCCTTCTGAAATTTGGGAGCGACCAGCTGTTTTCGCTTCTGCTTCTGGTCCCGCTCTCCTACTATTTTTATGTGTTTGCCGGCATGCGCGCGGAGCTGCCCGCGCCCGTGGGCATGAGCGGCATTCTGGTGCGGTGCACGCCGTCGGCGCTCGTTCTGCTGTTTTACTTTCTGATTCTTTATATTTATAAGAGTCTCAGCGAGCGCCAGCTGCTTTTGTCCGAGCAGAGCATGCTCTGCCAGCAGCTGGACGCCGCCGGGCAGGAGCTGGCGCTGATGCACGAGGCGCAGCTGCAGACCGCCGTTTACCGCCACGACATGCGCCACCACCTTTCCATGCTTCAGGGGCTCCTGCGCGCAAAGAACTACGAGCAGGCGGAGGCCTACATCCGCGAGGTGGAGGCGGACGTCTGCGCTGTGACGCCGCAGCGCTTCTGCGAGAACGAGACGGTCAACCTTCTCTGCTCCGCCTTTTCCGCCCGTGCAGCGCGCGCAGGGGCGCAGCTGGAGGTCCGCGCAGCGCTGCCTGCGGCGCTGTCCATCTCTGAGACGGAGCTTTGCTCCGTGCTCTCCAACGGGCTGGAAAACGCGCTGCACGCCGTCGGTCAGCTGGAGGAAAAAAGCAGGATCATCCGCCTGTACTGCGCGCGCCGGCAGAACAAGCTTTTAATTGAGATTGAAAACCCGTATACAGGCGAGGTCCATATGCAAAACGGCATTCCCGAAACCTCTGTCCCCGGCCACGGCTACGGCTGCCGGAGTATTCAGTCCATCGCCCAGAAAAATTCCGGTCTGTGCGAATTCCGCGCGGAAAACGGCGTTTTCCTGCTGCGGCTGATTCTCAGCTGCCCACCGCTCTGAGTCTTTTCAACGATAACGCGCTGCCCCGGCAGCGCGTTTTTTCTTGGCTGTAATATATTAAAAAATATATATTATTTCACAATATTTATATCGATAAATTTATATCATATTCTTGTTTGAAAATCAGAATTTTTCATATAAAACAAGAAAAAACTTGATTTTTTATAAAAACATGATATGCTAGGCTTGAAAAATCCGAAAACGCATTTCCAGCATTTTGTCCATAATTGTCTTTATTTTTCTGCAAGGCTTATGAAATTTGTAAAACGACTTCTTCCGCTGCTTTTTCTGCTCTGCCTTCTGTGCGGCTGCGCCAGCGCAGAGCAGCAGCGCGAATTTTTTGCCATGGATACCGTGATGCAGCTGCGCGCCTGGGGCGCGGCGGCTGCGCTTGACCAGGCACAGAAGGAAATTGAACGCCTGGCGCGGATTTTCTCCTGCGAGGACGCGCAGGCAGAGCTGAGCCGGGTCAACGCCGGGGAACCTGCCGCCTCAGAAGAGCTGCGCGCGCTGACAAAGCGCGCGCTGGCGCTTTCCGCACAGACCTGGGGCGCGTATCAGCCCGCGCTGCGGCCCGCAATGCTTGCCTGGGGCTTTCCGACGGGCGAATACCGCGTGCCGGACGAAGCGGAGCTGCAGGCCCTGCAGATTGCCTGCAGCGTGGAAAACGTGACGGTTTCCGACCGGGAAATCCGCCTGGCGCGCGGCGCGCAGCTGGACCTTGGCGGCATTGCAAAGGGCTATGCCGCGCAGCGTGCGGCGGAGCTTCTGAAGGCCGCCGGCGTGCAGTCCGCCATTTTAAGCCTCGGCGGCAGCGTCACGGCGCTTGGCGCAAGGCCGGACGGCTCCGACTGGCAGGTCGGCCTTCAGGACCCGCAGGACGCCGCCGCCTGCTTCGGCATTCTCCGTCTGCAGGACCGAAGCGTCGTGACCTCGGGCGGCTACCAGCGCTATTTTGAGCAGGACGGCGTCCGCTACAGCCACATTCTGGACCCGGAAACGCTCCGCTGCGCCGAGTCTGGCCTTCTGTCCGCCACGGCGGTCTGCAGCGACGGCACGCTTGCCGACGCGCTTTCCACCGCGCTCTATGTACTGGGACTGGAGGACGGAATTGCGCTCTGGCGGCAGGGCGGTCTGGATTTTGAGGCCGTCTGGATGACCGACGCCCGGGAAATCTACGTGACCGCCGGGCTTGCGGCTGCGTTCCAATCAGAGCTTCCGTTTGAGGTGGTGTCCCGATGAAGCAAAAAAGCTGGATTCTGATTTTCTGTGCGGCGCTGCTGCTGCTGGTTCTATGCGCGGCCCTGCTGCCGCGCCGCAGCGGAGAAAAAATCGGCGTCTATCAGGACGGCCGCCTGCTCCTGACGCTTGAGGCCGCGCAAAGCGGCGTCTGGCACGTCTCCGGCCCCGCGGGCGAGAATGAAATCCGCGCGGAAAACGGCCAGGTCTTCGTTGCGCGCGCGGACTGCCCGGACCAGATCTGTGTCCGCCACGGCCCACTCACCCGGAGCTCCGGCCCGATCGTCTGCCTGCCGAACCGGCTGAGCATCCGCTATCTTGACGGCGCCCTGCAGCCGGACGCCGTGGCCGGGACGGGAGGCGCATCATGAAAACCAGAAAGCTCTGCGCCTGCGCCTGCCTGACGGCGGCGGCGCTCGGCGTATTCGTGCTGGAATGCCAGCTGCCGCCCGTCTCCGTGCTTCCGGGCCTGAAGCCCGGCCTTTCCAATATCTTTACGCTGGTCTGCATGGACCTGCTCGGCCCCGGCTGGGCCCTCGGGCTTCTGCTTGCAAGGATTCTGCTCGGCTGCGCGCTGACCGGCCGCGTGAGCGCCGCGCTCTACGCGCTTTCCGGCGGGCTTGCCGCGTTTTTGCCGATGGCGCTGCTGCGCCGGCGGCTGTCCGGGCGCTTTCTGTGGGTAAAAAGCGTGTTCTGCGCGCTGGCGCACAACCTTGGCCAGCTCCTGGCGGCCGCGTGGGCCGCGGGAACCTGGGCCGTGTTCTGGTATCTGCCGGCCCTGGAGCTTGCGGGGCTTTTTTCCGGCGCGCTGACCGGCCTTTGCGCGCAGCTGTGCCTGCAGAGGCTGTCCCGCGCGCACGGCCTGCGTCTGTTTCATACGAATTCCGACTTGTGAAGGGAGAGAACGATTCCATATGATCAAACAACTGCACGGCGTGCGCGTTCCAAACCGAAAGGACACGGCGGAGCTCGGCGCGCTGCGCCTGCCGACGCCGGCGTCGGTGGAAATTCCGATGTCGATGCACATCGGCGCGCCCGCACGCCCCGTCGTAAAGCCGGGCGATCACGTAAAGGTCGGCCAGCTTATCGGCGAGGCGGGCGGCTATGTCTCCGCGCCGATTTACGCAAGCGTCTCCGGAACGGTCAAAAAAATCGGCCAGTCGGTCGGCTCCGGCGGAAAACTGATGCAGACCGTCGTCATCGACGCCGACGGCGAGCAGGCTCTTTTTGAGGGTCTGCAGCCTCCGAAGCTGGAAACCATGCAGGACTTTCTGGACGCTGTGCGCGCAAGCGGTCTGGTCGGCCTGGGCGGCGCGGGCTTTCCGACGGTTGTAAAGCTCACGGTCAAAAATCTCGACCAGGTCCGGGCCGTGATCATCAACGGCGCGGAGTGCGAGCCCTACATCACCTCGGATACCCGCACCATGCTCGACCGCTCGGAGGAGGTTCTTGCCGGCGCGCGGCTGGTGCAGAAATTCCTGCAGGTCAAGCGGATCATCTTCGGCATCGAGGACAACAAGCCCGCCTGCCTCCGGATGTACCGGCGGCTTGTCCGGGATGAGATCGGCATGGAGGTCTGCGCGCTGCCCTCCCTTTACCCGCAGGGCGGAGAAAAGGTCCTCATCTATCATACGCTGGGCGCGGTTGTGCCGGAGGGAAAGCTGCCGCTGGACGCGGGCGCGATTGTGCTCAACTGCACCACGCTTGCAAACATCGCCCGCTATTGCCAGACCGGAATCCCGCTGGTGGAAAAATGCATCACGGTCGACGGCTCCGCCGTCCGGAAGCCCAAAAACGTCATCGTTCCGATCGGCATGCGCCTGAAGGACGTGTTCGAGGCCTGCGGCGGCTTTACCGAGGAACCGAGAAAGGTTCTCTACGGCGGGCCCATGATGGGCATCGCCGTGCCGGACCTGGAGCAGCCGGTTCTGAAAAATACCAACGCGATTCTCGCCATGACGGAGGCCGACGCCGCCCCGCCCAGACCCACGGCCTGCATCCGCTGCGGCCGCTGCGTCAGCCACTGCCCGCTGCGGCTCATGCCCGCCGCGCTGGAAAGCGCATATCTTTCGGGCAACCTGGAGCGGCTTTCCGAGCTGAAGGTCAACCTCTGCATGGAGTGCGGCTGCTGCTCGTTCGGCTGCCCCGCCCACCGGCCGCTCGTGCAGACCAATAAGCTTGCGAAGGCAAAGCTTGCCGCGTGGCGGGCCGAGCAGAAAACCCGCCTGGACGCAAAGAAGGAGGTCACAGCATGAACCTGATCATTTCCGCCTCCCCGCACATCACCTCCGGCGTCACCACGCAGAAAATCATGCGCGACGTGCTCATCGCGCTGTGTCCGGCGCTGCTCGCCTCCGTGCTGATCTTTGGCTGGCGGGCGCTGCTGGTCTGCGCAGTCTGCGTGGCCGTGTGCGTGTTCTTTGAGTGGGGCTTTGAGCGCCTGGCGCGGCGCGAAAGCACCATTTCCGATCTTTCCGCCGCTGTGACGGGGCTGATTCTCGCGTTCAACCTGCCGGTCAGCATTCCGCTGTGGCAGGCTGTGTTCGGTGCGCTGGTCGCCATTGTCGCGGTCAAGCAGCTTTTTGGCGGCATCGGCAAGAACTTTGCCAATCCCGCGCTCACGGCACGCATTGTCCTCTTCCTTTCGTTTTCCAAAAGCATGACGGCCTGGGTCTTCCCGGACGCGGTCAGCTCTGCGACGCCGCTGGCGCAGCTTGCCGCGGGGCAGCACCCGGATTACCTGGCGCTGCTGCTGGGCCGGCACGGCGGCTGCCTCGGAGAGACCTGCGCGCTGGCGCTGCTGCTGGGCTTCGGCTATCTTCTCGTGCGCGGGGTTATCTCCTGGCACACGCCAGTCTGTTATGTGGGAACGGTTTTCCTGCTTTCCGCCCTTCTTGGGCAGGACGCGCTGGGGCAGATTCTTTCCGGCGGGCTGCTGCTGGGCGCAATCTTCATGGCCACGGACTATTCCACCACGCCGCAGACCGCGGCCGGCCGCGCGCTGTTCGGCGTGGGCGCGGGACTTCTGACCTGCCTCATCCGCTTCTACGGAAGCTACCAGGAGGGCGTGTCCTTCGCGATTCTCTTCATGAACATCCTCACGCCCTATCTCTCGCGCTGGACGGCCAGCCGCCCCTTTGGAGGTGCAAAGGCATGAAAGAACGAAACGATATTGTAAAGTCCATCGTCGTGCTGGTCCTGATCTGTCTTCTGAGCTCTTCCGCGCTCGCAGTGGTCAACCACTTCACCGCGCCGGTCTCAAAGGCCAACGCCGAAGCGCGCGAGCAGGCCGCGCGGCTTGCCGTCTGCCCGGAGGCCGACCGCTTTGAGGCGATTCCTTCCGCCGTGTCCGGCAATGTGGAAAGCGCCTGCGCGGCGCTGGACGCGCAGGGTGCGCCGCTTTGCTATCTCTTTACCGTAAACGGCCGGGGCTTCGGCGGAACCATTCAGGTGCTCTGCGCCGTGGACCCGGACGGATTCATCCGCAGCTGCACCACCATGGACGTCTCCTCCGAGACCAGCACCCTCGGCGGTCAGACGGCAAAGGAAAGCTATACCGCGCAGTATCAGGGCAAGGACGAAACGCTTTCCGGCATCAGCGCCGTCTCCGGCGCGACCATTACCTCAACGGCTTATGAGGGCTGCGTGCGCGAGGCCCTCGCCGCCTTCCGGGCTGTAAAGGAGGCTGAACAATGAAACGACTTCAGAATTTCCTGAAGGGTCTGGTGAAGGAGAACCCGGTGCTTGTGCTTGTGCTCGGCACCTGCCCGACGCTTGCCATATCCACCTCCATCCCTGCGGCCCTCGGCATGGGACTCGCGGCCACGGCCGTTCTGATCCTGTCCAACATGGCCATATCCGCCCTTCGCAAAACCATTCCGGACCGGGTCCGCATTCCCTGCTACATTGTGCTCATCGCCGCGTTTGTCACCGTCGTGGAGCTTCTGATGGAGGCCTACGCGTTTGCGCTTTACCAGTCGCTGGGGGTGTATCTGTCCCTGATCGTCGTCAACTGCATCATCCTCGGGCGGGCCGAAATGTACGCAAGCAAGCACGGCGTGCTCGACTCGGCCATTGACGGCGCGGGCATGGGCGCGGGCTTTACGCTGGCCCTGTGCGCGATGGCGCTGATCCGCGAGGTTCTGGGCAGCGGCACTTTCTGCGGCCATCCGGTCCCCTGGTTCTCGGAAAACCCCATCGGCATTCTCACCATGGCGCCGGGCGGCTTCTTTGTCTTCGGGTGCCTGATCGCCCTGGTCAATAAAATCTCACGCGGAAGAGCCATCCGGAAAAAGGAGTTTGGCTGCGCCGGGTGCCCCGGCTGCGGCAAGCGCAGCTGTGACAAGGAGGTTTCGGCATGAAGGCAATGCTTTTTGTAATTCTCACCGCCGCAATCACCAACAACTATGTTCTGGTCAAGTTTCTCGGTATCTGCCCGTTTCTGGGCGTGTCAAAAAAGCTCGACCAGGCCACGGGCATGAGCCTTGCCGTAATCTTTGTCGAGGTTCTGGCCACTGCAGTCACCTGGCCCATCTATCATTTCCTGCTTGCCGGAAGGGTCGACTTCACCTATATGGAAACCGTGGTGTTCATTCTGGTCATTGCCGCGCTTGTCCAGCTGGTGGAAATTGTACTCAAGCGCTATGTGCCCGCACTTCATAAGGCGCTGGGCGTATACCTGCCGCTGATTACCACAAACTGCGGCGTGCTCGGCGTGACGATGAACGTCATTTCAGACGGCATGACTTACGGCCAGGCGCTTCTGACCGCGCTCGGCTGCGGCCTGGGCTTCTTCCTTGCCATGGTGCTCTTTTCCGGCGTCCGCTCCCGCGTGGAGGAGGCCGACCCGCCCGAAAGCTTCCAGGGACTGCCGATCACGCTGATTTCCGCGGCGATCGTCTCCTTGTCGTTCTTTGGCTTTGCCGGCGTTCTGGACCGGCTGTTCGGATAAAGGAGGGTACGTCATGGAAATTCTGATTCCGGTCCTCGCCGTAACCGTCATCGGCCTTCTCTGCGCGGCAGGCCTGGCCGTCGCCTCGAGTGTCATGGCCGTCAAGGAGGACGACCGCTTCCCGCGTATCCGCGAATGTCTCCCGGGCGCAAACTGCGGCGCATGCGGCTATACCGGCTGCGACGGCTACGCGCGGGCGCTTCTCGAGCCCGGCACAAAAACCAACCTCTGCGTTCCCGGCGCGGACGCCGTGGCAAAAAAGCTTGCGGCGCTTCTCGGCGTGGATGCGGAGAATGTTGTGGAAAAAATCGCCGTCGTGCAGTGCGCCGGCACCTGCGAGGCCACCAGCGTCAAGGCCGACTACCGCGGCATTGAAACCTGCGCCGCCGCGAAGCTCTTCTACGGCGGCAAGGGCAGCTGCATTTTCGGCTGCATGGGCTTTGGCGACTGCGCGAGGGCCTGCCCGCAGAAGGCCATCCGCATGCGCGACGGAATCGCCTTTGTCGATCAGCCGAAGTGCATCGGCTGCGGCGTCTGCGCGTCGGCCTGCCCGCAGAAAATCATTGAGGTTGTTCCGGACGTCATCCGCGTGGAGGTCATCTGCTCAAGCCTGCACAACGGCCCCTACACCCGCAAGGTCTGCTCCAACGGCTGCATCGGCTGCCATAAATGCGAAAAGACCTGCCCGCAGGGTGCCATTACCGTCAAGGATTTTCTGGCCCGCATCGACTGGGACAAATGCACCGGCTGCGGCGAATGCGCCAAAGCCTGCCCCACGGGCGCAATGGTCTGCGGCGACTTCTCCGGCGCGCACCGCAGGTGCGCCGCCCCGAGGGCCTGAGGCACCCCGGAAAAGCCTATACCGGTGAGGGCGGCCTGCCGGCCCGGCTTCTGATTCTTATAAAAAAGAACCTGAAATCCGGTTTTTGGGATTTCAGGTTCTTTTTATCTGCAATATCGGATGCTCAGCGCTGAACGCGGCCTGTGCCGTCGCCGCCCATGAGCTTTGTGACGTCCGAAACGCCGACGCGGTTGAAGTCGCCGATCACGGAATGCTTCAGGCAGCTTGCCGCCACCGCGAACTCCAGCGCGGACTGCTTGTCCTCATAGCTGTTCAGGCCGTAGATCAGGCCGCCGGCAAACGAGTCGCCGCCGCCGACGCGGTCGATGATGTCCCGGATCTCATACTTTTTCGAGACATAGAAATTCTTCCCGTCATTCAGGCAGGCTGCCCAGCCGTTCCAGTCCGCGGAGTGGCTCTCACGCAGCGTGATGGCGATGCACTGCATGTTGGGGTAGGTCTCAAGGACCTTGCTGCCAAGGGCTCTGTACTTTTCGCGGTCCAGCTCGCCCGACTCCACGTTGACGTCCACCGTGATCTCCAGAGACTTCTGCACGTCCTCCTCGTTGGCAATCGCCACATCGACGTACTTGGCAAGCTCCCGCATGACCTCGGAGGCCTTTTTGCCGTACTTCCAGAGGTTCTTGCGGTAGTTGAGGTCGCAGGAGACCGTAATTCCGCGCTTCTTTGCTTCCTTGACGGATTCAAGCGACAGCTCCATCGCACGCTCGGAAATGGCGGGCATGATGCCGGTGATGTGGAACCAGCCCACGCCGTCAAAGGCCTTGTCCCAGTCGATATCGCCGGGCTTTGCCAGCGCGATGGAGGAATAGGCGCGATCATAGACGACCTTGCTGGGCAGCTGGTTCGCGCCGCCCTCGAGGTAGTAGATGCCCATACGGCCCTCGCCGCGGACAATTTTCTTTGTGTCCACGCCGAAATAGCGAAGCTCGCGGATGCAGGCGTCGGCAATGTCGTTCTGGGGCAGGACCGTCAGGAACTCGGCGTCCATGCCGTAGTTTGCGAGCGAAACGGCAACGTTTGCCTCGCCGCCGCCGAAGGTCGCCTCAAGCATCGGGCTCTGGAAAAAGCGCTCGTGTCCCGGCGCCTTCAGCCGGAGCATAATCTCGCCGAATGTCAGAATTTTCATGGTTTGCTCCTCCTTATTTCTGCAGCAGATGCACGGCAAAGCCGCCGAACTCTTCCTTCAGGTACACGGCGATCATCCGCTCGCCCTTGTACTTGGCCGTCTCCATGTCGCACACGAAGCCCTTCTTCTCCAGCTCCGCAATGGCGAGCGGAACGGAATTCGTGCGGATGGCGATGTGACCGTTCTTTCCGAGGTACATGGACTTCATGACCTCGATGCCGTTGGAGGCGAAATTGGAAGAATTGCCTTCCTTCACGCCGAGCGCAAACGCCTCGTCCAGCTTCCTGCAGACCGCCAGCGAATCCTCGCCGTTTTCGCAGTTGACGCCGACGTGCGCCACTTCAAAGCCGAGCGCGGCGCTTCTCGCCTGTTTGCAGAGCGTGGTGATCTTCTCGAAATTCCCGGCTGCAATGTCCGCCTTCGGGCAGACCCAGCTGCCGCCGACCGCGTGGATGAACGGCGCGGCGATGAACTCGCCGATGTTCTGGCCGTTGACGCCGCCGGTCGGGATGAACTTGATCCCGCCGAACGGGCCGGACAGGGCCTTCATCGCGGACAGGCCGCCGTAGACGCTTGCCGGGAAGAACTTTACAACCTTAAGGCCCAGCTTCATCGCGGCCATGATTTCCGTCGGGGTCACGCAGCCGGGGGTCACGGCGACGCCGTTTTCCACGCACCAGCGGACAACCTCCTCGTCAAAGCCGGGGGCGACAATAAACTTTGCGCCGCAGGCCACGGCCTTTTTGCACTGCTCAAGCGTCACGACCGTGCCCGCGCCCACCAGCATATCCGGGCAGTTCTCTGCGACGGCCTGGATGGAGTCCGCCGCCGCAGCCGTGCGGAACGTAATTTCCATCACGCCAATGCCGCCGGCCAGCATGGCCTTCGCCGTCGGAACCGCATCCTCCGCGCGATCAAGCACGACCACGGGAACTACGGCTGCATCCTGCAGTTTTTTCAGAATATCCATAACATTTGCTCCTTTATTACTCATCCTGCCCGGCGCCGGGGCCGCGGTTCAGGCCAGGAAGCGCTGCAGCGCCGCCCGCACCGCGCCGGGGCCTTCCAGCTCCGCGCAGAACATTTCTTCAATTCGTTCAAGCAGGCCCGCCTTTACCAGATCCAGCCCGAAGATGGCCTCGTTGGAGAGAATCCGGCTGAGCCTTTCGCGGCAGCAGACCGTTGTGGAAACCGCCCTCCACGACCAGATCGTGAACCCGCTCGGCGTTGACGAAGGGCGCGATGAAGGGATTCCGGGACGTCACAATCGGCGGCGTCCTCGCCTCAATTCCGTGCACAGAGCTGCGCTGGGGCGGCAGGGCCGCGGTTGTGCTTCGTTAAACCGTTTTTTCAGAAGTCAAGCGGCAGCGCGGAATTCTATCGTCCGCGTGCCTCCATGATGTATACATAAGATAGCAGGCCTGGCTTGGAAAGTCAATCCTGTTTTTTTGGTTTTTGGGCAGTCGGGCGGGCGTTCATCGGAGAAGAAGCTGCTGTGTTGTATACATCAGAGCGTCTGTTCCGTTCCTCCATCCCGCACACCAGAGAGAATGGTCTCATAGGCGGACTGCCGGGCCCGCTTCAGGTGCAGGAGCAGAAGCTCGGACGCGTGCTTCGCGTCGTCCTGCAGCAGCGCCGTCAGAATCTCTACGTGCTCGTCGTTGGACTCGCCGACCCGGTGGTTGACGTATGTGCCGCAGATCCGCATAATCCTGGAAAACAGATTCTGCAGCGACCGGTAGTAGGCGCACAGATAGGTATTGGCCGTCAGGGTGACAATCTGCGTATGAAAGGCAATGTCGCAGTCGAACACCTCCTTGTACGCCTCCGGCGCGCAGGGGCGGGAAAAGTGCTTCAGGTACTCCAGCAGTTCCCGCTTTTCAAAGTGATCGCCGAATTCCCGCAGCGCATAGGGCTCAATCAGCTCGCGCAGGTCAAACAGGTCCCGGATATCGTCCGGCGTAATCGGTGTGACCAGAATGCCCTTCTTGGGCTTGATCTGAACCAGATGCTCCTGCTGGAGGCGGATCAGCGCCGTCCGGATCGGCGTACGGCTGATGCCGAGCTCCTGCACCAGGCGCTCCTCGTTCAGAAGCGTGCCCGGCGCATCCTGGCAGCTGACCATCCGGTTCAGCAGGATCTGATAGGCGCGCTCGCTCAGATTTGGCGACGGCATAGACAAGCACCTCCAGCTGGCTTTTCGCCCAGGGTGTATCTGAAAACCAGCGATGTGACCGGCGGCGAGGCTTTTTGTGCTGGGCAAGCCATTTTTTCGCAGGAATACTTGCGGTATTTCAAGGAAGCATGGTGTGGCACGGTGCAAAAAGGGCTGCCGTCCGGGTGCACAGGGAGCTTTCAGCTACACCCTAGTATAGCACAACGAAGCCTCGCCGGCAAGCAAATGTCCCCGCGCCTTTTGAGCGCGGGGACATCTTTATCATGCTGAATGCTTATTCGGCGTCTTCCGGAGCCTCGCCGGCTTCCTCGGCGTCCTCGTCGGACAGAAGCGCGCGGATGGAGAGGGAGATTCTCTTGTGCTCGTGATCGATGTCGATGATCTTCGCACGAACCTCCTGGCCCTCGGCCAGAACGTCCTCGGGCTTGCCGATGCGGCGGTCCGCAATCTGGGAGATGTGAATCAGGCCGTCCACGCCGGGGATGATTTCGGCAAAGGCGCCGAAGGTCATGAGCTTGACAATCTTGACGTCGACCACATCGCCGACCTGATACTTGCGGGTGAAGATGGTCCAGGGGTTGGTCTCCTCGGTCTTGTAGCCAAGGGAAATCTTCTTCTTTTCCGGGTCGAGCGCGATGACGAAAACGTCAATCTCGTCGCCGACCTTGACGACCTCCGCCGGATTCTTGATGCGGTTCCAGCTCAGCTCGGACACATGCACCATGCCGTCCACGCCGCCGATATCGACAAACGCGCCATAGCTGGTCAGGGACTTCACGGTGCCGTGATACTGCTTGCCGACCTCGATCTCGCTCCAGATCTTCTCCTGCGCGGCCTTGCGGAGCTCGGCGGCGACGGAACGGATGGAACCGACCACGCGGTGACGCGCGCGGTTGATCTCGGTGATGCGCAGCTGCACATTCTTCTTGAGCATCTCGGCAAGATCGCCGCCCTTGGGCACGCCGGACTGGGAGGCGGGAACGAAGACACGGACGCCCTTGACGTTGACGACCAGGCCGCCCTTGTTCTCCTCGGTCACGACGCCCTCGACCACGGACTTGTCCTCGCAGGCCGCTTCGACCTCTTCCCAGGCCTTGCCGGCCTCGAGGCGCTTCTTGCTCAGGCGGACGACGCCCTCGCTGTCGTTGACGTGCACGACGATGGCTTCAATCTCATCGCCGACCTTGACCACATCCTCTGCCTTGACATTGGGGTCGGAGGAAAGATCCTCCACTGGGATGTAGGCCGTATGCTTCGTGCCAAGGTCAACCTGAATTTCATTCGGGCCGATGGCCATGACAGTGCCAGTCACTTTATCTCCATTATTCAAAGTTTTGAGGGACTGCTCGAGAAGCTCGGCAAAATTCTCCTCCATTGCAGTTTCAACTTTCAGTTCTTCGCTCATTGTGTTGTTTACCTCCTTAATTATCCACGGCGGCGTCGACGCGCCCGCCGTTATCCCCACAGTTTCCGCGCCCCTGAAGAATTCCATGTCCAATTCGCCGGCATGATCCACCAATGCCACTTTCGTACAGGCTTGAGAGCAGATCATGGCAAGCTTCGCCGTATTGGCGCTTCTCGCGTCCCCGACAACGACCATTGCATCACATTTCTGAGAAAGAGCCATCGCTTCTTTTTGGCGCATTTCCGTAGCTCTGCATATTGTATCAAATATTTCGTGATTTGTACACACTTTTTTTAGAATTTCACAGCAATTTTCCCACAATTTTTGAGTTCCCGTGGTTTGGGAAACCATGCAAATCGGCAAATCGCGCCGTTCCGGGCTCCCGGAAAGCCAGCTTTCGAGCTCTTCGTCGCTTTCAAAAATCTGTGTGCGCGGGCAAAAGCTGGCAATGGCCTGCACCTCCGGATGCGCCCGCGTGCCGATAATCAGGAGCGTCCGCCCGGCTTCGGCAGCCCGGCGGGCAAGCTTGTGAATTTTTTTGACAAAGGGGCACGTCGCGTCAATCACCGCCGCGCCGCGCGAGACAAGCGCCGCCTCGTCCCTTTCCGGGACGCCGTGCGCGCGGATGATGACGTGCTGCCCGCGCCGCGCCTGCTCCGGCGCGGAAATTTCCCGCACGCCCTTCTCGTGCAGGCGCTCGACCACGTGCCGGTTGTGGATGATCGGCCCGAGCGTCACCGTGTCGAGCCCTTCGCGCACGCACTGCTCCGCCAGGCCGACGGCCCGGTCAACTCCGAAGCAGAAGCCCGCTGTTTTCGCCAATATGATCTGCATAGCTGTCTCCGCCCAGTGTATAAATTTTTGCCAGCAGCTCGTCCGCGGCCCGGTGGCAGGCCTGGGAATCCTCCGCAGAAACGTCCTCTATCCGGTACGGATGGCCGAACTTCACCTCGATGGGGCAGAACGGCGTTTTGTTCCTGGTGATAAAAACCGGCAGGACCGGGGCGTCCGCGGCGAGCGCCATGCGCACCGCGCCCGTTTTCGCCCGGACGTGCTTGCTGCCGTTGCAGCGCGTACCCTCAATAAAAACCAGAAGCCGGTCGTTCTCCTCGCGCAGCGCGCGTACGCATTCGTCCACGGCGGGCGCGTCATGCTCGCCGCGGCGGACAAAAATAATGCGGAATTTTTCCATCACCCAGCCGACGACCGGCACCTGCCGCAGCTCCTGCTTGGCCAGAATCCGGATCATCTTCGGCGAATTCAGCGCCAGCAGCAGCCAGATGGGGTCGGCCATGCCGGAGTGGTTGGCGCAGAGAATCACGCGCCCCGCCGGCACGTTGGAAAGCCCCGTCACACGCAGCGACGGATGCCAGAAAAACAGGCCGATGCGGCAAATCCAATAGCAAACCCGATACCAGAAGGTCATGACTGCTTCTCCCTGATAACGCTCAGAATTTTTTCAAGGCTCTGGTGGAAATCCAGCCCGGACGTATCCAGCACAACCGCGTCCTTCGCGGGCCGGAGCGGCGCAATCGCGCGCTCGGAATCCTGCTTGTCACGCTGGCGCATCTGCGCAAGAAGCTGCTGGAAATCCGCCTTCTCCCCGCGCGCCAGAAGCTCCGCCAGGCGGCGCTGCGCGCGGATTTCCTGGGAGGCCGTGAGAAAAATTTTGACCTTTGCGTCCGGCAGCACGACGGTTCCGATATCCCGGCCGTCCATAATGACATTGTGGCTGCGCGCAAATTCGCGCTGCATATCCAGAAGAAACGCGCGCACAGCTGGCTGCGCCGACACGCCCGAAGCATAGCGTGACATTTCCGGCGTCCGCAGCTCGTCCGTCACGTCAAAGCCGTTGAGAATCATATGCTGTACACCGTCCGGCTCGTGGCGGATGTCGATGTTGACGTCGTCCAGAAGCCGCGTAATGCCGTCGGTGTCCCGCGGGCCGATGCCCATCAGCCACATATGGTAGCCGACCGTGCGGTAAATTGCGCCGGTATCCACATATAAATAGCCAAGCTCCCCGGCTGCGGCGCGGGCAAGCGTGCTTTTCCCCGCGCCCGAGGGGCCGTCGATTGCGACGGCGGTATAGGAAGCGTTCGTCATGGTGTTTCCTCCTTCTGCGCGGCGGCAAGTCCGGCCGCGCGGCCCGTAGCCCAGGCCAACTGAAGATTAAAGCCGCCCGTATAGGCGTCCAGATCCAGAAGCTCCCCGGCAAAGTAAAGGCCGGAAACAAGCCTGGATTCCATGGTTTTGGGATCGACCTCGGAGACCTTCACGCCTCCGGCGGTCACAATGGCCTGCTCGACGGGCGCCTTGCAGGCAATTTCAAAGGAAAGGCACTTGAGCGTTTCCAGAAGCACCCTTCGCTGCTGCTTCGTGACAGAATGCACCTTTTCCTCCGGCGCGACGCCGCTCCGGCGCACCACAACCGGTATCAGCGAGGCCGGCAGGAGGTCTGCCAGCGCGTTTTCAAAGTCCCGGTTCCGGTATTTTTCAAAATCGCGGAGAAGCCGCTCGTCCAGCTGCTTTTCAGAAAGCGCGGGCTTGAGGTCCAGCTCGGCGAAAAACGCCTCCTCTTTTCTCCCCATGTGCGCGCTTGCGGAAAGCACCAGCGGCCCGGAGAGGCCAAAGTGCGTAAAAAGAAGCTCTCCGAAATCCTCAAAAACGGTCTTTCCACGGCTGTTTTTCAGCCGCAGGCGCACATTGCGGAGCGAAAGCCCCTGCAGCTGCGCGCATTCATGCCCCTTTACAACCAGCGGCACCAGAGAGCCCACCGGCTCGATCACCGTATGCCCGAACGCACGGGCAAGCGCATAGCCGTCCCCGGTGGAGCCCGTGGCGGGATAGGAGCAGCCGCCGCAGGCCAGAATCGCCGCCTCGCAGGCAAGCGGCCCGTGCGCCGTTTTCAGGCCTGTGATCCGTCCGTCCGAGACTGCGAGGCCAGAAACGGCGGTATTCAGCCGCACCGAAACGCCTGCGGCGCGCAGCGCGCTGCGCAGCGCGTCGATGACGCTTCCGGCTTTGTCCGTCACGGGAAATACACGGTTTCCGCGCTCCACCTTGAGCGGGCATCCGTTCCTTTCAAAAAAGTCCATGGCCGCGGACGGCGGGAAGGCCGAAAGGGCGCTGTACAGAAAGCGCGGATTGGAGGTGACGTTTTTCAGGACCTCCTCCGCCGCGCAGTCGTTTGTCACGTTGCAGCGGCCCTTGCCGGTAATAAACAGCTTTTTGCCGAGCTTTTCGTTTTTCTCCAGCAGTACGACGGCCGCGCCCTGCTGCGCGGCCGTAATGGCGGCCATCATGCCGGCTGCGCCGCCGCCGACCACGGCGACGCGCTTACTCCACGCGCTCATAGACGTCGTAATCGTCCCAGAGCTGCTCCAGATCCTGGAACGTGCGGGACATTTTCTGCTCCTGCCGCCGCCCCACGGCGACGACAAGCGCGTTGATCACGCTCATCGGCGCGACAAGCGAGTCCACGACCGAGACCATGTTGCTCTTTGCCACCAGCACATGGTCCGCCGCCTTTCCGGCGGGCGCCTCCGGCTTGTCGGTGATGGCAATGACGGCCGCGCCGGCGGATTTTGCGTACTGCATCACCTTGACCGTGCGGCTGGAATAGCGCGGAAGGCTGATGCCGATGACGACGTCCTCCTTCGTCACGCGGAGCAGCTGCTCAAACATTTCGCTCGTCGCCGTGGAGGAGACGAGGCGGACATTGTCAAAAATATTCCGGAAATAAAAATTCAGATAGCTGGCCAGCGCCGCGGAGGAACGCACGCCTACAATATAAATCCGCCGCGCGGACAAAATCGCGTGCACGCTTGCCTCAAGCTCGGCGCGGCTGAGCGCCTCGTCCGTGGCGCGGATGGCCTCCATATCGCCGTGCAGCACGCTGGAGACGATATCGTGGTTCCCGAAGCGGTCGTTCGCGACCTCAATGCGCTGGACGCTGGTGAGCTTATTGCGCACAAGCTCCTGCAGGGTCTTCTGCATCTCCGGATAGCCCTCAAAGCCGAGCTCGACCGCGAAGCGCACAACCGTGGACTCGGAAACGCCGACCGTTTTGCCGAGCTTTCCGGCCGTCATGAACGCCGCCTTGTCATACGACTCAAGAATATACGCGGCAATCTGCTTCTGTCCCTTGGAAAAGCCGGGAATCCGGCTCTGGATGCCGCTGAGAATATCCGATGCCATGTAAGACCCCTCCCTGCTCCGGCCAAAGTGCCGGACGATAACATCATATCGTTTTTTTCGCCTTTTTGCAAGCGCTGATTCATGATTTTCACCGCTGCGCTCTTGTCCCTGCGGCAAATGCATGCTATGATAACGTCACAATTAAAACGAATTCAGAAAAGGACGGATGATTTATGATTCACGGCTTTATCCGGGTCTGCGCCGTTTCGCCCGCGCTGCGCGTGGCGGACTGCGCCTATAACGCGCAGCAGACCGCCGAGGGCATGCGCAGGGCCGCCGGCTGCGGCGCGCAGCTGGCCGTTTTTCCGGAGCTTGGCCTCACGGGCTATACCTGCGGGGAGCTGTTCCTGCAAAGGCCGCTGCAGGACGCCGCCCTGTGCGCGCTTCAGGCGCTTCTGGATGAAAGCCGCTCGCTGGGAACGCTGTTTTTTGTGGGCCTCCCGGTCTGCGTGGACGCCAAGCTTTACAACTGCGCGGCGGCGCTGTACCGTGGAAAGCTCCTGGGTCTGATTCCGAAAACACAGCTGCCGAACTACGGAGAGTTTTATGAGCGGCGCTATTTTGTCCCCGCGCCGGAGGAAAACAGGACGGTTTTCCTCGCCGGACAGCAGGTCCCCTTCGGCCCGAAGCTGCTGCTTCGCTGCCAGGAGCTGCCGGAGTTCTGCGTGGGCGCGGAAATCTGCGAGGACCTCTGGGCCCCGCTTCCGCCCAGCACGCAGCACGCGCTGGCCGGTGCGACGGTGATCGTCAATCTTTCCGCGAGCGACGAAACCGCCGGCAAGGCGGACTACCGCCGCGCGCTGGTTGCGCAGCAGTCCGCCCGGCTTCTGTGCGGCTATGTCTACGCGGACGCCGGCTGCGGCGAATCGAGCACCGATATGGTCTTCGCCGCGCACAATCTGATTTCGGAAAACGGCACGCTCCTGGACCAGAGCGTGCCCTTCGGCGAGGGCTTTGCCTGCACGGAGCTGGACGTGGAGCGCATGACGCGCGAGCGCTGCCGCAGCACAAGCTTTCCCCCCTGCGCCTGCGGCTATGAGACGATCCGCTTCTCCATGCCGCTGCAGGCGCTCAGCCTCACGAGGCCGGTTTCCCCCACGCCGTTCGTGCCCGCGCAGGACGATACGCGCGCCGAGCGCTGCGCGCTCATTCTGAGCATTCAGGCCTCCGGCCTTGCAAAGCGGCTTTCCCACGCGCATGCGAAAACCGCCGTCGTCGGCGTCTCCGGCGGTCTTGACAGCTGCCTGGCGCTGCTGGTCGCCGCGCGCGCAATGAAGCTTCTGGGCCGCGGCGCGCAGGACGTCCTGGCCGTTACCATGCCGTGCTTCGGCACCACGCAGCGCACCCGCGCAAATGCGGAGCTCCTGTGCGCCGAGCTGGGCGTCCGCTTCCGCGAAATCCGGATTGCGGACACGGTCCGCAGTCATCTTGCCGATATTGGCCAGAGCGAACAGGCGCAGGACGTCACCTTTGAAAACGCGCAGGCGCGCGTGCGGACGCTGGTGCTGATGGACCTTGCAAACCAGACGGGCGGCCTTGTCGTGGGAACCGGCGATCTGAGCGAGCTTGCGCTCGGCTGGGCCACCTACAACGGCGACCATATGAGTATGTACGGCGTGAACGCGGGCGTTCCGAAGACGCTGGTACGGCACATCGTCCGCTGCGAGGCGGAAAATGCCGAAAGCGAGGCGCTGCGCCGCGTGCTGCTGGACATTCTGGACACGCCGGTCAGCCCGGAGCTGCTGCCCGCGCGCGACGACGGAGAAATCGCCCAGCGTACCGAGGAGCTGGTCGGCCCCTATGAGCTGCACGATTTTTACCTTTATTATGTACTCCGCTTCGGCTTCTCGCCGAAAAAAATTCTGTTCCTGGCAAAGCATGCCATGCAGGGCCGCTATGCCGACGAAACGCTGCTTTTCTGGCTCAGAAGCTTCTACCGCCGCTTCTTTGCCCAGCAGTTCAAGCGCAGCTGCCTGCCGGACGGGCCGAAGGTCGGCTCCGTTACGCTCTCGCCGCGCGGCGACTGGCGGATGCCAAGCGACGCCTGCGCCGCGGCATGGCTCCGCGAGCTTGAGACGCTGTAACCTTCGCCCGCCGGATCTCCGGGTCCGGCGGGCTCCTTTTCCATAAATGCACAACATTTCCCGTTCCAGCCCGTTTTTCCTCTTGCGAAGCAGAACCCAATCTGCTATAATATTTCGGGTATAGACTCTAGGCATAGTTTAAAAAGCGGGCAGGTGAACGAAGCTGCCGAAGTTTTTTGTCTCCATTGGGCCGGAAAACGGCCGTTTTTTGACGCTCACAGGCGAAAATGCCGCGCATGCGAAGGTGCTGCGCCTCAAGCCGGGCGACGCCGTCACGCTCTGCGACGGCAGCGGCACGGATTATGCCTGCACCGTCAGCGACGTCAGCGCGGGCCAGTACAGCCTGGTCGTGCACAGCGCGGCTGCTTCCGCCGCCGAGCCCCGCGTTTTCTGCAGCGTCTATATGGCGTTTGCGAAGGCCGATAAGCTCGAGCACGTCATCCAGAAGGCAACCGAGCTTGGCGCAGGCGAAATTGTCGCCTTCCCCTCCTCGCGCTGCGTGGCCAGGCCCGATGAAAAAAGCCTTGCAAAAAAGCTTGAGCGCTGGCAGAAAATTGCCGCCTCCGCCGCGGAACAGTCCGGGCGCGGGCGCATTCCGCAGGTTCTGGCGCTTGGCTCGTTCGAGGCCGCGCTTGCCCGCGCGTCCGGCGCGGAGCTGGCGCTGTTCCCGTATGAAAACGAGCGGACGCTTCCCCTGCGCGCCGCCGTCGGCGGCGGCGCTTATCAAACCGCCTCCATCGTCACCGGGCCGGAGGGCGGCTTCAGCGCCGAAGAGGTTCTGCTGGCGCAAAAATATCAGATGAAAATATGCTCGCTGGGCCCGCGGATTCTGCGCTGTGAAACCGCCCCGCTCTGCGCGCTGAGCGCGGTTCTGTTTGCCGCCGGCGCGCTGGACTGAGCCCTGCGAAAAGGACAGGAAGAACATGACGAAAACTGCTACGAACAAAACCGAAAATCAGGCTGTTGTCTATAAGATTCCAGCCGCCTTCGCCCTCATGCTCGCCGTGCTGACGCTGCTGCGGCGGCTCGGCCGGTACTATGCCACGGCAGACGGATTTGCAGCCGTCCGCTCGGCCTGCGGAATCGCAATGATCGTCTGCGGGCTGCTGTTTGCCGCCGCCATTGCCGCCGCAATCCTTGCGAAGAAGCCGCTTGTGCGGACGATCAGCTTCTATGTGCTCGCCTTCGGCGCGCTTGGGTTTGTAACGGCGCTTCTGCTTCGGCTGTACTGGACGACGTTCCTGATGCACATTTATCTGCTGCATGCGCTGAGCTACTGCCTGTATATGGTATGGCAGCTCTACCACGCAGAGTTCTTTACGTTCTCTCTGGCCACAGCCAGCGCAGGCGTCGTCTTCTTCCTTCTCAGCCGTGGCTTCGGCGCAAACGCGCGGACCATCGTCCCCGTGGCGCTGCTGCTGGTTGTGCTCGTCGGCGTCGCGCTGTGCGCGTTCCTTGCTTCAAAGGACGCTGGCCGCATTCGGCTTGGAAAAAAGCGCCTGGCGCTTTTCCCGGCCCGCTTCAATCCGCTGCTGCTCTATTTCCCGTGCGCGCTGTGGGCGGCGCTGACTGTGCTCTGCCTGATCTGCGGCCCGGTTCTGGCCTACTACTGCATGTTTGCGGCCGTCGGCCTGGAGCTGCTCGGCGCTGTATACTATACGTTTCAGCTGAAATAAGTTTTATGGAAAAAATCCGCCGTTGGCAGCTTGCCAACGGCGGATTTTTGCTTCTCTGATTTACTTGCTGCCGTTCGGGTCATAATTGCGGCCGAACTTCAGATCGTCAAATTTGATCGTCGCGCTCTCCGGATGCGAGGGGCGGGCCGGACGGGCAGGCGCTGCGGGAGCCGCAGGCGCAGCCGGCGTATCGTCCGCGCCGATGAGCTGCTCCAGATTCACGGAAATCTCGTCCGCAATCTTATGCGCAGACTCCGGCTGCTGCGGAGCCGGCGCAGCCGGCATATCGAGCTGCCAGTCGTAGGGCTTCTCATGCACGGGCTTTTCCGGCTCGGCGGGCTTTCCGGGCGCCGCCTCCACGGTCAGGTCACGGGACTTGAGCGTTTCCAGCAGATCCAGATGCCCGCGGATATCCTTTTCCACCACCTCAATGAAATTGAGGGCGGTCTGCTTGGCGTAATTCAGCCGCTCCTGCTCTGCGCCGACCGCCTGCTGGATGGCCGACTGCTGCGCCGAGACCTCCGCGCTGCGGAGCATCGTGCTGCAGCGTGCCTGCGCATCTGCCAGCATCCGGTCCGCGCGGGCCTGCGCGTCCGCGGCGGCCTGCTTCATGGAGGCCTCCTGCGCGCGGTACTCCTCCAGTTTCTCGACCAGAATCTTCATCTTGGCCTTCAGCACGGAGTTTTCCTTATAAAGTGAAATATAGTCTTCGGTCAGCGGTT
>CAKUHJ010000009.1 GCA_934655935.1 uncultured Oscillospiraceae bacterium | reverse complement strand
AAGCTTTTTGGACCCACCGGCATTGCCGGTGGTTTTCTTTATACAAAAGACGAGCCGGAAGCAGAGAAACCTGCTTCCGGCTCGTGCTGTATCTTGATGGATTTTGGGAATCGTGGGGCGGTCTGTCTTTAATCTTGTTCTTGCTTCCTTACCGGCCGTGAGCAAAATTATCAAAAAGCTATGGTGCACTTTTCCGCAGCAAAGCAGAAAGATCATATCCGGCGTGGGCTCTGGCTGTGGCGGCGCAGGCCTGCAGCACATTTTGCTCAGTTCATTTCTTCAATATAATACACATACTCCAAAGACCGCAGAGCGTCGATGATCTCCGCGTGTTTTTTATATTGCTTCAGCTCTGCGCCGGTCACGGTAAAGGAAACGGAGAACACGCTCAGCCCGGAGCCGAGGTAGGCCGGATTGGACTCGATGTCGTCTATGCGGATTCCAAGCGCGCGGATAGTTGCCACAAAATCCGCAAGATCTCCCTTGCTCTTGAGCTCCAGATGCACCTCAAAATGGTTTGAGCGGTCCTTCAGGTGCTTTTCCAGAACCGGCAGCCCGGACATGCTGCAAAGCAGCGCCAGAAACACCACGGTCGCCGGGGTATAAAGCCCCGCGCCAAGAAGGATTCCCAGCAGCCCGCAGCACCAGAGGCCTGCAGAGGTTGTCAGGCCCTTGATCTGATTCCGGGAGCTGAAAAGGATGGCGTTTCCGCTGAGGCTCGCCATTCCCAGCGCCGCCGCCGCGGAAAGAACCGGCAGTCCGCTCCCCCGCGCCATCAGCCACTGATCTGCCAGCATCGCGCAGACGCCCGCCAGACTGACCAGAATAAACGTCCGAAGGCCCGCAGAGTGCCGCTTGCTTGAGCGCTCACAGCCGACGACGGCGGCAAACAGCACGCTCAGGCCCACGCGCAGCAGAATCGACGCCAGCCCTGTTTCCATACTCCACGGGCCGAGCAGACCCGCAATCCAGTCCTGTTTCATTGCGCTACCTCCTCAAAAAATGCCGCCTTCTCTGCGCCTGTGAAAGCGCAAGGCGCTGTTCCTCCGCCGCCTCCAGAAACGCGGCCTCCTCCTCGCTCATTTCCTCGTGCGGACGGTCCGGAAGCCCAGCGCGGATGGCCTGAATGCGCGCAATGAGCAGCTGGACGTCCGTTTTTCTTTCCCCGGTTTCCGTCAGCTCCGGAACCTCCGCCGCTTCCTCCAGCTTTGCCGGGTAGGAATGGGAAAGATAAAGCGCCAGCTTCGCGCAGCCCGGCCCAAGGAGCTCATACAGAACGCTGGAGGCGAGGATGATCGTCTCCAGGCTGCGCCCCGTCTCTCCGCCCAGCGTCCGCGCGCCCAGCGCAGCAAGGCCGATTGCGACGCCGGCCTGCGGAATCAGCGCCAGCCCCAGATAATCCCGGACCCGGCGCGCCTTCCCAACGGCGGCGCAGCCAAGCCAAGCTCCTGCGTACTTTCCCGCGATGCGGGCCAGAAAATATCCGACGCCGACGCCAAGCAGCGGCACGCCGCCCACGCTTCCGGCCGGCTGCAGCAGCGCGTCCAGATGAAAATTCATGCCAGAGCGTACGAAAAACAGCAGCAGGATCGGCGGGCTGAAATAGCCCAGCTGCTTGAAAAGCCTGTCGTTTTCGGCAAGGTTGGTATAAACGGTTCCCATCGCCATGCAGCCAAGAAGCGGCGAAACGTCCGCAAGCGCGCAGACGCCGCAGAAGGCAAACAGCAGCGACAGGGAAATGATCAGCTTATTATCCGTCGAGCGCCGTGCAGGCATCAGAAGCTTCATGAAAAAGCCGAAGACGCCGCCAAGACCCAGCACCAGAAGATTCAGAAGAATCGGTTTTACCAGCGTCTGCGCCGTAAAGCCCGCGCCCCCTGCCTGACTTGCCAGCGCAACGGAAATGGCCGCGGAATAAAGGATCAGCCCCACGACGTCGTCCAGCGCGACCACCTGCAAAAGCGTATCGACAAAGTCGCCCTTCGCACCGGTTTGCCGGATGGTCATCATCGTGGAGGCCGGCGCCGTGGCCGAGGCCAGCGCTGCCAGTACGACTGAAAACGCCAGCTCAAGCCGGAAGACAAAGCGCAGCAGCACAAAGACCGCCGCCGAGGCCAAAAGCGCCTCGCACAGGGTAATCCAAACCACCTTCGCCCCGTTTCTGCGCAGCGTGGATAACTTAAAGAATTCGCCGGTTGAAAACGCGATGAGCGCAAGGGCGATATCCGGCAGAAAGTCCATGCCGGAAACAAGCTCCTGCGGAATCAGGCCCAGGCCATAGGGCCCGATCAGAATTCCGGCAGCAATATAGGCCGTTACATTCGGCAGGCGCAGCGGCTTTGTCAGGCGCGTCAGCGCAAAGCCCGCGAAAAGCATCAGCGCAAGGGAGATAATCACCCGCGCTGTGCCCTGCTGCGGCAGCCATGACGAGGCTGTCAGCATCCGCCTTCCTCCTTTCCGAAAATAAAGGATAGAGAAGCGGCCGGCAAGACCGTTTCTCTGTTCCTGTGGGATATTCTATTCGGGCGGCAGGGAAAAAATCAAGTCTTTTCCGCCGCAGGGGCCTGCGCGCCGCGCAGCCGGGCCAGAAGCTGCTGAAACTCCTCCGGCAGTTCGCATTCGACCGTAACCGGCCGGCCGGTTCTTGGATGCCGGAAGCACAGCGCCCGCGCGTGCAGGCACTGGCTGCTCTGCCCAAGCTCCGGCTTCTTATGGCCGTAGACCACATCGCCAAGGATGGGATGGCTGCGCCAGGCCAAATGCACGCGGATCTGATGCGTCCGGCCGGTTTCCAGCCGGCACTCCAGGAGCGTATAACCGCCGAAGCGCTCAAGCACCCGCCAGTGCGTGACCGCACTGCGGCTGTTTTTCTCCGTCACCGCCATTTTTTTGCGGTCGGTCGGATGGCGGCCAATGGGCGCGTCGATGGTACCGGCGTCCTCGCGGATATTTCCGCAGACGATGCACACGTAGGTCCGTGCAAGAGAGTGGTCCTTCAGCTGCGCTGAGAGCGCCGCGTGCGCCAGATCGTTTTTTGCCGCGATGATCAGCCCCGACGTATCCTTGTCAATCCGGTGTACAATGCCGGGGCGTTTTTCTCCGCCGACGCCTGAGAGAGAATCGCCGCAATGGTGCAGCAGCGCGTTTACAAGCGTTCCGTCCTCATGTCCCGGCGCGGGATGCACCACCATCCCCTTGGGCTTGTTGACGACGATGACGTCCTCGTCCTCATAGCGCACATCCAGCGCAATTTCCTGCGCGGCAGGCGCCGCCTCGCGCGGCTCCGGAATCTGAAGCTCCAGAATCTCGCCCGCGACGGCCTTTTCATTTTTCCTGACGGGCCGTCCGTTCCGGGTGACGGCTCCCTGCTCTATCAGCCGCTGCGCGGCGCTGCGGGAGAGCTGCGGAAACAGGCGGCTGACTGCGGCGTCCAGCCGCTCGCCCGTCTCAGTGAGCGTCAGAAGCATCGTCTTTGTCCTTTCCGGGCCGCTCGGCAAGAAACTCCTTGTCCTTCAGCAGAACATAGAGCACGAAAATCACCGCACCGAAGGTGATAAAAAGATCCGCGACATTGAACGTGGAAAACCAGGGAATGCAGATCATATCCACGACCTGTCCGGTCGCCACACGGTCAATCAGATTACCGACGGCCCCGCCTGTGATGGCCGCGACGCACCAGAGCTCCGGCTTCTTGTAAATATGCTTTTTTGCAATCGCCCAGACGACCAGCGCGAGGTAAGCCGCCGTCAGCACGACGAAAACCCAGCGCCCGCCCCGGAACAGCGACAGCGCCATGCCGTCGTTCGTAATGTAATGCAGCTGCAGAAAGCCCGGAATCAGAACCAGCGTGCTGCCGGCGAGCCTTGCCGCCGCCAAGGCCTTTGTCAGCTGGTCCACCGCCGCGACTGCCGCCGTAAAAAGCGCGAGAAGAACATAAAACATAGACATTTCTCCCGGAGAAGTTTTTTCCATCATAGCACATTCCGGCTCCGATTGCAAGGAAACCGGCGGGCACAAGCCGTGCCCGCCGGTGTTTTCCGCTGTTTACTTCAGGCCAGTCCAGGTCTCGTCCGTGCCGGCACCGATGAAGTTATGGCCGTTGGCCGCCTCCATCACATCCAGATAGAACGAGGCGTCCGCCGGAACGTCGCCGAAGCACTTGACATTCTCCGCGCGCTTGAGATAGGTCTCATCCGCGCAGCGCTTCAGCATCCGGTTGACAATGCCCACAACTTCCGCGCGCGTGATGGGCGCGTTGGGCGCATAGGCCGTCTCGCTGTCCGTCATCCAGCCGTGGGCGACGACGGAGGCAATATACCGGTAGCCCCAGAAGCTCTCAGCCACGTCGGTAAACCTCAGGCTTCCGCTTTCCAGCGTGAAGAAGCGGGAGGCCATCGCGCAGAATTCCGCGCGCGTGACGCTGCCGTTCGGCCGGAAGCTGCCGTCCGGATAGCCGGTGATCACGCCCTTGCCCGCAAGGGTCCGCACCGCGTCCGTGTACCAGAGACCGTCCGCAACGTCCGTAAAGCTGACGCTCTTCCCGACTGCCGTGTTGACCAGCAGCCGGTAGAAGATGGACGCCGCCTCCGCGCGGGTCAGACCGCCTTCGGGCTTGAAGGTGCTGTCCGGATAGCCCTGGATATAGGCAAAGTGGTCGTCCGCGTTAAGCCGCAGATCGCTCAGCGTGCCGCTGACATAGACGTCCTTGGCGGGCATGACAAAGGTGTAGGTGCTCTCGTCGACCTGCTTGAAGTCGATGGGATTTCCGTCCTTATCGGTCATCCGGATTTCGCTGGCGCTGACGCCCTCGGCCAGCTTGACGGTAACGGTGACGCCGGCCGCGGCGCTGGAGCGGTCCGGAAGAATCTGGTCCTTCTGGCCCTCCTCCACAATGACCCGGTAGACGGGGCTGGAGGGTGTGGTTGTGGTCGTGGGATTGCCGAAGGAGGGATAGTTCTGCGAGCCGCCGGCAGCGCACGCAGCGCTGCCAAAGGCCGCAAAGAGGCAAACGACCAGCATCAGAGATACAAGGGTTCTGAATTTCTGTTTCATGTCGGGGCTCTCCTTTCTGACTTCTGCCTCAGAATCAATCGTTGTTGGTGACGAGCTTCACGCCGTTCTCATACATCTGGATGAAGTAGAGCTCGCCGCTTTCCAGTCTCGGGAGTCTTGTGTAGCTGGCCGTGAACACGTCGCACAGGTCGCCCGCGTCGTCGCGGGAGGTTCTGCCGGTGTAGGAGAGGCTGCCCTGCGCGTAGACAACGCTCTCGTCGACCACGCCGTTCCGGCTCTTGAAGATCTTGTAGGTCAGGCCGTCCGCCGAGGTCAGCGCGCGCGTCGTGCCGTCGTCAAGATGCTCCTTGATGAGGACGGTGAAGCGGGTGAATTCCTTGGTGGTGTAGGTCGCCTCAATCTGAATGGCCTTGAGCGTGACCTCAAAGGTGAACGGATCGTTCGTCAGCTTGTAGTTCGTATCGCCGACGGTGACCGTCACCGTGCACTTGCCGACGTCCAGGCCGTCCAGCGCGCCGGTCAGGCGGCCGCTTGCATCCGGCTTCATGGTCACGGAGCTGCTTCCCTGCGTGAGCGTGAAGCAAAGGTCCAGATCACGGATGGTGTGCTTGTCTGCAAGGCCCTCTGCCGTCAGCTTCTCCAGGAAGGCGTCGTAGAGCGTCTGCAGGTCGATGTGCCAGTAGTAGGCGGTTTCCGCGCTCAGGCCGTTGTTCTGAAGCGTAACCGGACGCTGCGAGATGTTCGCGCTGCCCTCGATGAGGTTGTCGCCGGTTGCGGCCGCACCGACAAAGCCGAGCGTGCCGACAGGCGGCGTCATCGAACTCTGCGCGTTCTTCTCTTCCTCGTTCTTCAGCAGGTAGTTTTCGCCGAAGGTGTTGCGGACGCTCGTAAACTGCAGAACGTAGTTCGCGTGCGCATCCGGATTTACGGACGTTCTCGGGGGCTGCAGAACCGCCTCGTTGCCGAGGGTACGGTTGGCCGCCTTGTATTCATCCGTATGGCCGCAGTCAGCGTTGCCGGTGCAGAAGTCGAAGTCCTGGCGGATGAAGACCGGCGCAAGGTTGAAATCTGCAAGGTTGTCGGCGTCGTGCGTGCGGGCGTCTGCAATCGCGTCCGTCAGAATCCAGGTGAGGAGATTGCCCTTCTCGCCGTAGACCGTCGCGTCGTTGAGCTCGAACGGGCTCTCGGCCGCAGCCTTGACGGTGGTGGAATAGAGCCGGACGCCTTCGTAGGTTGTAACCTCGGAATCCTTCGCGTCCTGATCGGTGATGTAGCGGACGTTGTAGTTCATGTTGTCCGTGCCGCCGACCAGAATCTCATAGCCGTCATACACATCGAGGCGGTTGTAGACGTCCGTCTGCGAGCCGGTCGCCACGTCTGTCACGGGCAGGACTGTGCCGGCCTGGCCCTCGATCGTCGCGGTCGTCACGCGGCGGAGCTCGCCGTAGATATGCACGTCCTCGTCGGGCTCGATCGTCGCTTCCTTGTCGTTGACGGTGAAGGTGCCGCCGTAGACCTCGGACTGATAATGCGCCTCTTCCTTGCTGATCTGCGCCGTGGGCAGCTGCGCGCCGATATCGGTTCTGGTCAGCTTGTCCGTAACCAGAGCCTTCTCAAGCGCAGCCGTCCGGTAGAGCTCGTCGTAGGCAAAGACATGCGCCAAAGCTGTGTCATAGCGCTGCTCGCTTGCGTTGTAGACCACATCCTGATCGTCAAGCGAGACCTTCAGCTCCTTCTTGAGCGCGGTAACGTTCACGCGCACGGAAATCGGGTTTGCGCCCGTGCCGCGCGTAAGCTGAATGGTGAACTCGCCGACGCCCGTCACCGTGAGGAGGCCGAGCTTTGCGTCGATCTTCGCCACATCGGCGCCCGCGGTGATTTCCCACTTGATAAAGCTCGAGGTGTTGACAATGCCTGCGGCCTTATCGCGGTCGCCATAGGCGTAGAGCTGGATGACGTCGCCGAAGTAGACCAGATTCTGCTGCTGATCCGCGTTCTGCGGCAGGCCGTGGATGGCCAGCTGCTCCTGCGGGTCGGAGACGGTGGTCTTGTAAACGCCGTCGAGATAGGTCACGGTGTAGTTGCGCATGAGGCCGTTTGTAGCCTGCACCTTCGCCTCGCCGTACTCGCTCTGCAGGTCGTTCGTGAAGCCGCCCGCGTCATAGTTGAAGACGAGCTCGGGCGCAACCTGCACGTCGCGCAGGGAGGTATCCGGGGATGCATCGGCAAATTCCCCGTCCAGCGTGCCGGCAAGGCCGTCATAGCTGGCCGTCATTTCAGGGAACGCGCCGTTCAGCCAGCGGTTCCAGCTGTCCGCGGTCACGGTCAGCTGCTTCGGGCTGATGCGCACGGGAACGCTGATTTCATGCGCGGTGTAGTTTGCGGTTTCCGGCGTATGGAGCGTCAGCACGTAGGAGCCTGCGTCCACAGGCTTCTGCTGCTGGACATTGCCCTCAGCCGGGACGTTGTAGCCGATGGCCACGTCGCCGGTCCAGGTCGAATGCCGGTCATAGGACTCGGCGCCGCCAAGCGCAGCCAGTACCTCTTCAGGCGCACTCATTGCGACATTGCCTCTGTAGGGCATGGAGTCGTAGGTCCGGTTATCCGCCTCAAGGCTCAGAACCGGGTTGGCCTTGGTCACGGTGTAGATGGCGTAGGCCACGTCGCCGGTGGAAGCCGTCGCCTTGACCAGGTAGCGGCCCGCATCCGCAGGCGAAGCGTCCAGCTTCACGCCGTTATAGGTAACCTCGGTAATCGAAGCGCCCTCAGTTGCGGTGATGACAAGGCCCGTGGTCCTGCCGTAGAGCTCCGCGGTGTTCGAGAAGGAGATGAGCGTGCTGGCCGTGGGCGCGGGAGCCGGGGTATAGGCCTGCGCCTGCCCCGCCGCACGGAAGGTCGTCGCCACGCCGCCCTTGTAGTTGCTCTGATCCGGACGGGCAATGACGGTGTACAGACCCTCGCGGCTGGTGTCCGCCGTCTTCTCGACGCTGGAGTCGCTGTGATAGTAGTAGGTCAGCGTGTATTCGCCGGGCTGCATGCGCTTGCCGGACTGATCAATCAGGTAGATGGCGTCTGCCGGGAAGGCCTCGCCCTTGGCGACGGTGACATTCTCGGTGATATTGCCGTAGACCTGGCTGCGGCTGACATAAATGGGCTCGGAATAGGTGGTATTGGCGCCGAAGGTGTAGTTGTGCGCGTCGTCGCCGTGGAGATTTTCATCCGAAACGGTGACGTTCAGCGTGGTTTCCCCGGCGTTTCCGCCGTTTGCAAGCGTCGCCTGCGCGGTGACATAGACGCTGTCGCCGTTGATAAGGCCCAGGCGGTCCACTGGAAGACCCGTGGAAGCCTGCGCGGTCACGGCGTCGTTCAGCATGACCTCGACGATGTTGGCGCTTGCGGAGCCGTCGTAGACCTTCGCCTGCGCGATCACGTCCGCAATCCGGACCGTACGCTTTTCAATCGTGAACGGGACGTTCTCGATCGTCAGCGCATTCCACCACGTGGAGCCCGGGAGGGTCACCGTCGCGGTGTATTCGCCGGCCTGAATCGGCTCGACCTGAACGCCGTTCTGATAGTACTTGACCGTCCAGGACTTCTCTGCGGCCTCAACCACCGTAGAATCGTTGAACTCGAAGTTCTCGAGCGTGACGCTCAGGCCCTGCGTCTGGCCGTTGTAAACGGTCTCGCTGCCGCTGATCCTGAGGCCGTAGCTGCCCTCGCGGACGATGAGCGTCTGTTCAACCTTCCGGTCTGCGTAGCCGTTGGAGGAAACTGCGTCCACCGTCAGCTTGTAGAAGCCGGGGGAGACCTCGCTCGTATTCCACTGGAAGTCGTTCCAGCCGTGGACGTTGTTCTCGGTGAAGGAGGCGACCTTATCGCCGCTCATTGCGTCGGTAATCGTGGCCGTGACGGAGGAGATCGGGGCGGTGTTGACCGCGCCGGAGACCAGCACGTTGATCGTCACGGTTTCGCCCTGCACAATGCCCTCGTAATTGTCCTCACGATTGCTGGTGTTCAGAATGACGCTGACCGCCGCGTCGCCCTCGGAGACGAGAAGCACGTTGGAGTAGTAGACCTTGCAGCCGTCGTTGATGTCCTTCTGGCCGACGGTACCCTGATCCACCTCGGTGAACGAGCCCTTGGCAACCGGCGTATCCTTCACATAGATGACCGCACGGTAGGCCGCGCCCTGCGTGACCTTTGCAAGCGTGTACTGCGTGCCCGTCGCGTTCGGAAGGTCCGTCCAGCCGACCTTCTGGGAGAAGTCGGTGGTGGCCGCGCCTGCGTTTTCAAGCATCTGCCACTGGACGGTGTAGTCCGTGCCGGCCGTCAGCTTTGCAAGCTTCTGCCTGAGTGCCTCGTCTGCATGGTCGAGCGTGTAAATATCGTTCAGAACCAGCGTGACCTTTTCCTCGTTGGCCGCGAGCGTGCCGATGGTTTCAATGGAAATGCCATCCGCGTTCTTCGCGTCCGGATTCAGCTTGTTCTGGTCCTCCTCGCGGACATAGACCACGGAGGAGTAGACTGTGACGTCCTTCTGGGTGATCTTCGCATCCGCCTGATCCTCTACGGCGTTGAAGGTCTCGTCGCCGGAGTAGGTGACGGAAATCCGGACCACCTGCCTGGTATTCGTGCCCTCGGTCACCGGAAGCTGGTCGGTGATGATGCTTGCGCGCATCTCACCCTCGACCTTTTTCAGCTCGATGACGCTGTTCCGGCTCGCCTTATCGGCCAGTTTGACCCAGGTCGTGCCGCCGTCCACGGAGTAGTAGAAGGTGACGCTGCCGCCGGGCTGCATGCTCGCGCCCTCGGGCGCGCGGACGGTAGCCGTCAGCGTGATATCGCTGCACTGATAGACGTCCGTAAGGTCCGCAGTCGCGGCAATCTCGTCCGTCGCGGTGGCGACGATCGTCGTGTCCTTCTTGACGCCGATGACGGCGTACTTGGAATAGGCCTCGGAGCCCTGGAAAACGCCGGAGCCGGTCAGCTTGACGCGGTACTGGTCGTCAACCTTGCTTTCGGTGAGCACGTAGGCGTTCTGTGCGCTGTCGCCGCCGGCTACGGTCTCATTGTTGCCGGTCTTGACCAGCCAGGAAATTGTATAGAGGCTGGAATCCACGTCTCTGCCGTCGAGCGCAACTACGGACCAGTCCGCCGTGCGCGCGGCCGCTGCGCCGTCCTGCCGGAGGGTGAAGGTAATTCTCTCGCCGGTGGGCAGGTTCGTCAGGTCCCCGGTGTAGGTGGTGGCGTTGGCCGCCGCGCCGCTTACCAGGCCCTGCTTGTCGGATTCAATGATGGGGGTCCTGAGCTTGGCGGACTTGATGAAGATGCTGTCCGCCTTGTCTGCCGGCGTAACCGTCGCCGGGCGGCTGTAGGCCGTATCCGTCTTGCCGACGGAGGCGCTGGTGTTGTAGGATGCGTTGGCCTGATAGACCACATAGAACCGGTCGATGTTCACAGCCGCGTTGTAGGGCTGATCGGCGGTGTAAGCTGCAACCGTCGTCTCCAGCTCTGCCGCGCCGTCGCGGACGTCGATGGGCACTGCGTTCAAAAGCTCGTCGTTCACGCCGTCCACATAGCGGTAGAAGTAGACCACGCCGGTGTTCACACCCTCGCCGGTCTTCTCGTCCACCACGGTGGCCCGGAGCGTGACGTTCTGGCCCTCATACTGGGCAAGATGATCGTTTGCGAAGCGCGCCTGACCGTTGATCATCGTACCGGCCTTCTCCAGGAGGTTTTCGCCGGTGATCACAAGATCGGTCACGGTCGCCTGGAGCTCGGTCTTATTTGTCGGCAGGGTGACAAGGCTCTGCGTTCTGCCGATGACCCGGCCGTTGTTGTCGGCCTTGTCGCCGTATTTTGCGGCGGTTCTGAAGCCGGTCAGCGCGTCGTTGTCATAGATCGGGGTGACAACAGCCTGGAACTGATACCCGCTGAATTCCGGGGTGACCAGAATGCTGTTGCGGCCGTTGCTGTTGACGTAATCCTGCCACTGGCTGGCGCCGAACTCACGGTACTGCCAGACAACGGTGTAATCCTTCTTGACCTCCAGCTTTGCCGGGCCGGTCTGGCCGGCCTCGTCGAGCGCGTAGACGCCGGGCAGCTGCAGCACATAGCTGCTGCCCGCGGTCATAGCGCCGCTGGCGACCTTATCCTTCATGCTGCCGTTCTCGTGGGCGGTCCAAACCGTGATGCGGTTCGCGTTCGCGGCAATCTGATTGCCCTTGAGCTTCCAGCTGATGGTCTCGGAGAGAATCTGCACCGCATCGTCTTTCTTGCTGATGTGGTTGTCCTTCTCCTGGTTGAGCGCGCCCGCGACCGTGTCGTTGTCGATTGCGGTCAGGTTCGCGGAATTGCTGGTTTCATAGACGCCGTCGGTATCGGTGTAGACGGCGAAGAAGTATTCGATGTTGGCAAGGCTGTCCTCCGCATCGTAGGCCGGGAGCGTGTAGGTGATGCTGGCCTCGCCGCTGGCCTTGACCGGCGCGGTGCCGATCTGCTCATACACGCCGTTCACGCCGGTGACCACATAGAAGGCGACGTTGCCGGTGCGCACGGAGGTTTCCTCCGTTTCGCCGGTGACGGTCGCGATGATGCGAATCTCGCGGCCCTCATACTGGCTGTACATGGGCGCGGCTTCCTTGTTGGTAAAGACGTTCTCAAAGCGGAGCGTCACCGCGCTTGCCTGCCGGCCGACCGCGTCGGTCTGCCCGGTAATCAGGGCCTCGGTGTACTGGTCGCCCAGAAGCGCCGAAGCCTTATAGGCCGCAGCCTTTGTGAAGTGGCCGGTCGCGCCGGTCAGGGGCTTGACCACCGCGCGGAAGACGTACTGGGAGAACGCCGCCGTGACGGTAATGCTGTCCGTGGACGCGGAATCCGGATAATCCGTCCAGGTTCCGGCCGCGTTGCGGTACTGCCAGGTTACGGTGTAGTCCTTGCCGCAGACCAGCTTTGTCCCGGAATCGTCGAGCGCGTAGATGCCCGGCAGCTCCAGCGTGTAGATCTTGCCGGCGGTCATGGCCCTGGCCGGGCTGCCGTCCTGATTTTTAATCGTCAGCTTGTTTGCGTCCGCCGCAATGCTGCCGCCGTCCAGCCTCCAGCTGATGGCCGCGGAGCGGACCTTGACGATCACGTGGTCAGAGCGCATCTGCGTGTAGCCCGAGCCCTCGTCCGGGATGAACACGGCATCGTAGTTGTCCTCGTTGCCGCTGTTATAGTGATAGTCGCTCGTCGCCTGCGTCCAGACGGCCTTGCCGCCGGAGACCTTCGCCGTGCCGATCAGTTCGCCGTTGCGGTAGAACTGCACGGAGCCGGAGGTCACAGCCGCGTTCCCGGAGGCGACCGTCGCCGTCAGCGTGACGTTCTCCTTCTCGTACTGGCTGCGCTCGATCGTGACAACCGCTCCGTCGCCTTCGCCTGTCGTCGTTTCCGTGGTCATGGCGCCGCTCACCTCGAGCGTCAGGCCGGTCTGCTTCGGCGCCCAAACGGCATAGAGCACCGTGTCCTGGGTGAACTTGTGCCCCTGGCCGGGCACCAGGTCGACGTATGTGACGTTTGGAGCATGCTTGAAGGTTCCGTCCACATACTCGGCCTGGTTGTCCGTGCTCCAGGCCTTGAATTCGTAGCCTGCGCGGGTGGGCACCACGGTGGAAATCGAGGAATTGTCTGCAGCGCCCTCTGCATAGGACGGCAGCTTTTCCACCACCGGGCCGCCGTAGCCGCCGTTATCATTATAAATAAGGGTAATCGTCTCGCGCGTGATACCGGTGACGGTGATGCGCGTGTCCGCCTTGACGGCGCTCACGCGGTAGGAAATCCGCACACGACCCGTAAGCCCCTCGTCCCTCGGCTCTGCCGCGCGGACCAGCGCGACGCCGTTGGCCGCGACGGAAATGGTGCTGTAGTCGTAGCCCTTGTCGACAACCAGGTCGAAGGTGACCTCCGCGCCATAGGGAACGGAAAGCTTGTTCCCGGTGTCCGGCGTCACGCTCTGGCCGTTGACCGCAAACTTATCCAGCCTCCAGCCCGTGCCGAACACTGCGTCGAACGTGACCTCCGGCACATAGGGGATAAAGACGGCGTAAACGGTCTGATCCTCCGTAATCTGCGCTTCGAAGCTGTAGGGAGGCGTCAGCTCCGTGCCCGTCAGCCTGGGCTCGGCAGTGTCGTACCAGCCGGCAAAGCGGAAGCCCTCCACCTGCGGCGCGATGGGCTGCGAAGCCGTCTCGCCCCAGGCGACCTTCTGCGCCAGATAGAGATCGCCGTTGACCGGGTATTCGGTTCTGCCGGTCAGGCCTGCGTAGCGGAAGCTCACATCGAAGACCTCGTTGGTCGAGGCCATGATATTGAGCGTAATCGGGCCGGTCACGTTCTTGACCACATAGGAGTAGACCTTGTAGTTCTCTCCCTCCGGCTCCTGCGGGTCGCCGGTGCTGAGCTTGATGCCGCCGACGCCGACGCCCTGGTTCAGCCAGACGACCGGCTTCTGCTGCGAATGCGCCTGGTCCACCACGACGCGGAAGCTGAAGTCGTCGCCGTGCGCCACGGTCAGCGGGCCGCTGGTGTTGATGCTGGTGCCCGCGCCCTCATGGACGGTCACAGCGTAGACCTTCTTTTCCCACACGCCGTAGAGCGTCAGGCCGTCCGGAAGCTCCTCGGAGACGGTATCGCCGGGCCTGTAGACCACGGTCGTGCTGTTCTCGCTCTTCGCCCAGCCGAGGAAGCTGTAGTTGTCGCTCGCCGGGGTTGCGTCGCTGAGCGTCGCGGACAGGCCGTAGGTCTTCGCCGTCGCGGCAATCGCCGCCGGGCTCACGGTTTCCGCGTCCGCCGGCGCGTTCAGGTTATAGGTAATGTTGTTCGTCTGCGCAATGTAGCGGCCATAAAGATAGACGTCCTTGTCTACCTTCAGAAGATTCGTGGTCTCGTTTGTAATCTTCTTACTATAGCTCGGGCCAGTATACCAGCCGTCAAACTCATAACCGGCCTTCTCCGGAGCTTTAATCAGATCCGCCGGTCCAAGAACCTTCGTGCCCGACACGGACTGCGGCAGATAATACTGCCCGTCGATGGTGTAGTGAATCGTGTAGTTCGGAATCTGCTTCATGGAGACGGAAACCGAGACGTTCGACACCACGACCTCAACCCGATACGCACCGGTCGGCTTATCATTTTCGTCTGTTACCTGTTCCAGGCGGCAGTCGCCGCTGGCCACAACCTCGTTGATCTCCCAGCCTGCCTCCGGCGTGATGGTGAATTCGCGGCTCCGTCCTTCGTAGGATACCACATCGACCTTCTCATCTGTATTCTCTTCGGTCTCCGTAAACTTCGCCGTGAAGTGGTCGCCCACCGGCAGCGTGACCGTATACTGCTTTTCCTGAAGCGGGCCGTGGGTAATGACGAGCTTGCCGGTGCCCTCCTCCAGCATATCCTGCGTCACGATGAAGTCAAAATAGAGCGTAGTCACGCCAAACGCGTTTTCCACGATCCGTTGCGGCGCAAGCTGACGCGTTCCGTTCTGAAGCGTTGCCTGGAACGACGCCGGGTCGTAGTCCTCCGGAATCTCCGCCGTAAAATACATGGAGTCGCCCACACGGACTCCGCCCGAGGCAGGCGTCTTAATGTCTGCATACGTCGCTCCCGGCTCACCCTGAGAGATGAACTCAACCGCATGGGTCGGGTCAATCCACACAGCGCGCAGCGTCGCATCTTCCTTCACCTGATAGCTGTAGCCGGGCTGCACCACAGGATTCTCAGGATTATAATTCTCATACACCGCCCAGCCCCCGAACTCATAGCCCTGCAGCTGCGGGATGATCTGCGGAACGGTATAGGTATCCCCCTTGCGGACCTTCGCCGTGGGCGGCACGTTCTCTACCTTCGCACCGCTCGGTGCTGTTGTGGGGAGGTTTGCATCGTATGTAATCGAAATGGGGCGGAGGGTCTCGTCCGCGTCAATCTCCGCTTCGCTCCTCCACTCCGCCGTCAGCGTCAGCGGCCCATTGATGCCGCTTGGAATCTTCTCGCCCGGCTGCCAGAGCCTATCCCATCCCGCGTCATCGCGCCAGCCCATGAAGCGGTAGCCCTCATACTTCGGCGCATACTTCAGAGGAATGGTGTAGGAGGAGCTGCCATCTGTATAGTCTGGCTTTTCCCGCAGCGGCTTGGGCAGCGCCTCAAAGTCGTCTACATAGGTAACCGGCTGCAGGACCGTGAAGCCATTAAGGGTGATGACATGGTCTGTGGCCGTGTATCCGCTCTCTGCTGCTCCGTATGTATAATTACTTGCAGAGGAGCCCGTTGCCCATATGCTGCATTTTCCGGAAAGCATAATCGTGGCTTTGCCGGTTTCATCTACCGTGAATTTGGCAGGAATCGGATCATAGTCATGTACTGATGATCCGCTCGGACTGGTTGTAGTATGCTTAGTCGACCAGTTCGCATTCTTCAGCATCGTCGTTTCTGCACCGGAGGACGCCTCAAACGCCGTTCCCCACTTAATGCTGGCGCCATTCATAAAGACATGCTTTATCGTAATGGTTCCATCCACCGTTCCTCCGGCCTTGACCGCCTGCTTTTCCGCGCTGGCAGTCACGATCACCTGGAGCACGCCGTTTTCTTCCATTGTCACCGTGCCTGTGAGCATCTCCGACTCCGCGGCCAGCGAAGAAACCGGGAGCATGCCCAGCACCATAACCAGAACCAGCATGGCGCTGAGCAGCCGCTTCGCGGAAGTCCATTTCGTCTTCTTCATTCGTAAATTCCTCCTCTGGGTAGATTACCGGACCTGGGCCGGGCCGGCGGAAATTCCGCCGGGGCGGCCGGCGGCGCGTGGAAAATCGCATACGGGGGCTATTATTCTCGTCCATTATAATGGTTTTTTCTGCATTTGTAAATCAGACTAAAGTATGATTTTTTTGTAATTAAATCGTGCACTCTGCACAACCCGCCGCTGCCTCCGCGTCTGCAGCTGCAGGCTTACTGGGCACTTTCGCAAGCCTCCCGGCTTCCGAGGGAGGTGGCAAAGCCGAAGGCTTTGACGGAGGGAGAGAAGAACTTTCGATACGCGCTCTCCCTCAGTCAGCCTGAGGGCTGACAGTTCCCCTTGGACACCAAGGGGAGGCTTGCGAAGGTGCACAGCTAATTTGCTGCGTCAGAGCTTATGCCGGAAGAACCAGATGAGGAAGGGGACGCTGATGACAAACGTCAGAAGGTCCGCGCCCGGCTGCGCGGCGGCGACGCCCGCAAGGTCAAAAAGGCGCGGCAGCAGCACAATCAGCGGCACATAGCACACCCCCTGCCTGCACGAGGCCAGGAAGGTGGCCGGGGCCGCAAAGCCGAGGCACTGATAGAGCTGATTTACATAGGTAGAAAAGGCCATGACCGGCATGACCATCGCCGTGAAGCGCAGCGCCTGCGCGCCGGTGCGGACGACGTCCGGGTCGTCGCGGAAGAAGCGGATGATCTGCTCCGAAAACAGCCCCGTCAGCGCCGCGCCCGCGCAGCAGATCACGCTTCCAAGCAGACACGCAAACCAGAACGCCTGCCGCGTGCGGCGGCGGTCGCCCGCGCCGTAGTTATAGCCCGCGACGGGCTGGAAGCCCTGGCCGACGCCGATGATCAGCGAGCGGACGAGCAGATACACCTTGTTTGCAATCGTCACGGCGGCGACGGCGGCGTCCGAATAGACGGCGGCCTGATTATTCAGCAGCGCCGAGGCAAGGCTTGCCATGCCCTGGCGGCAGACCGTGGGAAAGCCAGTCAGGAAAATCCGCCCGTAGTCCCCCGGCGCGCGGCTGACCAGCCGCGCGGAGAGCCGGACGAGGCTGCGCTTTCGCAGAAACGAGGCCAGCAGAATCAGAAAGCTTGCGCACTGGCTCAGTACCGTCGCCAGCGCCGCGCCCGCAATGCCGAGCTCCAGCACAAAAATAAACAGCGGGTCCAAAGCGACGTTCAGAAGCCCGCCCGCGCACAGTCCCCACATGGAAAGCTTCGCCTCGCCCTCGCCGCGCAGAATGTTGCTGAGCACGAACGACGCACACATGACCGGCGCGCCGCAGAGAATGACGCGCGCATAGCCCGCCGCGTGCGGAAGCATGGTTTCGGTCGAGCCCAGAAGACGCATCAGAGACTGGGTCGCCGCAAGGCCCGCCGCGCCCAGCACAAGCCCCAGCACGAGCGCGGCAAAAAACGCGCTGCTGGCCGTCCGGTCGGCCCTGGCCTGGTCCTTCGCGCCGAGGCTGCGGCTGATGATGCTGTTTGCGCCCATCCCAAGCCCGTAGCCCAGGGCCTGGATGATGGACATGAGGCTGAAGACCACGCCGACCGCCGCGGAGGCGCTTGTGGAAATGTGGGAAACAAAGAAGGTATCGGCGGTATTATAAAAGATGGAAATCAGCTGGCTTGCCACCGTCGGCGCGGCCATGCTGAGAACCAGACGCGGAATGGGCGTAGCCAGCATCCGCCGGCGCTGCTGCACGCTGTCGACTCCTTTTACCTGCACGAGCGTTCCTCTTTTCCGGCTTTTTTCTGATTTTAACCCGGAAAAAGGAAAAAGTCAAACCGGACTCAGTCCTCCGCCGCCTGCAGCATGGTCTGTATCAGGACGCCGTAGCCCCGCTCCGGCTGGTTGACCAGCACATGGGTCACCGCACCCACCAATCGCCCGTTCTGCACGATGGGGCTTCCCGACATTCCCTGGACGATGCCGCCCGTCCGCTTCAGAAGCGCAGGGTCCGTCACGCGCAGCAGCAGATTCCGCCCGTTTTCCGCCTTTTCCTCCACGCGCTCAAGCTCCACTGTGAAGGCCTGCACCTGCGTGCCGTCCACATTGGCGTAGATGAGCGCCGGGCCCGGCTGCACCTCCTCCGCCGCCGCAACGGGAAGCGCCGCGCCGGCCGGCGGCGCGCAGAGCGTGCCGAAAATTCCAAAATCGGTGTTCTTTTCCACGCTTCCAAGCGTCTGCCCCGGCTCAAAAACGCCGTGCAGCTCGCCCGGCGCGCCGCGCGCGCCCTTCTTGACCTCCTGCACGCCCGCCGGAATCAGCCGCCCGGAGGCGATCGGCAGCAGCCGCAGCGAGCTCTGGTCGTTCACGCCGTGGCCGAGCGCGCCGAAGCTCCCGTCCTGCGGATTATAATAGGTCAGCGTGCCGATGCCGGCCACGCTCTGCCGCAGCGTCAGCCCCAGGTGCGCCCGTCCCTGCTTCCGTTCAGGCTGAAGCGAGAGGGCCTTTTCCTGCTCCGCGCGGCGGATGCGCAGCTCCAGCGCGCCCTCCGCCTGAAGCTCGGCAAGAAGCGGCTCGATCCCGTCGAGCGCTTTGCCGTTCGCGCAGAGCAGGATATCTCCTTTTTTGATTCCGGCCCGCGCCGCGCACGAGCCCGCCTCTACCTCCGTCACCATCAGGCCCTGCGCGCAGAGCTGAATGCCCACGGCGTTTCCGCCCGGGATCAGCTTTTCCGGCAGGGCCGCGGCGGCGGAAACCGTCAGCAGCGCCGCCAGCAGGGCGGCCGCCGCCGCGCGGCGAAGCCCGGCAAGTTTTCTTTGCATGCGCATGTCATCTCCTCCGTGCTCAAAAATTGATTCGCTGCATTTAATATGACCCGGATTTGAAAAACGACTCCTGCGGCGCGCATGTAAAATTCAGTCGATTTGCCTTGGAGAATTCTGGCTTGCAAAAAAATTCCGTGCGGGCCGGCCAGCCCGCACGGAAATGGTTTTTTGATTTTTCAGGAACCCGGCACTCAGGCCTCCGGCAGCTCCATATGCGCCTGCCGGTCCTGCATGGGAAGATAATGGTTGTGAATCGTGACCGCGCGGTAGGCCGGGCGCATAATCCGCTTGCCGGTCAGCACCTCCTCCATGCGGTTGGCGCACCAGCCGGCAATCCGCGCGGTTGCAAACAGCGGCGTGAAGACCTCCTGCGGGATGCCCAGCATATGGTAGACGAGGCCGGAATACATATCGACGTTCGCGCAGATGGGCTCGTCCGTGCGCCGCCTCTGCTGCAGAAGCTCCGCGCCGAGCGTCTCCACCTTTTCCAGAAGCGCAAAATCCTCCGAAAAGCCCTTCAGCTCCGCCAGGTGCCCCGCATATTTTTTCAGCAGCACCGCGCGCGGGTCCGAAAGCGTGTAGACCGCGTGGCCCAGGCCGTAGATTTTTCCGGAGCGGTCGCCCGCCTCGCGGTTCAGGATTTTAACCAGATAATCCCGGATGGAGCCGTCGTCCGCCGGGGAGACATGCGCCTTCACATCGCGGAACATCTGCATGACCTTCGCGTTCGCGCCGCCGTGCAGCGGGCCCTTGAGCGAGCCGACCGCGCCCGCAATCGCGCTGTAGGTATCCGTTCCGCTGGAGGAAAGCGCGCGGCAGACAAACGTGGAGTTGTTGCCGCCGCCGTGCTCGGCGTGGATCATCATCATCATGTCCAGCAGGTGCGCCTCTTCCTCCGTATAGCTCGCGTCGGGCCGGATCATGCGCAGGAAGTTCTCCGCCGCGCTGAGCTCCGCGCTGGGGTAATGGATGTGCAGGGACTCGCCGTCAAAATAATGCCGGTTCACCGCGTAGGCGTTGGCCACGATCGCCGGGAAGGAGCCGATGAGCCGGATGGACTGCATCAGAAGGTTTTCCGCCGACGTATCGTCCGGATTTTCATCGTAGGAGTACAGCAGCAGCACGCTTCTTGCCAGATCGTTCATGATATCCCGGCTGGGGTGGCGCATGATCATCCCCTCGGTAAAGCCGTCCGGGAGCTTTCTGGCCCGGCACATGATATCATTGAAATAGGTAAGCTCCGGCTGCGTCGGCAAATGGCCCATCAGAAGCAGATACGCAACCTCCTCATAGCCGAAGGTGTTGCTTTTACGGTGCGCCTCGACAATTTCATTCAGATCGATGCCCCGGTAGTAGAGCTTGCCCGGCATCGGGACGCGGCGGCCGTCCTCAATCAGATAGCCCTGGACGCTGCCGACCTTGGTCACGCCGATGAGAACGCCCGTGCCGTCGCTGTTGCGAAGGCCGCGCTTGACCTCGCCGAAATAATAGGAATCCGGAATCTGATATTCCTTGCGCACAAGCGCGCTGAGCGTGGCCTCCGCGCCGGGGATTGCAGCTGTATGTTCCATCGTTCCGTCTCCTTCTGCTCTGCCGCCGGAGCGGCCTTTATGTTGGGCCCATTATAACGGCGGCCGGGCAAAAATGCAAGAACTAATTTTAAAAATTTCACCACATCTTAGTTTTTCAAAATAAACGTGAAATATTCCCCTGTTTTTTTGTGAAGCGCGAATTCATTTTGCAGGAATTTTATAAAAAATTTCATTTCGGCTTGCATTCTTTCCAATCTCTTGCTATACTGGTTCCAAGAAAACCGCCGGGCGCGCCTGCCCGGCGCATCCAGCAGGAAAGGACGTCACACCATGATCCGATTACATGACGGCGGCGTGCTGCTTCGGGGCGGGAGGCCCATTGCGGCCTGCGCCGCGCCGGAGGGCGCGCGCGAAAAGACCATCGCCTGGAAAATTCTCTCCGCGCACAATCACCCGGCCCCGGACGGGCAGCTCCACCTGAGCTTCGACGGTCTGATCTCCCACGATATCACCTACGTCGGCATTATCCAGACCGCGCGGGCCAGCGGCCTTACGCGCTTTCCCCTGCCCTACACGCTGACCAACTGCCACAACAGTCTCTGCGCCGTGGGCGGAACCATCAACGAGGACGATCATGTCTTCGGCCTGTCCGCCGCCATCAAATACGGCGGGGACTATGTCCCGGCCAATCAGGCCGTCATCCACCAGTACGCGCGCGAGATGATGGCCGGCTGCGGCAAAATGCTCCTGGGCTCGGACAGCCACACCCGCTACGGCGCGCTGGGCGCGATGGGCGTCGGCGAGGGCGGGCCGGAGCTGGTCAAGCAGCTGCTGCAGAACACCTACGATATTTCAAGGCCCCAGGTTGTGCTCGTCTGGCTGACCGGCGAGGTCCCGCACGGCGTGGGCCCGCACGACGCCGCCATCGCCCTGTGCGGCGCAACCTACAAAAACGGCTTTGTCAAAAATACGATTCTGGAGTTCGCGGGCCCCGGCGTGCGGAAGCTTCCCATGGACTTCCGCATCGGCGTCGACGTCATGACAACGGAAACCGCCTGCCTCAGCTCCATCTGGGAGACCGACGAGGCGGTGGAGGAATACCTTGCCGTCCACGGCCGGCCCGAGAGCTACCGCGCCCTGCGCACGCAGGAGGGCGCGTATTATGACGCGTGCATCGAGCTGGACCTTTCCAGCCTCGAGACGATGGCGGCCCTCCCCTTCCACCCGTCCGAGGCCGTGCCGCTGCGGGAGCTGATTGCAGCTCCGGGCGATTATCTGCGCGCGGTGGAGCTGCGCGCCGCCGAGCAGTTCGGCGGCAAGGCTTCTCTTCATCTGACCGACAAGATCATTGACGGCCGGCTTCACGTCGACCAGGGCGTCATCGCCGGCTGCTCCGGCGGCATGTATGACAATATCGCACAGGCTTCTGCCATTCTGGACGGCTTCGACGTCGGCTGCGGCGATTTTTCCCTGTCGGTTTATCCGCCGTCCGTTCCCGTCAATCTGGAGCTGATCCGAAACGGCGTGCAGCAGAAGCTGCTGGAGGCGGGCGCGCTCTTCAAGCCCTGCTTCTGCGGTCCGTGCTTCGGCGCAGGAGACGTCCCGGCCAACAACGCCCTCTCCATCCGGCATACCACGCGCAATTTCCCGAACCGCGAGGGCTCCAAGCCCGGAAACGGCCAGCTGGCAGGCGTCATCCTGATGGACGCGCGCTCCATTGCCGCCACGGCCAGAAACCACGGCGTGCTGACCTCCGCAGCGGAGATTGCCTACGACGAGCCCGCGCCTGCCGCGCGTGTATTTGACGCCGAGGTCTACCGCAGGCGCGTCTACTTCGGCGCCGGCCATCCGCAGCCGGAGCACGAGCTGAAATTCGGCCCGAATATCACCGAGTGGCCGAAAATTCCGCCGCTGGGCGAGAATCTTCTGCTGCAGGTCGCCTCCGTGCTGCGCGACCCCGTCACCACGACGGACGAGCTGATCCCCTCGGGCGAAACCTCGTCCTACCGCTCCAACCCCCTGAAGCTTGCGACGTTCGCTCTGTCCCGGCGGGACCCGGCGTATGTCGCGCGCGCCAAAGCCACGCAGGCGCTGGAGCAGGCGCGCGCCGCCGGCGAGCTTCCGCCCGCGCTGCAGGCCGCGCTTGCCGGTCTCGGACTTTCCGGATGCGATGCAAACACGCTGCAGCTCGGCTCCGTCGTCTTCGCCAACAAGCCCGGCGACGGCTCCGCGCGCGAGCAGGCGGCCTCCTGCCAGCGGGTGCTGGGCGGCTGCGCCAACATCTGCTATGAATTTGCAACCAAGCGCTACCGCTCCAACTGCGTCAACTGGGGCATGCTTCCGTTCACGCTGGACAAGGACGCGGCGTTTACCGCCGCCCCCGGCGAATTTGTTTACGTGCCGGACGTCCGCAGGAAGCTGGCCGCCGGAGACGAGCGCTTCCCGGCGCGCGTGCTGCACGCGGACGGCCGTGAGGAGGCCCTGACCCTGTACTTGAAAAATACCTCCGCGGAGGAGCGGGAGCTGCTGCTGTGCGGCTGCCTCATGAACCACTACGCCGCGCAGCGGAAGGAGAACCGCCATGGATAAAATCAAAATGCCCAACGCCATCGCAGAGCTCGACGGCGACGAAATGACACACGTCCTCTGGGGCATGATCAAGGACGAGCTGATTCTCCCCTTTGTGGAGCTCAACAGCGAATACTACGACCTTTCCATCCAGAACCGCGACCGGACGGAGGACGCCGTGACGCTGCAGGCGGCCGAGGCCATCCGGCGGCTGCACGTCGGCGTCAAATGCGCGACCATTACGCCAAATCTCCAGCGGCAGGAGGAATACGGGCTGAAAAAGCTCTGGAAATCCCCGAACGCGACCATCCGCGCCGCGCTGGACGGCACCGTTTTCCGCACCCCGATCCTGATTTCCCGCGTCCGGCCCGTCGTTTCCTGCTGGAAAAAGCCCATCACCATTGCCCGCCACGCCTACGGCGACATTTACAAGGCCGTGGAGTACCGCGTGCCCGGCCCCGGAAAGGCAGAGCTTGTCTTTACCGACGAAACGGGCGCCGAAACCTCCCGGCAGACGGTTTTCGACTTCAAGGGTCCCGGCGTCCTGCAGGCCATGCACAACCGCGACGCGTCGATTCTCTCCTTTGCCCGCTGCTGCTTCACCTACGCGCTGAACGTGCGGCAGAACGTCTGGTTTTCCACCAAGGACACCATCTCCAAGGACTACGACCAGACCTTCAAGCTCCTGTTCCAGAAGGTTTTCGACGAGGAATTCCGGGAAGCGTTTGAAAAGGAAGGGCTTCATTACCGCTACGCGCTCATTGACGACGCAGCCGCCAAGGTCATCCGCTCTGAGGGCGGCATGATCTGGGCCTGCAAGAACTACGACGGAGACGTGATGAGCGATCTCATCGCCGCCGCCTCCGGGAGCCTGCCGATGATGACGAGCGTCCTTGTCTCGCCGGAGGGGAACTTTGAATATGAGGCTGCGCACGGCACCGTCGTCGACCATTACCGCAGGTGGCGGGAGGGAACGCCCGTCTCCACCAATCCCCTTGCAACCATCGCAGCCTGGGCAGGCGCGCTGCATAAGCGCGGCGAGCTGGACGGCAATCACGCGCTGACGCACTTTGCAGATTGCCTGGGCCGGGCCGGCGTCGACGTATTCGAAGAAGGGTATCTGAGCGAGGACCTGGCGCACCTGTGCGCGCCCTCTGAGCTCCGCGAGATGCCGGAAAACGGCAGGCTGATGGCGCTCATCCGCGCGCGCCTGGAGGCGCTTCTCGCCGCCCCCGCCTAGAACGCGGTCTGAGGCGCGGCTATTAAAAAGGGGCTGTCTCACTGCTTGAAAGCACCGGCGTTTTGGAATCTGGATGTTCCTGTCCGCAGCATCGAACACCCTGCATCATCTTTTTATCATCCAAGAGCAAAAGAGAATATGAAAACTCCGACCACTCTACAATCGTATTGATTTGCTTCTTCGTCCCACGTCGAGTGTATACTCATCGAAACTCGCAGCTTGATTGAAACATTTTCGAAATGACTATTCGTTTGATTTATAGTGGATATCGTCGCTGTTCCTGAACCGCTATAGTCCCAATACACATGGAAAAACGGATCGAATGCCTACGACGGCGAGAAGTTCCGCCATTTCCGCGTTGACCGTATGGAGCATATCACTGTCTATCCAGAGCCAAGAGAGGGCGCGGAAGCGTTCAAGCGCATTGACCTGAACGCCCACCAGCCGAGGTATTCCATATGTTCACCGGAACGGAAACGACAGTATTGTCTAAATCCTCTTTTGTCAGTGTAGCGAGCGGGGCGGAGAAATCCAAATGCTTTTGGAGCGAATGAAGATGGGAATAGTAGTTCTGAATGGTTTTATCGCTGACCCCTTTTGCGGTTTGCGACGCAACGAAGCGTTCAAAAATCTCCGCGACAGTCTGGTTGTTGGGCTGTCTAAATAATTGTTTTCTGGACATGAAAAACGGACACCCTGCCTTTCGTAAAATGGACAAAAAGGCAGGGTGTCCGACTGTTTTCAAGCGCTGGAAGAAAAACCAAAATGCAAACCAATGAAATGTTTG
>CAKUHJ010000008.1 GCA_934655935.1 uncultured Oscillospiraceae bacterium | reverse complement strand
GCAACGGCTCGTTCGTGCTGGTGCTTGTGGCAAAATCCACGCCGCTCGGCAACCGCTATACCGCCACGCGCGCGGACATGGGGTTGTCCAGCAGCGCGCAGCGGACGCCGCGGACCTTATTTGCAGCGATGGACACGCCGATGCCGGTGGTGCAGGTGACAATGCCGCGCTCACATTCTCCGCCGGCGACGGCCCGCGCCGCTTTGGCGGCAAAGTCGGGGTAATCGCAGCTGGTTTTGTCATAGCAGCCGAAGTCGACCGGCTCAAAGCCGCGGGCTTTCAGATGCTCCTTGATGGCTTCCTTTAAATCGTATGCGCCGTGGTCGCAGGCAAGCGCGACTTTCATATGCAAATCCTCCTTGGGAATTGATTCTGCGTCTATTATAATGCCGCGCCTGCGAAAGCGCAAGAAAAAATTCAGGGGAGCGGCGGCGCCGCTCCCCATGTAACGCGGAGCCGCTCAGCAGCCGCAGCCGCCTTCGCAGCCGCAGCTGCTGCCGTTTCCGTTCCAGATGACAAAGACGATCAGAAGCACAATGATCCACCACCAGCTGTTGCCGAAGGCACAAATTCCGGAAGAATTACAAGACATAACGAAACCTCCTGAAATATAACGTAGCGTGATCGCTCGCTCATTCCATGTTATGCCGGCGCGCGGAAATGGTTACGAAAAGAGCTCGTCGAGCGTTCCGAAGCGGTAGCCCAGGGCCTCCCATTTGCTCAGAAGCTCATCAAGAATTTCCATGTTGGTCCTTGAGGTGGAATGCAGCAGCACCACCGCGCCCGGATGGATGCGCGGCACGAGCTTCTGAAAGGCCAGCTCGTGCGAGGGCTGGTCGTCCTGATACCAGTCCACATAGGCCAGCGACCAGAAGACGGTCCGGTAGCCGAGCGCCTGGGCCTGAAGCAGGTTCTGCTCGCTGTAAATACCCTGCGGCGGGCGATAGTATTTCGGCATCGGCTGGCCGGTGACGTCCTGATAGAGCGCGGCAACGTCCGCAAGCTCCTTTTCAAACACCTCCGGGTCGGAGATTTTTGACATGTCGTAATGGTGATAGGTGTGGTTGGCGACAATATGCCCCTCGCGCTGCATGCGCTGGACAAGCTCCCGGTTCTGCTCAAGATAGTTTCCAACCACGAAAAACGCCGCCTTCACCCCGTGCGCGCGGAGCGTATCAAGAATGGAGGCCGTATAGCCCGCCTCATAGCCGGCGTCAAAGGTCAGAAAGAGAACCTTTTCCTCCGTCCGGGCACGGAAGGCGGCGTCATAGCGGGCCAGCTCCTGCTCCGAGGCGTTCCCGACCGGCGGCGTTCCCTCGCTGCGGAAGCTCAGGCCCCAGGAACCGGTCGGAAGCGCGCGGCTTTTCGCCGCCATGATCGGCAGCGCCGCGCAGAAGGCCAGCACCGCGCCCGCAGCCAGCGCCAGCCTCGCGTTGCGGCGCAAAAATCGTCTGAATCGTCTCATCGGCAACACCCCCGCCTTATTCTATGAGGCGGGCGGGAAAATCAGAATCAGATTGTCAATCGTTTGACAGCTGTGTTATAATAAAAAACAAAAGACAAAAACAAAAGACTAATCTGGAATGAGGTTTTGATATGCTGCAGTTTCACGCGCCGACGGTTGAGGACTATGCCTGGATTTACCCGATTTTATACAAGGCCGCGCTTCCCGGCGCGGACGATACGTTCCATAACATCTATTTCTGGGAGTGCTATTACGGGCAGGTCGCGCTGGCAGAGGGCTTCGTCACCCAGCGGCTGCGGCAGGGCGCGCGCGAGGTCTATCTTTACCCTGCCGGCACAGGAGACGTCCGCCCGGCGCTGGAGGCCGTGCTGGAGGACGCGCACGCGCGCGGCGCGCGCGCATGTCTTCGCGGCGTGACGGAGGAAAAACGCGCAGAGCTGGAGGCGCTCTGGCCGGACCGCTTCTCCTTTACGCCCTACCGTGATTCGTTCGATTATATCTATACCGTGGAGGAGCTGACGCAGCTGCACGGAAAAAAGCTGCAGGCCAAGCGCAACCACTGCAACCGCTTTGAGGCCGAGCATCCTTCCTTTACCACCCAGCGCATCACGCAGGAGAACATCGGCCTTTGCCGGCAGATGGCCGCGCAATGGTATGCCATGCATGAAATCGGCGAGGAACTGCGGCAGGAGCAGGCCGCCATTGCCCGGGCCTTTGACGCGTTTGCAAGCACGCATATGGACGGGCTGATGCTCCTGGAGGAGGGGAAGGTTCTGGGCTTTTCGATGGGCGCGCGGATGAACGAGCGCTATTACGACGTCTGCTTCGAGAAGGCCTTCCCGGATATCAACGGCGCCTACGCCATGATCAACCGCGAATTTTCCCGCCTGGTGGCCTCGCTTTACCCGGAGGTGGAGTTTTTGAACCGGGAGGACGATATGGGCGAGGAGGGCCTTCGCCGCGCGAAGGAGTCCTACCAGCCGACGCTGCTTCTGGCAAAGTATATGGCCGAGGAACGGGGGCTTTGAGATGCGCTTTCGGAAAACCGGAAAGGACGATATTCCGCAGCTGAAGCAGCTGTGGCTTCTGAGCTTTGACGATACGCCGCAGGACGCGGAGGATTTTTTCCGCACGCTCTATCCGCAGGCGCTGGGCTTTGCCGCGGAGGAGGACGGCGTGCTTCAGGCAAGCGTGTTTGCCCTCAGCCAGACGATTGTCGCGGCGGAGCGCAGCGTACGCGCGGCCTATCTTTACGCCGTCAATACCCGCCCGGAGGCGCGGGGGAAGGGCCTTTGCCGCGCGCTTCTGGCCTATGCGGAAAAGGAGCTGAAGAAGCGCTGCATAGCGTGCCTGCTTCTGTGCCCGGCAAGCGAGGCCCTGGCGCAGAGCTATGCGCGCATGGGCTTTGCGCCGCAGCGCACCGCGCAGATTCAGGACCTGCCGGCGCCCCGCCCGCGCGGCAAGGCGGACCCGATCACCCCGGCAGAATATGCGGGCCTTCGCGAGACGCTTCTTTATGACGTGCCGCATGTGCGCTACTCGCTGCCGGAGCTTCGGCTGCAGACGGCGGAGGGCGGCTTCTACGCGCTGACGCTGGACGGGCGCTATGGCTGCGCCGCCGTGCGGATGTGCGCAGGAAAGACGTATGTGGATGAAATTCTGCCGGATGCGGGCTTTTTGCCGGCCCTTGCGCAGGCGCTGCCGCAGGAGGCGCTTCATGTCAGAGGTCCCGGCGGAAGAGACTGCTACGCGATGGCGCGCTGGCTGGACGAGGCGGAGCGCCTGCCGGAGGTCTATGCGGCCTTCGGCCTGGAATGAGAGGAGCGCACAATGACAGATTATCCGCTTTCCATTCCCTCCTCGGAGGCCGAGCGCCTGATTGCCGCGGGCAATCCGGACGCGGCGCTGCTGTACCTCTGCCTGAAAACCGGGCGCACGCCGGACGCGGCGCAGACTCAGTGCGCCATGAGCGCGGAGCGCGCACAGCTGGCGCTGGCGCTTCTGCGGCAGCTGGGGCTCTATGAGCCGCCGCAGGAACAAAAAAAGCTGGACGCGTCGCAGCCGCCGGTTTATACCGAGCAGGACGTTCTGCGCGAAACCGCGTCCAATCCGGAATTTCCCGCCATCGTCGGCGAGACGCAGAGAAGGCTGGGCCGGCTTCTTTCCAACGAGGAGCTGAAAACGCTGCTCGGAATCTACCGCTATCTTGGCCTTGCGCCGGAGGTCATCTCCATTCTGATCAATTACTGCATCGAAAGCCAGCGCGTCCGCGGCATTTCGCGCGCGCCCTCGCTCCGGATGATCGAGCGCGAGGCCTACCGCTGGGCCGACCAAGGCGTCGACACCATGGAGCGCGCCGCCGTATATATGCAGACGCAGCTCAAACGGCGCAGCGCGCTTTCGCGCGTGAAGCATATTCTCGGCGTGGAGGACCGCCGCCTGACGCCGAGCGAGGAAAAGCTTGCGCTTTCCTGGCTGGAGTGGGGCTTCGGCGAGGAGGAGATTGCCCTGGCCTATGAGAAGACCTGCATGAACACCGGCGGCCTCAAGTGGCCGTATCTCAATTCCATTCTCAAAAGCTGGCATGAGCAGGGGCTTACGACGCTCGCGGACATTGCGCGCGGCGACCGCGCGCCTGCGGCAAAGCCCGCCGCGGCCCGGCCCGGCTACGGCGCGCAGCATCACAACGACGAGCTGACAGAGCTTGAGCGCGCCGCAGTTCAGCGGCTTCTGAACAAGGAGGAGTGAGCATGGCCTATACCGACGCCGTTCTGCAAAGAGCGCAGGCGCGGCTGGAAAGCGCGCGCGAGCAAAACGAGCGCGACAGCCGCGCGCGCATTGCCGCCATTTATGCGCGTCTTCCGCGGCTGCGGCAGATTGATACGGAGCTGAAAAAAACCGCGGCGAAGGTTTACGCCGCGGCCTTCCGCGCCGCGCAGGGGCCGGAGGAGGCCGTCGCCGAGCTCAGGAAGGAAAATCTGGCCCTGCAGCAGGAGCGCGACTGGCTTCTGCAGGCCGAGGGCGTCGACGCGGACGATCTGAGCGTGACGCCGATCTGTCCGCACTGCGGCGGCAGCGGCTATGTCGGCGCGGCCATGTGCGAATGCCTGCGGGAGCTTTGCCGGCAGGAGCAGAAAAAGGAGCTTTCCAGCGAGCTTGGCGGCGCGCGGGAGAGCTTTGAAAAATTCCGGCTGGAGCTCTACCCGGACAGCTTTGACCCCAAGCTTGGCACAAGTCCGCGCACGCTGATGAAAAAGACCTATACCGACGCCGTGCGCTATGCGCAGAGCTTTACGCCGCAGGCGGAGTCGCTGCTGTTCATGGGCGCGACGGGACTTGGAAAGACCTTCCTGTCCGGCTGCATTGCAAGAGCCGTGGCGGAACGGGGCTTTTCGGTTTGCTATGTGACGGCGGAGGCGCTGTTTTCCGATTTTGAGGAGCAAAAATTCCGCCCGCGGGAGGATGTGGACCGCACGGCGCGCTATTTTGTCTGCGAGCTTCTGATTCTGGACGATCTGGGAACGGAAATGACCACGCAGATGACGGTTTCCGCGCTTTATCAGCTGCTCAACACCCGTATCACGGAGAGCCGGCCGACAATTGTTTCCACCAATCTTCCCGTCGGCGATCTGGAGCGGCGCTACAGCGCGCAGATTGCCTCGCGGCTGCTGGGCTGCTGCACGCTTTATAAATTCTGCGGCGAGGACATTCGCCTGAAGCTGAGGTGCGCACATGGATGACTGGAGGGGCGCGCTTGCGCGGATTTTTGCGGCGGAGCCGTTCCGCCTGATCTTCAGTAAGCCTGCGCAGCCGCAGGCGGCCTGCCGCAAGCTGACGGCGGAAAAAAAGCAGGCCGGCTTCCAGCTCAGCCGCTATACGGCGACGCAGGTTTTTCACGAGAATCTTGCGCCGGAGGCGCTTGAGGCCGCCTGCATGGCGCTGGAGGGGCAGTTTCTGCAGCTCAACGCCTGGTCGGAGGGCTTTGAGCACCGGGTGCTTGTGTCAAGGAAGGGCGCGTGCTCCTATAAGCGCGTTGCGTGTCAGGCACAGGCCGCCGCGCCGCAGCACAACCGGGAAAAGCGGTACCTGATCGCCGAGGGCGCGGATGTGCCGCCGCTGGTGGATATGGGCGTTTTTACAAAGGACGGCGGGGTCGTGCGAAGTATGTACGACAAGTTCCGCCAGATCAACCGCTTTCTGGAGCTCCTGGACGACGCGCTGCGCGGACAGCTGCCGGAGGAGCTGAATGTGATCGACTTCGGGTGCGGAAAGTCCTACCTGACGTTTGTGGTTTATTATTATCTGACCGTGCTGCGCGGCGTGCGCGCAAGGATCGTCGGGCTGGACCTCAAGGCGGACGTGATTGAAAAATGCAACGCGGCGGCCAGAAAGTACGGCTACGACGGCCTGCGCTTCGAGCTTGGCGACATCGGCGCCTGGCAGGCGCCGTTCCGCGTGGACCTGGTGATGACGCTCCATGCCTGCGATACAGCTACGGACTACGCGCTTTACAACGCGATCCGCTGGAACGCGCGGATGATTTTTTCCGTTCCGTGCTGCCAGCATGAGCTCAACGGGCAGATGCAGCCGGGCACGCTCCCGATTCTTTCGCGCTACGGCATTGTGCGCGAGCGCTTCAGTGCGCTCGCAACCGACGCGATCCGTGCGAACCTCCTGCAGTACTGCGGCTACCGCACGCAGCTGCTGGAGTTTATCGACCTTTCGCACACGCCGAAGAACCTGCTTCTGCGCGCCGTGCGGAAGGAGGTGATTCCGCGCGCGGTGCGCGAGCAGGCGCTGCGGGAGGTAGAGGCGCTGATGCGGGAATTCTCCTTCTCGCCGGCGCTTTACAGGCTTCTGCTGGAGAAGCAGGAAGCGCGGCCCGGCAGAAGGGACGCGGATGAAGGCCAGACGTGTGATTGAGGTCAGCCCCTCGGGCCGGACGGCTTTTTCGTCACTTTTCCGACTTGTGCGCAGAAGCCGGGTCGTGTATGATTAGGGGCGGAAGTGAGGATGAGAAGAATATGCAGTATATCGCAATCTGCGGAACGGTCGGCGCGGGAAAGACCACGCTGCTGGGAAGACTGATGCAGCGGCTGGGGGACCGGGCGCTGTGCCACGAGGAGCGGCCGCAGGACAACCCCTATATCAGCGACTATTACGCCGACTCCCGGCGGTGGTCGTTTCACTCGCAGGTGAGCTTCCTGTCGCTTTATTTTGACAAGCCGCGCTGGCTGCCGGGAGAAAACGACGCGGAGTTTTTCTTTTTTGACCGGGCCTTTCTGGAGAATCTGGTCATCGCGCGCTACCGCCGCAACCAGGGAGATCTGACCAAGGACGAGTATGAGACGCTTTCCAAGCTTGCCCACGGCGTGGGCGCTCTGATGCCGGAGATTGACAAGTACATTTATCTCGACTGCTCCATTCAGACGACGCTGGAGCACCTTCGCCGCCGGGGCCGCGACTATGAGGACGAGCTGGATCTGATGTACGTATACGAGCTCAGAAGACTCTACGACGAGTGGCTGGAAACGCTGCCGCCGGAGAAGACGATGGTTGTGGATATGAACAGCGGAGAATACGATTTGGAGCAGATTGTCCGTTTCCTGGAGGCATGAATATGAATGCGCAAAGTCCGATCGGCGTTTTTGATTCCGGCCTTGGCGGCGTCAGCGTCCTGCGCGAGGCGATGCGGCTGCTGCCGGGAGAGGATTTTCTGTATTACGGAGACTCAGCCAACGCGCCCTACGGCGTGCGGCCGACCCTGCAGATCCGCTCGCTTGTGGATGCGGCGGCGGCCCGGCTGTTCTCTCAGGGAATCAAGGCGCTGGTGATTGCCTGCAATACGGCGACCTCGGCGGATATTTCCTTTCTGCGCGAGGCGTATCCGGGGCGGATCGTCATCGGCACGGAGCCCGCGCTCAAGCCCGCAGTTGAACGCTTTCCGGGCGGCCGGATTCTCGTGATGGCGACGCCTCTGACGCTCCAGGAGGAGAAGTTTGCGCGCCTGCGGCAGAAATACCGGCAGCAGGCGGAAATCATCCCGGTGGCGTGCGAGGGGCTCATGGAGTTTGTAGAGCGGGGAGAGCTGGAGGGGCCGGCGCTGCAGGCCTATCTTTCCGCGCGCCTTGCGCCCTATCTGCAGCCGCGCGTGGACGCGGTTGTGCTGGGCTGCACGCACTATCCGTTTTTGAAGCCGGCCATCCGGGCTGTGCTCGGGCCGCAGACGGCGCTGCTGGACGGCGGAGCGGGCATTGCCGCGCAGCTTGCAAGAAGGCTGGAGGCGGAGGGCCTTCTGAACCGCGCGCAGGCGCGCGGTCAGGTTACCTTCCAGAACTCTCTGCCCTCTGAGGCGCTGCTGCAGCGCAGCCGCGCGCTGCTTGCGCTGCGCGAATAGAATGCGTTCCGGCAAAAGCAACAAAAAAGACTGAAACTTTTCTCTTACATTTCCGTGCGCTTTTCTGCTATAATATAAGAGGAAGTGCTGCTTTTGAAAAGAACGGGGGTGTAAAGCATGTTTTCAGTCGGAGAATATGTGATTTATGGGACGGAAGGCGTGTGCCGCGTGGAGGAGGTCGGCCCGGCGCAGGTGCGCGGGCTCGACAAAAAGCGGCTTTATTACCGCCTGCGCCCGCACTATCAGGACGGCGTGATCTATACGCCGGTGGACGGGCGGGCCTCGATGCGCCCGGTTCTGTCGCGCGCGGAGCTGGAGGCGCTGCTGCCCGCGCTTGACGCGCTGGAGCCGCTGGAGGATGTGCCCGCAGACAGCCGCATGGCCGGGGAATATTACCGGACGCTTCTGACCGGGCACGACTGCCGGACGCTGCTGCGCCTTTGCAAGACGCTTTATCACAAGCAGCAGACGCTGATGAAAAGCCGCAGAACGGTCTCTGCGACGGAGCAGCGCAGCTGGAAGCAGGCGGAGGATATGCTCCACGGCGAGTTTGCCTTTGTCCTTGGCATTGCACCGGCGGAGGTCAAGGCATATCTGACGCAGCGCCTGCGTGCGCAGGCTTGAATGAACAAAAGCGGGAGAATTCGCGTGAAAGGCGAATTCTCCCGCTTTTTGCGGGCGGCTAATTTGCTGCGGCTTCTTTCTTGCGCAGCTGCGCGCGCGTCGCGATGACGACGCCGGCCAGAATCAGGCCGCAGCCGGCCAGCTTTGCGGGCGAAAGCGATTCGTGCAGGAACAGCAGACCCATCAAAACGCTGCAGATGGGCTCGAGCGTGGACAAGATTGCGGTCGGTGCCGCGCCGATGCGCGTGATAGCCAGCTGAAAGAAGGTGCTTGCGCCGACGGAGACGAACAGCGAGACCAGCGCAGAGAACAGCCATGCCTCCGCACTCAGCTGGAAGCGAAGCGTCTTCGTGCACGCGCCGAAGACGCCGGAGACGAGCAGGCCGATCAGACAGAAATAAAACGAGAGCTTAAAGTGGTGAAGGCTTCGCAGGCTGCTGCGCTCCACGCCAAGCATATAGTAGGTGTAGGTGACGCCCGACAGCAGCGCCAGCACAATGCCGAGCGGCCGGACGCTTCCGGATTCCAGAAAAAACACTACGCCCGCCGTGCACAGCCCCAGCGCCGTCAGCTTTGCGGGCGTCGCCTTTTCATGGAAGAAGAGCATCTCTGCCAGACTGACAAGGACCGGATACATGAAGTGCAGGACGGTTGAAATCCCGACGGGAAGATATTCGTACGAGGAATAGAGCAGAATCGTGGTCGCGGCGGGGCCCAGGATGCCGATCAGGAGGATATGGCGCGCCTGCTCCCGGCTTAGACGCAGCGTCTGCCCATTTGCGCGGATGAGAAGGTATAAAACGGGCAGCGCAATCAGCGCCCGCAGAAACGTCAGCGTTACGCCGTTGCTGCCGCCCGCGTAGCTGAGCTTTCCCAGAACCGGCGTGAAGCCAAAAATAAAAGCGGAGGCAAAGGCGCAGAGAACACCGAGGGACTTTTTCATGTTACGCGCTCCTTACAAAAAATTGAGGCTGCCGAAAAACTATGATATGCAGCTCAGAGGCAGGGCGGCGGGGAAAGCGCGAAGGGGGCAAAAGCCCCCTTCACGTTCAAACAGATCTCCGGATTTTTTGAAGCTCAGAAAACCGGACCCAGCGAGGAGAAAAGACTTTTTCGGCACGCTGAGATTATAGCATGTTTTTTTGGATATACCACGGGGGAAGACAGAAAAATGCGGAAAATTCGCCTGGAAAGTTGCGCTCAGCAGAGCGTTTTGATGCGGGCTTTCAGCTCGGCGATAAACGCCTCCCGATCAACGTCCAGAAGAACCAGGGCGTTCTGCACGCCGAACTTCTTGTCGCTGAAGAGGTCGGTCACGGTTTTGCCGCGGGTCAGCTCGCTCTGCGTTTCCACAAACACGCCGGCGGGGCGGCCGGAGAAGAATTCCGGGTGCGCCAGGTACATCACCGGGCAGGAATCGTGCTGCGCAACGCCGTCAAGGCCGAGGCGCTGCAGATTTTTCCACGAGCACTGCAGAATGGCCTTGACCGTCCGCCCAGCGGCATTGCCAAAGGCCTCCAGCTCATCCCAGTCTGCGGGGCGGAGCGCCGCCTTCATGGTGACGTCAAGCCCGCACATGACGATCGGCACGCCGGACTTGAAGACCACCTGCGCAGCCTCGGGATCGTCGTAGATGTTGAATTCCGCTGCCGGCGTGACATTGCCGCCGACAGCCGCGCCGCCCATGATGAGAATCCGGCGCAGATGCTGCCGGAGCTCCGGATAGGCAGTCAGCGCGATGGCGACATTCGTCAAAGGTCCGGTCGCCACCAGCTCCAGCTCGCCGGAATGCTGCTTCGCGGCCGCAAAGAGCGCGTCCCACATCGGCGTCGTCTCCGGCGCATAGGGCTCGGGCAGCGGAAGCTGCACATCGCCGAGGCCGTTTTCCCCGTGGAAGGCGGCGGCGACGTTGAGCGGCCGGACGAGCGGCTTTTCTGCGCCCGGATAAACCGGAACGTCGAGGCCAATAAGCCTGCAGATCCGGTGCGTATTCGGGAAGGTATTTGCAAGCGTGGTATTGCCGCAGACTGCGGAAAGGCCGACAGGCGCAAGCTCCGGCAGCGCGTGCAGAAGCATGATGGCTACAGCGTCGTCCACGCCGGTATCACAGTCCATCCAGACCGGTATTTTTTTCATTTGGCACCCTCCCCGTAGAATTTCATGGCTTCGACAAGTGTGTCGGCGAAGGCCCTGCGGTCCACGTCCAGCAGCACCCGTGTGTTCGGTGTGTGGCCGGTCGTGCCCAGGCGGTCGGCCACGGTGCAGCCGCGGCAGTACTCTCCGCACGTTTCGATTTGCACGTACATATCCTGCGCCCGGAAAAGCTCCGGATGGATCAGCGCCATCACCGCGCAGGGATCGTGCATGGGCGCGCCCTCGTAGCCGAGCCTGCGGTGGAAGATATAGAAAAATTCCAGCCATTGCGCCACAATATCCGAGACCGGGTTGCCGATGGCACGGATGCGCGCAAAATCCTCCGGAAGAATCAGCGCCTTCTCGGTGACGTCGAGCCCGGCCATCACCAGCGGAATCCCGGACTCGAACACAAGCTTCGCACTTTCAGGGTCGACCAGAATGTTGAATTCTGCCGCCGGCGTCCAGTTTCCGGTGGCGACGCCGCCGCCCATGAGGCTGATGCACGCGATTTTTTCCTTCAGCTCCGGATGGGCCAGAAGGAGCGCGGCGACGTTTGTCTCCGGCCCTGTGGCGATTATGGTCACCGGCCGTGTGCTCCTGCGCAGCGTCTTTGCCATCAGGTCGACGGCGTTCAGCTCGCTCAGGGGCCGGTCCGGCTCCGGCAGCGCCGGGCCGTCCAGCCCGGATTCGCCGTGGACCGAGGGGGCGTTCAGCTTGTCTGCAGCCAGAGGCTGCGGGCAGCCGCGCCCGATGGGCGCGTCCACACCGATGAGACGGCATACGCGGCGGGCGTTGTAGGTGGTTTTTTCAATGGTCTGGTTGCCGCAGCAGGACGTTACGGCGAGAATATCAAACCGGCCGCTGGCGCGGGCCAGGGTCCAGGCAATGGCGTCATCGTGCCCCGGATCGCCGTCCAGAATGACCGGAATTTTTTCAGAATCGGACATGGAAAGCTCCTTCCTGCTCAAATTCTGCGCCCGCCCGAAGGGCGGGCGCAGAGATTTTATTTATAGTAAAGTTATTTCGCCCCTGCGGCGCGGGCCAGCCCCGCGGAGGAATGGCGCCTGCGCGCGCGGCTGCGGCGTACGAGCGAGAAAATGATCAGGCCGATGATCGTTACGGCATAGGGAATCGGAGAGGCCAGGTTCGAATCCAGGCCCTTGGCCGAGAACTTGATGCCCAGCGCCTGCGCAAAGCCGAATACCAGCGACGACAGAAGACCGCCCAGACATTCGCCGTTGCCCATAGCCTGCGCGGCCAGCGCGATAAAGCCGCGCCCGGCGACCATATCAAGGCTCCAGCCCTGCGCATAGGACATGGACATAAACGCGCCGCCGAAGCCGCACATAAGGCCCGAGAAGCCGATGGCGATATACTTGATTTTCAGCACCGACACGCCGACGGAGGATGCTGCGTTCGGATTTTCTCCGACGGCGCGGATATTCAGGCCAAGGCTTGTCCGGTAAAGCATGACTGAGGTCAGCAGGCACAGAAGGAAGGCCAGATAGGTCAGAAGGCTGTGCCCGGACAGAACGCCGCCCAGGAAGGGAATTTTGCGGATCAGCGGAATGCTCAGGTCCGGAATGCAGAGGCTCCTGGTAATCAGGCCCGTGGTGGAGGCCATAGCCTTGCCCTCGGTCAGGTTTGTGATCACCTTGCAGAGAAACAGCGTTCCGCCGGAGCCCATGACGTTGATTGCGATGCCGACCATGGTGATATCGGTCTTGAGCTGGAAGGCGAAAAAGCCCATCATAAGGCTCAGCGCCGTGCCGACCAGGAGCGCTGCCAGCAGGCCCCAGAACCAGCTGCCCGCGTAATAGGAGATCAGCGAGCCCGCCAGCGCCGAGAACATCATCAGGCCCTCCAGGCCGATATTGCAGAAGCCGGCCTTTTCCACCACGATGGCCGCAAGCGTCGCAAAGAGAATCGGCGCGGAAATGCGGATGATGGAAAAGAAGAACTCCGGCGTTGCCAGCATTTTCAGAAAATCAAGCATGCTGCGCGCCTCCTTCCGTCTGGGCTGCCTGCTTGCGGGCAAGCTCCTCCTGGGCGCTGCGGACCACGAGCTTCTGCCGGTATCCGGACAGGAACTGCTCGGCGGCAAAGAAGAGGAAAATCACGCCCTGGATAATGTCAATCAGCTGAGAGGGAACATTGGCGTAGGTCGCCATCAGCTCGCAGCCCTTGGTGAGATAGGCCATAAAGAATGCGGCCAGCGGGACGTAGCGGGGATTGTTGCGTGCGAGAATGGCAATGGTGATGCCGGTCCAGCCGTAGCCGGGAAGAGAGCTCCAGGAGAAGGTGGGGTAGCGGCCCAGCATTTCGATGCCGCCGCCGACGCCTGCAAGGAAGCCGCCGAGCACCTGGGCGAGCACGATGGTGCGCGCAACCTTCATGCCGGAATATTTTGAGAAGGCCTGGTTGATGCCAATCATGCGGATGGTGTAGCCCCAGCGGGTACGGAACATGAACAGCCCGCAGAGAATCACCGCCGCGATGCCGATGACAAAGCCCCAGGAGAGCTTGGAGCCGTTGTCGATCAGGGGCGCGATTTTTGAGGTTTCCAGAAATTCATAGGACTGAATCTGGCCCTTGCTCTTATCGGCCAGATGGGTATTCATCAGGAACTTGATGACATACATGATGATGTAGTTGAGCATCAGCGAGCAGACCATCTCGCTCACCTCAAGCCTGGCCTTCAGGACCGCCGGCAGCAGCATCACCGCTGCGACCGCCGCGCCGCCGGCAAGCACTGCAGCGATGGGGTGCAGCCCCGCGGACATCGGCACATAGACCGCAACCATGGCCGTAACGAACGCGCCCAGCATGATGCCGCCCTCCGCGCCGAGGTTAAACTGGTTGGCGGAGAACATGATGCAGACGGATAGGCCGGTAAAGAGAATCGGAATCATCGAGGCCATGACGTCGGTCAGGCGCTTGAAATCGAAGGAGGCTCCGCTCCGGCCGGAGCGGAAAAGCGGGCCGAGGAGAAGCTGCCGGAGCGCCTCCGCCGTTGCAGAAAGCTTTTCTCCAAAGCTGCTGCCGTCGGCGCTGATGAAGATCAGAACCGTTGCAACCAGCAGCGCAATCAGGATGGCGACAAGGCCGCGCACCAGAGAGAAGATCAATTCGCGTTTTTTAGTCATGGCAGGCCCTCCCGATTTCCTCTGCGGGCTGATGCCGGAGCCCCAGCATGTATTCGCCCATCACCTCGTCGCTCAGCGCCGCGGTGTCCTCAAAATACGCGGCGATTTTTCCGCCGTGCATGACAATCAGGCTGTCGGAGAGCTCCATGACCTCGTTTAGGTCTGCGGAGATGAGCAGCACGGCAATGCCCGAGCGGGAAAGCTCCACCAGCTTTTTGCGGATGAACTCGGTTGCGCCGACGTCGATGCCGCGCGTCGGCTGGTCGGCCAGAATCAGGACCGGATTGTTGGAGAACTCGCGCGCGACGACAACCTTCTGGATGTTGCCGCCGGAGAGCATGCCGACCTGCTGCGTGCGGGACTTGCAGAGCACGGTGTAATCCGCGATCAGCCGCTCGGCCTCGGCATGAATGGCCTTCATATTGAAAAGCGGGCCCTGATTCAGGCGCTTGCTTCCGCAGCGGTCGGAGATCAGATTTTCCTCAATGGAGGCCGTCGACGCAATGCCATAGAGCATACGATCCTCCGGGACCAGAGAGACGCCAAGCTCGCGCAGAGCCTGCTGCGAAAGGCCGAGGATGCTTTTCCCGCAGACCGAGATGCTGCCGGCATTCGGCGTACGGAAGCCGAAGAGCGTATCCACAAGCTCCTTCTGGCCGTTTCCCTCCACGCCCGCGATGCCGAGAATTTCGCCCCGGCGTACGTCAAAGGAAATTTTATCGAGCATTTTCTTATTCCACTCGTTGACGTATTCCAGATCCCGGACGCGAAGAACCGGCTCCGTGGGCCGGGCCTTGTCCTTCTGGAGCTCCAGCACGACGTCCCGGCCAACCATCAGGCGGGAGATTTCCTCCTTCGTTACGTCCTTTGTGTTGTAAACGCCCATGGAGCGGCCGCCGCGCATAATGGTCAGCCGGTCCGTGATCTCCATGATCTCATTGAGCTTATGCGAGATGAACACAATGGTGTAGCCCTGGTCCTTGAGGTGCAGCAGCTCGCGGAAAAGCTCCGCGGTTTCCTGCGTGGTCAGAACGGCGGTCGGCTCGTCGAGAATCAGAATTTTTGCGCCGCGTACCAGGGCCTTGAGAATCTCCACCTTCTGCTTCATGCCGACGGGGATATCCATGACCTTGGCCTCCGGCTCGACGTGGAGGTTGTACTTTTCCGCGTATTGCGTTGTGATTTCGATGGCGCGGGCCCTGTCTGCAAAGAGGCCCTTCTTCGGGACAATGCCGAGGACCATATTTTCCGCCACGGAAAGGCTCGGCACCAGCATAAAATGCTGGTGCACCATGCCGATGCCGTGCGCAATGGCGACGGTGGGGGAGCTGAGGCAGAGCTTTTCCCCATGAATGAGGATTTCTCCGCTCGTCGGCTGCTCCAGGCCGAAGAGCATTTTCATGAGGGTGGATTTGCCGGCGCCGTTTTCGCCCATCAGTGCGTGAATTTCGCCTCTGCGGAGGTTAAAGTCCACGCCCTGGTTCGCGGCGACGCCGTTGGGATACACCTTGGTGATCCCCTTCATCTGGACAACGTATTCCTCGTCCGTCCGGATGGCTTTTTCGTCGGGCATGCAGGTATCCTCTCTTTCTGGAAATTCTGAATCGCAGCCATGAATCAGGCGCAGGCAGAAGCGGCCTGCGCTTCATTCACGACTGCCTTCCAAAGGGACGCAAGGGGGCTCCTCTGAGCCCCCTTGGAATCCATGGGATGTTACGGACGGACAGAGTCGCGGAGCGCGGCAACGTCAAAGCCCTCGTCAAACGCGGAGGGAACCTTTACCAAGCCGTTCAGAACGTCGCTCTGTGCCTTTTCAACCGCAGCCTTCGTATCGGCGGAGGCGTACTTGTCGAAGTTCTTGTCGGTCACGATGCCGACGCCGCCCTCGGCCAGGCCCAGGGTAACCTCGGTGCCATAGTGCGCAACGCCCTTGTCAAGCTCATCAAAGAACCAGACGATGGAATTGCCGATGTTCTTCAGGCCCGACGTCAGCGTCAGCGCGGCAAGATCGGCGCTGAACGTGAGCTCCTGGTCGGAGTCGACGCCGATGAACCATGCCTTGCCGGTTTCCTGAGCAGCCTCGGCCGCGCCGTTGCCGGCGTTGCCGGCGACGCCCCAGATGATGTCGCACTTGTTGTCGTTGATCATGGACAGGCCGTATTCCTTGGCAATCGCGGTATCGACATAGTCGTTGGTGTAGCGGGTGTCGACCTTGACGTCAGGATTGACGGACTGCGCGCCGGTAATGAAGCCGGCCAGGAAGTCGTTGATAACCGGAGAGTCCACGCCGCCGACGAAGCCGATGACCGCATCGGAGTTGATGTTGGGGACATTGGTGTCTGTGGTCATGCAGGCAGCGAAAACGCCGACGAGATAACCCAGATCGTTCTGCTTGTAGGTGATGTTGACCACGTTGGCGTTCTGGCCGGCGTAGGTGTTGTCATCGAAAATCAGGTACTTCTGATCGGGATACTTGCTGGCCACTTCCTTCAGGTAATCGGGCATCTGGTACGTGCCGCAGATGACCAGGTCGTAGCTGCCTTCCTCAGAGACGTCGTAAAGCGTGGAGAGCCACTTGGGCTGGTCCTCGTCGGTGCCGCCCAGCTCGATGGTCTTGCAGGTGACACGGCCGGCGTCCACCAGCATGTCGATGCCGGCCTGGGCAGAGTCAAAGAAGGACTTGTCGCCAAGGTTGCCGTTTACAATGTAGACGACATTGTAAACCTTCTTGTCTCCGGCTGCATCCTTACTGTCCTCCGCGCCGGGAGCCTTGGAAGCGCAGGCGCACATGCCGAGGATCATCAGGACGGCCAGAAGCAGAGCCATGATCTTTTTCATTTTCGTTCCTCCATTTGTCCGGCAGCTGCGTGCCGGAGCTGTTTTTGTATCAGCTATGATACACTGCCATTCTACATCATGGGCCGTGCAAAGTCAACAAAGCGCACAAAAAATTAGGTACGCTTCCTGAAATTTTTTTAGCTACTTGACGAGGGCTGCGGCGCATTTCTGCATCAGGCGGCCTTTGCGGCCCGCCGCCCGGCGCAGGTTGCAAAACGCACGCAGATGTGATAATCTAACAATGACAACATCAGCATCTGTATCTGTCTGCGGAGGTGATTTTCATAAAACGCTTTTTCCTGCGTATAGCGGGCCTTTTTGCGCTGCTTCTGCTTCTGTGCGGCAGCGCGCTGGCCGCGGACGCGCAGATTTCCGAGATGAAGACGGACTGCCAGATTCTTTCCGACGGTTCGTGCCAGATGACGCAGACCATTACCGTCGACGTCACAGGCCTTGCCTCGGAGCTTCGCTTTCCGCTGCCGGAGGGCGCAAAGAAGGCGAGCGTCGCCGGCTACCAGGCCAAAAAGACAATGGACGGGGACAACCCGGTCCTGGTTCTGGAGGACGCCGTCGGCTTTTCCGGCAGCCGCACCTTTATCGTAACGTATACGACGGGCAGGCTTGCCGCCGGGCAGGAGGACGGAAGCCAGCTGCTGCGACTGCCGCTGCAGTGCCCGAAATGGGAGTACCCGGTTGCGGACTACAGCTTTACGGTGACGCTGCCGACTCCGGTTTCCGCGCCGGCCCCGTCCTTTTCAAGCGGCTATTACGGCGATGTAATTGCGGATATGATCGAGCTGCGGAGCTCTGAAGGCGTGATCAGCGGGCGGATTCCGGCGGGCCTGAAGGACCACGAGGCGCTGGAAATGACCATGCGCTTTGAAAGCGGCTATTTTTCCGGCGCCTACGCCGCAGCCTCGGCCGGCTGGGTGCGGACGGCGGCGGTCGCGCTTCTTTGCGTCTGCGCGTTTGCCTACTGGGCGCTGACGCTCCGCAGCCCCGGCCTGCACGCGGTCTCGCGCGCGCTGCCGCCGGATTCGGCGCTGCCGTGTGACCTGCCGTTTCTGCTGTGCGGGGCGAAGCCGGATTTCAATATGCTGGTGCTTCAGTGGGCAAATCTTGGCTATGTATCCATCGGCGTGAGCCAGAAGGGAAATGTGAGCCTGTACAAGTGCATGGACATGGGAAACGAGCGCAGAAGCATCGAAACAAAGCTCTTTGCGATTTTGTTCTCACAGGGCGACCGGGTTGACGGCGCGAGCGTTCTTTACAAGCAGACCGCGCAGCGCGCGGCGCAGGCGCTTACGCATTACTGGCAGCGCCGGCTTTATTCCAGAAGCAGCGGAAATGTGCGCATTGCGCAGCTGCTCTGCGCGCTGGCCTGCGGCGCGGCGCTGACGCAGGCGGCGCAGCTGCTTTTCCCGGCTTCCGCGCTGCGGTGGCTGACGGGGGCGGTGCTGCTTCTGGCCGGGACGGCGGCGAGCCTTCCCATTCTTACCGCGCCGCAGGCCGTTTACACAGGCAGCCGCCTGAGGGGCCTGCTCGCGCTGGCGTCGGCTGTGCTTCTGCTGCTTCCGGCCCGGCTTTGCGGAAGCGTTCTGATGCTGCCGGCGCTGCTGTGTACGGCGGCGATGGGCGCATTGACCATGCACGGCGGGCAGCGCACGCGCTTTGGCACGCAGATGATTTCTCAGGCGCTGGGCTTCCGGCGCTTCCTGCTGCGGGTCTCGGAAAAGCATCTTCTTATGATGCTCCGCCGGGACGGACAGTATTATTACGAGCTTCTGCCCTACGCGCATGCCATCGGCCTTGGCGGCGGCTTCTCCCGGCTGTTCGGCGATGCGGAGCTTGAGCCCTGCGGCTGGTATCAGGAGGCAAAGCCCCTGCCGCGGACGGCGCTGGGCTTTTACGAGCGCCTGAAGGAAACGCTGGCGCTGCTGGAGCTGTCGGTCCGAAACTGAGAAACATTAAATTATTAAGAAAAAGAAAGAGACAAGCGTATGAAAAAAGCATCTTCACACACCAAAAGCTTTGCCAGCCGCTGGGGCTTCATTCTGGCCTCGGTCGGCTCGGCGGTCGGCATGGCGAACGTCTGGGGCTTTCCCAACAAGCTGGGCAGCAACGGCGGAGGCGCGTTTTTGCTGATTTATCTGCTGTTTGTGTTCATCTTCAGCTATGTGGGCCTTCCGGCGGAGTTTGCCGTCGGGCGTTTTGCGGCGACCGGCACGCTCGGCGCGTACGAGCGCGCCTGGGCCACGCGCGGAAAGGCCTGCGGCAGGGCGGGCGGCGTGCTGGGCTGGCTGCCGCTGGCAGGCTCATTGTGCATCGCCATCGGCTACGCCATCATTGTGGCGTATATTTTCAAGGCGCTGGTGGACTCGGTTGCGGGAACGCTGATGAGCGCCGATACCGCCGTGTGGTTTTCCTCGTTCTCCTCGCAGCCGTATTCTGTGCTGGTCTGCCACATCATCGTGGTGGTGGGGACGCTGCTGACGCTGTATCTGGGCGCGCACAGCATCGAAAAGACCAACCGGATCATGATGCCGCTGTTTTTCCTGATTTTCCTGGTGCTGGCGGTGCGCGTGGCGTTCCTGCCGGGCGCGGCGGAGGGCTACCGCTTTATGTTCACGCCGCGCTGGGCGGAGCTCAGCGATCCGATGATTTGGATCTGGGCCATGGGGCAGGCGTTCTTCTCCCTGTCTGTCACTGGAAGCGGAATGATTGTCTACGGGGCCTACCTCTCCAGGAAGGAGGACGTCGTGGGCGTGGCGCAGCATACGGCGCTGTTTGACACGATTGCGGCGGTGGTTGCCGCGCTGGTGATCATTCCGGCCTGCTTTTCCTACGGAATGGACGTGGGCGCTGGGCCCGGCCTGCTGTTTGTCACGCTGCCGGCGATTCTGCAGGATATCCCGCTGGGGCGGCTGTTCGCGGTGATTCTGTATCTGGCGATGATCTTTGCCGGCGTGAGCTCGCTGCAGAATATGTTTGAGGCCGTGGCGGAGTCGCTTCTGCATAAATTTCCGAAGCTCAGCCGGACGGCGGCGCTGGGCGTCATCTGTGTGCTCTGCCTCGGCGCGGGCGTCTTTATGGAGCCGATTGACAAATGGGGTCCCTGGATGGATCTGGTGTCCATCTATATTATCCCCATCGGCGCCTCCCTCGGGGCCATTTCCTGGTTCTACATCATGAAGAAGGATGTGCTGCTGGACGCAGTCAACCTCGGCTCCGGGAAGCGGCGCGGAAGCCTCTGGTATAGCGTGGGGCGCTATGTCTATGTGCCTCTGGCGGTGATTCTGTGCTGCGTGGCGCTGTTCATGAACGTCGCATTCTGAACGTCGTTTTGAGACTGTCGAAAAACTATGGTGTGCAGCGCTGCAAAGCGGCCCCGGAATTTGCTCCGGGGCCGCTTTTGCATGGGGCTCAGATATACTGCTGGGTATCGACGTCGATGACGCCGCGCGTGGTGATGCGCAGCTTCGGAATGACCGGAAGCGCCATGAAGCTCAGCGTCATGAACGGGTCGACGCCCGGCGTCACGCCGAGGCCGAAGGCGGCCTCCTTGGCGCGCTCAAGCTCGTCGTTGATGACCGGTAGCGGGCGGTCCGACATGATGCCGGCAAGCTCAAGGACGACCGAGGCCCGGACCTCGCCGTTTTCCACGACGACGATGCCGCCGTGGTGTTCGACGATGTAATTTGCGGCGAGGGCCATGTCGCGGCTGTTTGCGCCGACGACGATGATATTGTGCGAGTCGTGGGAGATGGACGTGGCGACCGCGCCGGAGCGCAGGCCGTAGCCCTGGATATAGCCAAGGCCGATGTGGCCGGTGTTTTTATGGCGCTCGACAACGGCGATTTTCAGAATATCCTTTGAAACGTCGACCTGCTCGGCATAGCCGTTGTCCGTGGTGACAATCTGGCCGGGGATCATGCCGAGGACGCCTCTTCTGCGCGTGTCGCGGAAATCATCCTCCGTGAGCCTGCGCACGTGGAAGGTATCGTGTGCGCGCTGGTCCAGATAGCTCTCAATCTGCGGGGCGGGGAAATCGCGGAGCGTTCCGTGGTCGGACATCAGCTGGCCCTTCCTGAAGACCATTTCCACGTGGAAGTCCTTGAAATTGTCGATGATGGCAAAGTCTGCAAGGTAGCCGGGCGCAATGGCGCCGCGGTTATTGAGCAGGAAGTAGCGCGCGGCATGGTGGCCGGCGGCCTTGACGGCAATAATGGGGTCGACGCCGTATTTGTTGATGGCTTCGCGGACGATGTAGTCGATATGGCCGAGCGCAAGCAGATCGTTCGGGTGCTTGTCGTCGGTGCAGAACATGCACCGCTCGGCGTACTGGGAGGTCAGAAGCGGCGCGAGCGCCTCCAGGTTGCGCGCGGCGGTTCCCTCGCGGATCATGATGAACTGGCCGCGGCGGAGCTTTGCAAGCGCGTCGTCCAGGGTGGAGCACTCATGGTCGGAGTACACGCCGGCGGCGACGTAGGTGTCAAGATCCTTGCCGAGAAGCCCGGGCGCGTGGCCGTCGATTTTTTTATGGTGCGCCTGCGCGGCGACAATTTTCGAGACGACCTCCGCGTCGTTGTGGATGACGCCGTAGGCGTTCATCATCTCGGCCAGACCCTGTACGCGGGGATAGTCGTAGAACGAGTCGATGGCGCGGTAGTCCAGGTTTGCGCCCGACTCGTCCATCGGCGTGGCGGGTACGCACGACGGGAGCATAAAGCGCACGTCGATCGGCAGGCCCTCGGTGGCCTGGAACATGTAGTCGATGCCGTCGGTGCCCATGACGTTGGTGATTTCATGGGGGTCGGTGATGACGGTGGTGGTGCCGTGAGGCCGCGTCGCGCGGACGAATTCCTTCGGGCTGACCAGGCTGGATTCCAGATGAATGTGTGCGTCGATAAAGCCGGGGCAGACGATTTTTCCCGTCATATCGTATTCGGTCTCGCCCTCGTAGCTGCCCATGCCGACAATCAGGCCGTTGGCGACGGCAATGTCGCAGGTGCGGAGCTCATTGGAGAAGACGTTGACATAGGTGGCGTTTTTGAGGACCAGATCGGCCTTCTGCCGGCCGGAGGCGGCCTCGATGACACGCTGCTTTTTCAGCAGCTTTCTCTGAATTTTTCCTGCATAGCTTTCAATGGGAGCTGGCATGATGCATCATCCTTTCACGAGAGTTGCTTATGGCTGATATTAGCAGAGATTATAGCATGTTTCGCGCAGCCTGTCCATGTAAAAAATGACCGAAACAGGCCGGACTTTTTTTCTGTTCTGTACAGCCGCGCGGCAATGTGCTATACTTGGCGGCGGGGGGAAGACAATGAAGCTTCTTATGCATATCTGCTGCGCGCCGTGCGCGAACATGCCCATCGACGCGCTGCGCGCGGACAAAATCGAACTGACGGGCTATTGGTACAATCCCAATATCCATCCGTTTACGGAATACCGGGCCAGGCGGAACTGCCTGCAGGAATACGCGCGGCAGATTGAGCTTCCGCTTCTGGTGCGCGACGATTACGGGCTGCGCCCGTTTGTACGCGCAGTGGCGGAGAATATTGACGGCCGGTGCGTCGAATGCTACGAAATGCGCCTGTACGAGACGGCCCGGCAGGCAAAGGAGGGCGGCTTCGACGCGTTTACCTCCTCCTTGTTTATCAGCCCCTATCAGCAGCATGAGCTGATGCGGGATGTGGCGTACCGCGCGGCGGAGGAATATGGCGTGAGGTTCTATTATCAGGATTTCCGGCCCATGTTCCGCGACGGGCAGGCGCGCGCGAGAGAACTCGGATTTTATATGCAAAAATATTGCGGCTGCGTATTTTCAGAGCAGGAACGCTATCAGAAGCCGGCAAAAATTCTGCGTTAAGGAAAAACAGGCTTTTCTTTGACGCGGAAATTTGCTATACTTCAGAAACAGGAAAGCGGGGATGATATGGCAAAGCTGTATTTCAAGTACGGAGCGATGGGCTCAAGCAAGACGGCCACGGCGCTGATTACAAAGTATAATTATGAGGAGCGCGGCATGCGCGTCTGGCTTCTGAAGCCCGCGGCGGACAGCCGCGACGGCGCGTTTATTCTGCGCTCGCGCATCGGCTTGGTTTCCGAGGCGGAGGCCGTCGGCCCGGAGCGGGACCTGACGGAGCTTTACCGCAGCAAGGAGCGGGTGGACGTCATCATTGCCGACGAATGCCAGTTTCTGACGCCGGAGCAGATTGACCAGCTCCGGCAGCTGGTCGATGAGGAGAATCTTCCGGTTCTGTGCTTCGGTCTGCGGACCGACTTCCAGACCAAGCTCTTTCCGGGCAGCCGGCGGCTTTTTGAGCTGGCCGACTCCATCACCGAAATCAAGACCATCTGCGACTGCGGCCGCAAGGCCACAACCAACGCGCGCATCGGCCCGGACGGCTACGTCGTGACCGAGGGCGACCAGGTTTTCCTCGGCGGAAACGACAGCTATATCGCCATGTGTCATAAATGCTATCAGGACTATATCAAGGAACACAGAAAGGTGGAGCTTCTGCATGGAACTGAAGGAAATTTTGAGTAAGGTGGACCATACGCTGCTGGCCCAGACGGCGACCTGGGCCGAGATTCAGGCAATCTGCGACGACGGCATGAAGTATCATACGGCCTCCGTCTGCATCCCGGCCTCCTATGTGGCGCGGGCTTCGGAGTATGTGGCGGGAAGGCTTCCCATCTGCACCGTCATCGGCTTCCCGAACGGCTACGATACGACAAAGGCCAAGTGCTTCGAAGCGCAGGACGCGGTGGAGAACGGCGCGGCGGAGGTCGACATGGTCGTCAACCTCGGTTGGGTCAAGGACCGCAGGTGGGACGAGCTGCTTGCAGAAATCAAGGCCGTAAAGCAGCACTGCCAGGGAAGGCTTCTGAAGGTCATCATTGAGACCTGCCTTCTGACGGACGAGGAAAAGATTAAAATGTGTGAAATCGTCTCCGCCTCCGGCGCGGACTATATCAAGACCTCCACCGGCTTTTCAACCTCCGGCGCGACGTTCCACGACGTGGAGCTTTTCGCGGCGCACGTCACAAACGGCGTGAAAATCAAGGCGGCCGGCGGCATTTCCTCGCTTGCCGACGCAGAGGAATTTATCCGCCTGGGCGCATCCCGGCTCGGTACCAGCCGGATTGTAAAGCTGGTCAAGCAGCAGCAAGCAAAATAAAAGAACAGGAGACAGAGGAATATGGCAAACTATCCGACTCCACACATCAACGCCAGACCCGGCGATTTCGGCAAAACCGTTCTGATGCCGGGCGACCCTCTGCGCGCAAAGTATATCGCAGAGAACTTTTTTGAAAATCCCGTTCTGGTCAACAATGTCCGGGGCGTGCAGGGCTACACCGGAAGCTATCGGGGCATGAAGGTTTCTGTCATGGCCTCCGGCATGGGCATGCCCTCCATCGGCATCTATTCGTGGGAGCTGTACACCGTTTTCGGCGTGGAGAACATCATCCGCGTCGGCTCGGCGGGCGCGCTGCAGGAAAGCGTCAACCTCCGCGACGTCGTCATCGGCCAGGCGGCCTGCACGGACTCGAACTGGGCGGGGCAGTATCATCTGCCCGGCACGTTTGCGCCCATCGCCGACTACCGCATGCTGGACGCGTGCGTACAGACGGCAAAGGCGCTGGCGCTTCCGTATCACGTGGGAAACCTGCTCTCCTCCGACCGCTTCTACGGCGACGACGCGGGCCTGCCCGCCGCGCTGGACGGCAACGCCTGCTGGCGGAAGATGGGCGTGATGGCCGTTGAGATGGAGGCTGCGGCGCTTTATATGAACGCCGCGCGCGCAGGAAAGCACGCGCTTGCCATCTGCACGATTTCCGACCATCTGCTCAAGGAGGAATTTACCACCAGCGAGGAGCGCCAGACCGGCTTCCGGAACATGATGCAGCTGGCGCTTGAGACTGCGCTGAGGCTTGAAAGGGAGTAAGACGCTTATGAAGCGGATTTTTCTGATTGTGCTTGATTCGTGCGGCGTCGGCGAGGAGCCGGACGCCGCCGCCTTCGGCGATGTGGGCGCCAATACGCTGCGCGCCTGCGCGGCCTCCGGAAAATTTCATATGCCGAACCTGATTTCCATGGGACTTGGAAATCTCGACGGGGTGGACTATCTGCCCAAAGCGGCAGAGATGAAGATGGCCGTCGCGCGCCTGCAGGAGCGCTCCATGGGCAAGGATACCACCATCGGCCACTGGGAGCTGGCCGGTATCGTCTCGCCAGAGCCGCTGCCGACCTTCCCGCACGGCTTTCCAAAGGAGATTCTGGAGCCGTTTTCCGCGCAGACCGGGCGGGGCGTGCTGTGCAATCTGCCCTATTCCGGCACGGAGGTCATCAAGGATTACGGCAGGCAGCATCTTGAAACCGGAGACCTGATCGTCTACACCTCGGCGGACTCCGTATTCCAGATTGCCGCGCATGAGGACCTGGTTCCGCCGGAGCAGCTTTATGAATACTGCCGCATTGCGCGGAAGCTTCTGGTGGGAAAATACGGCGTGGGCCGCGTGATCGCCCGGCCCTTTACCGGCCAGTGGCCCTTCACGCGTACGCCGCGGCGGCATGATTTTTCTCTGGAGCCGCCGAAAAAGACGGTGCTGGATACCATTACGGAGCAGGGGCTCAATATGATCGCCGTGGGCAAGATTCACGATATTTTTGCCGGCCGCGGCATGACGGAGTTCACCTATACCAGCGGCAACACGGACGGCCTTGCAAAAACGCTCGCCATCGCGGACCGGGATTTCAGGGGCCTGTGCTTTGTGAATCTGGTCGATTTTGACATGCTTTACGGCCACCGCAGAAATCCGGACGGCTACGCGGCCGCGCTTTCCGAGTTTGACGCCTGGCTTCCGCAGCTTCTTCAGAAGCTCACGGCGGAGGACCTGGTCATGATCACGGCGGACCACGGCTGCGACCCGAGCTTCACCCGCCACACGGACCATACGCGGGAATATATCCCGCTGCTTGCCGCAGGCCCTGCGGTGCGGCCCGGAAATCTCGGCACGCGCGTGGGCTTCTGCGACGTTGCGGCGACGGTTGCAGAGCTGCTCGGCGTTCCGCAGCAGACCGAGGGCGTCAGCTTTGCAAAGGTCCTGCTGGGCTGAGGAGGCGCGATGGAACCGAAGGAACTGATCAGGCTCGCGCTCGGCATGCTGGAAAAGGCCTATGTGCCGTATTCGCATTATACGGTCGGCGCGGCGCTGCTGGCAAAGAGCGGGAGAGTGTATCTTGGCTGCAATGTGGAAAACGCGGCCTACGGTCCGAGCAACTGCGCCGAGCGCACCGCCGTCTTTACCGCCGTCGCGGCCGGAGAGCGGGAATTTTCCGCCATTGCGGTGGTGGGCGGCTATATGGGGCAGGCAGACGATATTTTCCCGCCCTGCGGCGTATGCCGGCAGGTGCTGCGCGAATTCTGCGGGGAGGATTTCATGATCTATATGGGCCGGAAGGACCTTTCCTATGAGGCCGTTTCGCTCGGAGAACTGCTGCCCTACAGCTTTTCGGCGGAAAAATATATGAACAGAGCGTAAATTCTGAACGCCTGAAACTGGAAATTCTGCCGCAAACGGTTGATTTTTTCTGCGCAGTGTGTCATAATACACCCTGCGGCACAGCCGCGGAATCCTATATATTTTTTATAATGGAGGAACAAAAATGAAAAAGATCCTTGCACTGCTGCTGGCAGTCGTCATGGTTCTGAGCCTTGTGGCCTGCGCCTCGACCAAGACGGAAGAGCCCGCACAGACCGAAGAGCCCGCCAAGACGGAGGAGCCGGCCAAGACCGAAGAAGAAACTCCCGTGGAAGAGCCCACTGAGGAAGAAACGCCTGCGGAAGAACCCGCAGAAGCGGAGTATGCGGTCGCCATGATCACCGACTATGGCGATATCACCGACCAGTCCTTCAACCAGACCACGTATGAAGCCTGCAAGGCCTTCTGCGAGGCCAACGGCATTGACTTCACCTACTTCAAGCCCGCCGGCGACAACACGGCCGACCGTGTCGCCATGATCGAGAAGGCTGCGGACGAAGGCTACAATGTCATCGTGATGCCGGGCTACGCCTTCGGCGGCGCCATCGTGGAAGCGGCTCCGGAATATCCGGATGTGAAGTTCATCGCGCTGGACGTTGGCAAGGGCGACCTGCTGGAAGCGGGCGTCGCAGCTGCCGGCGAGTCCTATGACTACAACCCCGACAACTGGGACCTTGAAACCTATGTCGATATGAGCAACGTTTACTGCGCAGTCTATCAGGAAGAGCTCTGCGGCTATATGGCCGGCTACGCGGCGGTCAAGCTGGGCTACACCAAGCTTGGCTTCCTGGGCGGCATGGCCGTTCCTGCGGTAATCCGTTACGGCTACGGCTTCGTACAGGGCGCTGACGCCGCTGCGGCCGAGACCGGCGCGGACGTCTCTCTGAAGTATGCCTACGGCAACCAGTTCTACGGCGACGGCGACATCACCGCTGCAATGGACACCTGGTATGCAGGCGGCACCGAGGTTGTCTTCGCCTGCGGCGGCGGCATCTACACCTCCGCGGTCGACGCGGCCAAGAAGGTCGAGGGCGCGAAGGTCATCGGCGTCGACGTTGACCAGGCTGGCGTGATTGCCAACTATGCCGGCGGCGACGACTACAAGGACCTGACGGTCACCTCCGCCATGAAGGGCCTGTATCCCGCCACCTATGACGCGCTGAACGACGTCATCAACAACGGCAACTGGGCGGACTACGTCGGCAAGATCGCAACGCTGGGCCTCGTTTCCGGCGACGATCCCACCGTCAACTATGTCCAGATTCCTTACGAGTCCACGCAGTGGTCCGACAGCTTCACGCAGGACGACTACAAGGCGCTTGTCAAGGATATGTTCGACGGCAAGATCACCGTTTCCAACGACATCACCGTCTCCGCTGCCGACAATGCCAAGACCATCGCGGTTGAGGACCTCGGCAACCTGAAGTAAAAAGTAATTTTCCAAAAGAGACGCTGCTCCGGCAGCTGTCCATAGAACAGGTTTTGAGAAACAAATACTATGGCAGCTGCCGGACAAGGGTTTTCTGACAGAAAAGGGTATGTGCCTTAACGGTACATACCCTTTTGCTTTTGTGTTTGTCATTGCTGATGGATAAGATAAAGCGTGTATGCATGAGATTTTAGGGGCGTCCACTTGTAAAAGCGGCTGAATCGTGTTAAACTTCAAATACGGAGGTTTTGTATATGGAGTTCAAACCTTTTATTTATAATGCCATGCAGGAGCAGATTCCTGTTTCAATCGCACCCATGACGGATGAAGATGCTCAAAAGACAAACTCTGCATGGCAAACCTCATGGGTCAGTGATTATCTCTCCGATCCGCGTCTTGAAAAATACGCGGCAAAGCTCGATGAGGAACTGATTGCGCTGGGTGCGTATGAGATTCTTGAAAATGCGTTAGTCGTCCATATTGCGTACATGGAAGCACAGCCGGAATCGAATCCAACGCTGGATGGTGGAAATCCCAAATATACGGGGATCGGTCGGCTGATGATCGCGCTCGGAATCAAGCTCTCCATTGACAACGGCTTTGCAGGAGATGTGATTCTGGAGGCAAAAACGACGGCGCTGGCAAAGCATTATGAAAAAGATTTCGGCGCAATTTTGCTGCCGACGTTTCAATCATCTGCACCGAGGTATTTAATTGCCGACGATGCTGCAAAGCAGATTTTCCTCACATATCTCAGCGAATAAGGAGGTACACCAGCATGA